>DATEFT010000648.1:0-3126 GCA_035280505.1 Blastocatellia bacterium | reverse complement strand
TTTCAACGGGTATGACATCTACATCCATGCCTACTCGAGCCGGATGATGGGACGCAGCCCGACCATCGATCAACTGGCGGATCAGATGCGGCTCGGGTTCGATCATCACCGGATCCTCGATCACCAAAAGATCATCTTTCTCTGCCACAGTATGGGCGGGCTGGTGACCAGATCGTATCTGGTCAAATATCGTGAACAGGTCGCCTCCAAGATCGGGTTCCTCTACTTCTTCTCGACCCCGACCAGCGGCAGCGACATGGCCCGGATCGCCCAGCTCCTCAGCCGGAATCGGCAAATCGGCAACATGCTGCCGATGGAGGATGGATACCTGGCCAATCTGAAAAGTCAGTGGCTGGCTGCCGGACTCGGCAACCTTCCTTCCTTCTGCGGGTACGAGACTCTGGAGACTTACGGTCTACTGATCGTCGGTTTCTCCAGCGCCAACGATCTCTGCAATAGGCGATTAGACCCGATTACCGCCGATCACCTCAGTATCGTCAAACCGGCCGATTCCAACAGCAGTTCCTATTCGGCGTTCAAATCCGCGTTCCTGGAGATGGATCCTGCCCCTGAACATTGATTCCACGGACCTTCAGAACGCGTTTCCGTCTCGGGGACTGCGGGGTGCACGGATTAAGCCTCAAGCTCCGAGTCAGGTGCGTGAGAGGCTGGCGCTATAGACCGAACTGCGCCGGCCGCCGGGAGTGACGACGATGAGATTCAGAGTGATCTTCTGCCCGGGTTGCAGCAGGATCTCGATCGGCGACTGATAGACCGCCGATTGCTCGCTGGGGTCCGTTCCATCGAGCGTGTAGTAGATTTTGCCGCCGGGAACGTACGATGTCAGATTGAGTTTCACCTTGCTCTCACCGGAGATCTGAATGTCCTTCAGTCCCGACGGCTCCGGAATCCGGTAGGCCACCTGCTGCCGATCCAGTCTGGCCAGTTGCGGCGGCAGCCGCCGCATAAAATCGTCGTAGTTCCGGTTGGCCTGAGGCGACCAGACGACTTCGGCCAGCGCGAGCATGCGTGGGAAGACCATGTACTCGGCCTTCTCCGGCGTCTTCATATACTCCGTCCAGACATTGGCCTGGCCGCCGAGGATGAAACGTTCTTCTTCCGGTTTCAGTTCCGCCGGCACCGGGTCGAATCCATAGACCTTGCTCAAGGGCAGCAAACCGCCGATGTTCAACGGTTCACGTTTAGGATCGCCCTGGCCATAATCCAGATAGCAGTTGGTGGTCGGCGTCATGATGACGGAATGCTGTTGGCGCGCGGCCGCGATGCTTCCTTCCTTGCCGCGCCAGGACATGACGATGGCGTTCGGCGCGAGGCCGCCCTCCAGAATTTCATCCCATCCGATCAGCCGTTTGCCCTTCGTCTGGAGAAACTTCTCGATGCGGCGGATGAAATAGCTCTGGAGCTCGTGTTCGTCCTTCAATCCTTCGCGCTTGATCACGGATTGCGCGACTTCGCTCTCTTTCCATCGGTCCTTCGGGCATTCATCGCCGCCCACGTGAATGTACGGGCCGGGAAAGAGCGCGGCGACTTCAGTCAGGACGTCTTCGAGAAACTTGAACGTCTCTTCCTTCGGGCAGAAGACATCTTTGAAGATCCCCCAGGTCGTGGCGACCTCGAATGGCCCGCTGGTGCAGGCGAGTTCCGGATAAGCCGCCAACGCCGCCAGCGCATGACCCGGCATTTCGATCTCCGGGATGATGGTGATGAACCGCTCTTGTGCGTAAGCGACGACCTCCCGAATCTGTTGCTGCGTGTAGTACCCGCCGTAAGGGATGCCGTCGCCGACGTAGGGTTGCAGTTGCCGGTCCTTGACGGTCTCTTTTCTCCGGGAGCCGATCTCCGTCAGCTTCGGATACTTCTTGATTTCGATCCGCCATCCCTGGTCTTCCGTCAGATGCCAGTGAAAGTGGTTCAGTTTGTACTGCGCCATGAGGTCGAGATATTTCTTGATGAACTCGACCGAATAGAAATGACGGCCGGAATCGAGATGCATCCCGCGATAGCCGAAACGCGGATAGTCCACGATCTCCCCATTCTGGATCCGGAAAGGAGCCTGGCCGGAGACCGGTAGCAGTTGGATCAGGGTCTGGACGCCGAAGAAGAGCCCCGCCTGCTTTCCGGTGATGCTGATGCCCGTTGAGCCCACCGTTATCTGATAGCCATCGGGCCGGATCTGATCGCGGCTCGCATTTTGAAGCAGAATGAAGTTGTCGGTCTTGGCGTCGGGCGAACCGTCCGCCAGTTTCAGCTCGAGCCCGTAGTTTTTGGACAGGTACTGGTTGAAAAAAGTTGCCGATTGGCGCGCGTCTTGATCCGTCGCAAACAGCCGCGTCTGACCGTCCAGCGTGAAGATGCCGTCAAGCCGTTTGGCGGAGACCGGCTTCGGGATGATGGACCAATCGGCGCTCTGGCCCTGCTGCGCCGGCGCGCAAATATTGAAGATCAGCCAGGCGAGAATCGTTGATAGCATCGAGGTTTTAGCCATTTGAGTATACCAACGGAGTTTTATAGTCTTTTTCTTCAACCGCGAAATCCGCGGAACACGCGAATTCAGACCCGCAGTTCGGGCTCGGCGGTAGTAGATGATACCAGCTCCGGGCCTGAAATGTGCGGCCGTCCGTCTCGCGAGAGATTACGAGAGATCCAGACGGCGGCCAGAACGGCCACGGCGAGGTAGCTCAGCCCGGCTCCCCACTCCTTGAAGACCAGTTTGCCGATTCCGAAGAGCGAGGCATAGATCAGAACGCAACCCAAAATCCAATTGACGAACTGGACGGTCAACCCGCCGCCGGCCGGGGCTTCGCGGGGACCGGATCGGGCGGCGATCGATCTCCAGCCGGGGCCTTCGGGTTCTACTCGACGATAGAAATTGAGCAGCGTCTCGTCCGGTTCGGGTGGCGTGAGGAACGTCACCGCGAGCCAGGCGACGGTCGCGATTCCGACGGTGACCAGCATCAGGTGGGCGAAATCCCTGGGCTGGTCGCTGTCCCAGCCCAGGCCCAATTGCAGCGTGAGCGAGACGACCGCCGCCACCGCCATGGCCGTCACTTCCGACCAGGCGTTGATTCGCCACCAGAACCAGCGCAGCAGCAGGACGGTGCCGGT
>DATEFT010000647.1:0-4413 GCA_035280505.1 Blastocatellia bacterium | reverse complement strand
CTCCATCCGGACCTCCAGCTTGAACCGCTCGTTCAGTTTGAAGGACTTGCTCATGGTCATATCGACCTGTGAGGCGCCCGGTCCGACGAGGCCCGGATAGTTGTAGGCATTGGTGCGCGGCACGCTCCGATCCGAAGCCGGCAGCCGGCGGAAGACCGAAGTATCGAACCAGCGGTCGCGCGTCGGATGATCGAGTTTCGGATTGCCGGTCACGATCAGGTTCTGGGTGAACTGCAAGAGGTTGCCCGAGAACCAGCGGTTGGTGGTCGTGAGCTGCCAGCCGCCGAGCGCCAGGTCCAACGGGGTCGAGGCGGTTCGGAGCAGCCAGCGGCCCCTCCCGAC
This sequence comes from Blastocatellia bacterium, assembly GCA_035280505.1. Taxonomy (GTDB): domain Bacteria; phylum Acidobacteriota; class Blastocatellia; order RBC074; family RBC074; genus JAKEHZ01. The sequence continues at coordinate 4,071 of DATEFT010000647.1, read as the reverse complement.
CGGCAACTCCCAGGTCACCGCATGATTGAAGCGATGGCGCGGACTGGAGAGGAATCGCCACTGGAAGTCGCGGGCGTAGGTGGCACGGTCGTCGAAGAACTCCGTCTGAGCCTCCCGCTGATAGGCATAGTTGACCAGCATGCTCAGCCCCTTGAAGAAGGGGCGCTGGACCTGGAACTTGTAGGATTGGACGTGCAGCTTCTTGCCCGCCGTATTGGTCTGGGTGATGGCGCCGTATTGCGGATAGGGCCGCAGCAGGCTGCCGATCGAGACCGTTTGCGGAGTGGTGCGTAACGCGCCGGGGAACTTATCCGGCGTCAGGTAGCCGCGGAAGGGGTTGGTCACCGTCCGATTGGTGATCGTATTCGGGAGTTCGTAAAGGAACGAAGGATCGGCCATGTTGAGGTCCACGGAGTAGGGGACGTTGGTGCCGTGGTTGTAGAAGAAGTCGAAACTGAACACCAGCCGCCCCCGGACTTCACGCTGATACGAGGCGGTGAACCGGTCGTTCAACTGCGGCTTCAACTCGTACTGATCCAGACTGACGGCGTTTCCGAGATTGGTGTATCGTCCCAGCGACTGCTCGGTCGGCAATTGCACCGGATTGGAGGTTGGCCCCGTGGACGGGAAGGGATCGGCGAGAACCGAGCGGGGATTTCCCCGATCGGTGGCGATCGCCGTCGTGACCGTCGAGTAGCCCGTGTACTGGTTGACGAAGTCGCCCAGCGGATCGCGGATCTTGGACGACGGGGTCATATAGCGTGCATAACCGAACCGGAAGACCGATTTTTGGTCGAGGCGTAACGCCAGCCCCACCCGCGGCAACAGGTTGAGCATAGATCTCGACCAGGCGCGGCGATTGTTCTCGTCGGTGAAGATCCAGGCGCCGTTGTAGATGTGCCGGTAGCCTTTGCCGGCCAGCAACTGGGTGGCCTCGGCGGGCATCACGGGCGGAGTCGCCTGGAATTCCGGGATCGGGTTGGTCAGGTCCAATCGCTGCGACAGGCGATTCTGCGCATCGACCGGGCCGGGTTCGAACTCCCAGCGCAGGCCCAGATTGAGGGTCAGCCGGTTATTGACCTTGAAATCGTCGTGGACATAGGCCGAGTATCCGAAGGTATTGACCTCCTGGACCGGAACCCGGCGCGCGGCGGAACCATTGTCGAGGTAGCCGAGCAGGAACGTCGCCCATTCGCTGCCGGTATTGTTCAGGTCGGGCGCGCCGTTGACGACCGCCGTGTCGGACCCGCTCTGCTGGTTGGCCGTCAGCAATTGGCGGAAGGTGAGATTGATCGGTTCGAATCGCGCTCCCTTGCCTTTATCGACTCGCACTTCGCCGCCGAATTTGATCGCGTGATCTCCGGCGTACCAGTTCAGGCGGGCCGACCCGCCCCAGCCTTGCGGATGCTGCCAGAATTCGCGGCCGGTGCGCCCCAGGCGGTAGGTCGAGGAGCCGGCGTTCATGTCGATCGCCGGATAGTAGACCGTGTCGCTGGTGTAGAGCGAGCTGTACCAGGGGTTATTGGGCCACAGATTCTGCAGGCCCTCCTGGCCGAGAATGGCGGTCGGCACCGAGGCTTCGTCGGTCAGCCGATGGTAGTTGGCGCGCAGATTGAGCACCATCCGCGCGTTGATCGTGTAGACGGTGTCGGCGGCGATGCTCAGGCCGTAACGGTTGCTGCCCGTGATCGGAAAGAGCTTTCCTTCGGCCGGCGCGTCTTCCAGCAGATGGGTGCGGAACTGGCCATAGCGCACGAACGATTTCCATTTCTCCGAGATATTCCAGTCGATTCGGTTCGAGAGGTTCCAGTAGTCCACGTTCTCGACCTTGGTCCCCTGCCAGTTCAGATCGTTGCCCGGCAGATTGGGCAGCGGCATCTCGGCCAGGAGCCTGACCGCCGTCGGATCGAATCGGTCGCGCGGGATCTTCATGCCGTCGAAGCGCTGGCGGATGCCGTTCGGGCCGGTGGCGGTGATCGGGTCATAGATCTCGCGGACGCAGGGGGTGGACACCTGGTTGATCAGGCAGGTGCGGACCGACTGGCTGAAGTCGCCCTGCCGCTCCAGCGCAGTGGGCAGGGTCAGCTTGACGGTGAGGGGGCGCGCGTCGTCCCAATGCTCGAATGAACTGAAGAAGAAGAGTTTCTTCTTGATGATCGGGCCGCCAATGGTCCCGCCGTACATCCTGAGACTCGTGCCGCGCAATCCGGTCTCGTCCATGCCCGGAGTTCGCGGCAGCGTCGGGTCGCCGAAGGCGTTCAGTTTCGGGTCCCGGCGGTGATAGTAGCCCGAGCCGTGGAAGTTGTTGGTCCCCGATTTCATGTTGAGGATGACGATGCCGCCGGAACTGTATCCGTACTCGGAATCCACCGCGTTCTTCTGAAACGAGACCTCGGCCACGGCCTCCATGGAAGGGGTGTAAGAGGTCTTGTAGCTCGACGTCAACGGCACGCCGTCCAACTGGATGTCGTTTGCGCGAAAGGTGCCGCCGCCGGCATCGAATTCGCTGGCGAAGGCGTGGTGATACGGCCGGTTCTCGGCGTTATTTCCGGCGTTGACCGTCGGATCCAGCGTGGTGACGTTGTACGGGTTGCGCCCGCGAATCGGCATCTGATCGATCAACTTGTTGTCGATCGTCAGGATGTCGCTGCTGGTGTTGAACTTCACTCCCACCGGCGAGTCCTGAACGGTGATCACTTCGCTCAACCCTCCGACTTCGAGGCGGGCATCGACGGTCAGATCGGCCCGGTTCCGGACCTCGATATTCCGTTGTTCGAACTTCTTGAAGCCCTGAACTTCGACCCGCAACGAGTAGTTGCCGGATTCGACGAAGTCGAAGATATAGTGTCCATCAGTGTTGGTCTGATGAGTTACTTCCACACCCGTCCCCTCGTTCCTGAGTACAACTTTGGCGTTGGCGAGCGCGGCCTTTCCGGAGTCCATCACGACCCCCTGGACCTTACCGCGATAATCCTGTGCCCCGACCAGCGCCGGCATGATGAGGAGGATTGTGAGCGCGCACAAAACGCTGAGTTTCCAGCGACCTTGCATAGATCTCATGTGGTGCCTCCTGAGTTGGTGGATTTCTGTTAGAGTGCTGACGGTGCCTGACGGCACCTTTAAGATTCTGGTTCCCGCAAAGCGCAGCCCCGCCGGCGTGGTCGTTCGAGGACCCTACCCGTTGTAACTTATGGTAGGTGAAGCGTTGACAACCGGTGATCTCGACTCACGCGCGGATTAAAAGAAAAATGGCCGTCACTATACCGGTCACCGCCACGGCTGTAAAATTCAAAATACAGAACGATTTGATCGATTGTTTCAATGAATGGGCCGGGCAGCGATCAACTCTTCGATGGCGCCGAAGAGCTCCCCGGGTTTGACGGGTTTGGAGACGTAAGCGTCCATGCCCGCGTCGAGGCAGCGTTCGCGGTCGCCCTTCATGGCGTGGGCCGTGAGGGCGATGATCGGAATGTGTCCGCCGGAGAGGCGCTCCCGTTCACGGATGGCGGCGGTCGCCTCGTAGCCGTTCATCTCGGGCATCTGCACGTCCATCAGGATCAGGTCGAAGGATTCGCGGTCGAAGGCCGCGATCGCCTGACGGCCGTTGTCGGCCACGACCATACTGTGCCCCTGCTTCTCGAGCAGGCGGATGACCAGTTTCTGGTTCACCGGATTGTCCTCGGCCAGCAGAATGTGATAGCGGCGGTTGCTGGGCGGCAGCGTTTGAACGACGGGCGCCGGGGTCTTGCAGACCTCTCGTTCCTGGGCGCCGAGCAGTTTCAGGATGACGCTGAACAGTTCCGACTGCCGGACCGGTTTGGTCAGGTAGGAGGCGACCTCCAGTTCGCGGCAGCGGACGGCATCGCTCGATTGTCCGGAGGAGGAGAGCATCATGATGGTGGCGCCGGCCAGGTCGGGATTGCCCTTGATCTTCTCGGCGAGAGTGAAGCCGTCCATCTCGGGCATCTGGGCGTCGAGCAGGACCATGGAGAAGGGATCGCCGCATTCGCGGGCCTGCTCCATGGCGAGGAGGGCGGCCGGGCCGCCATCGACGGCGGTCGGCCTCATCTG
>DATEFT010000646.1:0-6827 GCA_035280505.1 Blastocatellia bacterium | reverse complement strand
CGCGGTTTGGCCCTCTCTCCGGCGGAGCTTACCGGCCGCGGTCGGCGACCATCTGTTTGATCCGCGCGACGGCCTCCTGGAGCGTCTCCAGGGAGGTGGCATACGACATCCGCAGATACCCTTCCGCGCCGAAAGCGCCGCCGTCGCCCGAGATGACCCCATATTTCCAGAGCAGCTCTTCCGCCGCCTCTTTCGATGAGGAGAAGCCGCAATTCTTCATCAGCTCCTTGATGTTCGGGAAGGCGTAGAAGGCGCCTTCGGGCTGGCCGCATTCGATGCCGGGAATTTCGTTGAGCGCGGGAATGAACCAGCCGGCGCGCCGTTGATATTCGGCCTGCATGGCCCGGACCGATTCCTGGGGACCGGTGAGGGCGGCAATCGCGGCCTTCTGCGCGATGGAGTTGACCTGAGTGGCCGATTGGCTCTGGATTTTTATGACCTCGGCCACCCATTCCGGCGGGCCGAGATTGAAGCCGACGCGCCATCCGGTCATGGCGTAAGTCTTCGAGAGCGAGCCGGCGATCAGGATTCGCGAACGTAACTCCGCCGGCAGGACCGCGGCCGAAAACGGTTGAGACGGCGGATAGACGAGCCTCAGATAACACTCATCCGAGATCACCCACAAACCGCGTTCGACGGCCGCTTCGACTATTTTTTTGAACTCCGCCGGATCGATCACCCGGCCGGTCGGATTGGACGGCGAATTGATGATGATCAGTTTCGATTTCGGAGTGATCGCGGCTTTGACCAGCTCGGCGTTCAAATGAAAGTCGGTGCTCTCGGTGTCGATCGGGATCACCCGGCCCTCGGCCAGATGCACGATCTCGGGAAAGGAGACCCAGCAGGGGCTCTCCAACAGCACTTCATCGCCGGGGTTGATCAGACTCAGGACGCCGTTGAAGAGGGCCTGCTTGCCGCCGACGGTCATGCAGCACTGCTCGGGCGTGTAGTCGGAACCGAAACTGTGATTGATATAGTCGCAGACCGCTTTTCGCAGCGGAACGATGCCGCTGGTCGACGTATATTTGGTGAAATTTTCATCCAGCGCTTGTTTGGCGGCCTCTTTGATATGATCCGGGGTCGGGAAATCCGGCTCGCCAGCCCCCAGATCGACGACCTTGACGCCTTGCGAACGCAGCTTTTCTGCGGCCGTCACCAGCGCCGCCAGCGACGACAACTTGGTCGACTGGGCGCGCGTGGAGGCGGGAAAGGCGGAGATGGATGTCGCTGTGGTCTTCATGTTACTCCTTTAAATTCGATAATCTCGTCGCTCGGTTACGGCCGCGGCTGGGCCGCCAGCTTTTCACTCATCCGATCGATCACCAGCTCGGGCACCAGGCCCTCGATTGAACCGCCCAGACTGAAGACTTCCTTGATCAGGCTGGAGCTGATGTATGAATTGTCCTCGGAAGCAACCAGCAGCACCGTCTCGAGTTGCGGGTGGAGCCGGCGATTCATCAAGACCATCGGCAATTCGTATTCGTAATCTTTAACCGAGCGCACGCCGCGGATGATGGCCTGCGCCTGTCGCCGGCGGGCGTAATCGATCAGGAGCCCTTCGAACGTTTCAATCATGATCTGTGAGGCTTTCGGACGCAGCACCTCGGTCAAGATCTCGGTGCGTTCCTCGACGGAGAACATCGGCTGCTTGCCGGGATTGAACAGAATCGCCACGATCACTTCATCGAACAGAGCACAGGCCCGCGTGATAATGTCCAGATGGCCATTGGTTAAAGGATCGAAAGATCCGGGATAGATTGCACGCCGCACCACACTGCTTCCTTTCCTGAATCATTTGGTGAATCGAGTTGGATGGTAGCACGCCGGGAAAGTCTAGAGAAGTCTGGAAAGTCTAGTCTTCTCCGGACTTTTCCAGACTAAAGAAGGTTAGATGCGATTCGCCCTGCTTCACCTCGCGGTACGGGCGCAGCCGGTCGTAATTGGGCGCCAGCAGCGATTGGCGCCGGTGTTCGACGATCACCACTCCGTCGTCCGCCAGCAGATTTTGCTCGGCGATCTGCCGGATCACCGGCGAATAGATGTCGGAATCGTACGGCGGATCGAAGTAGAAGATGTCGAACTTCATCCCCTGCGCCGCCAGATGTCTTAGGGCGACGAGCGCGTCGCGATTGACCACGCGCGCGTCCTCTTCGATCTCGCAGTAGCGCAGATTTTCGCCGATGATGGAGGCGGCTTTTCGGGAGGCCTCGATGAAGACGACGCTGGCCGCCCCTCGCGAGAGGGCTTCGATGCCGATCGCGCCCGATCCCGCGCAGAGATCGACGAACCGCGCTCCTTCGATGCGCGGCGCTAAAATGTTGAAGATCGTCTCGCGCAGCCGGTCCGAGGTCGGACGGACGTGCAGCCCTTCGAGCGTCTTCAACCGGCGTCCTTTGTAGATTCCCGCAATGACCCGCATCGAACTATTTCCCATAACCATGCGGATGTTCGCAATGCCAGCGCCAGGCAGACTCGATAATTCGATCGAGTTCGCTGTGGCGTGGAGTCCAGCCCAGATCTCGCATGATCTTATCGGGGCTGGCGATCAAGACCGGCGGATCGCCGGCGCGGCGCGGCGCGGCCTCGGTCGAAATCCATTTGCCGGTAACTTGCCGCGCCATTTCGACGACCTCCGCGACCGAATAGCCGTTGCCGTATCCCAGATTGTAGATTTCGCTCCCGCGCTCGAGGGCCTGCAGGGCGAGCAGGTGCGCGTCGGCCAGATCGATCACGTGCAGATAGTCGCGCACGCAGGTGCCGTCCGGGGTGTTGTAATCTTCGCCGAAGATCTCCACCTGGTTGACGGTTCCGGCGGCGGCCCGCAGCACATTCGGGATCAGATGGCTTTCGGGCTGGTGATCTTCGCCGTGGCGTTCGCTGGCCCCCGCGGCGTTGAAATAGCGCAGACTGACGTAACGCAGTTGATAGGCTTCATCGTACCATCGCAGCATTCGCTCGAACGCGAGCTTCGATTCGCCGTAGGGGCTGGTTGGAGCGGGCGGCTGCTCCTCGGTGATCGGCATGCTCTCGGGCGCGCCGTAGATCGCCGCCGAGGAGGAGAAGACGAGACGTTTGACGCCGGCGGCCAGCATCGCGTCGAGGAGCGTGAGACCCGCCGAAATATTGTTCATGAAGTAGAGATGCGGATTCTGGACCGATTCTCCCACGCGGCTGGAGGCCGCCAGATGGATGACGGCTTCGATCTGATGCCGATCGAGGGTCTGCCCCAGCGCTTCTCTGTCTCTCAGATCCGCTTCGATGAAGACCGCCTCCGGCGCGACTGCGGCTCGATGACCCTGGCTGAGGTCGTCATAGACCACCGCGCGGTGCCCGCCGGCGATCAACCGTTCAACCACGACACTCCCGATGTAACCGGCTCCCCCGGTAACCAACACATTCATAACACGACTTGCTCTCCCCTCAGAGAATCCACGACGCTCAAAATAAGAAAACTAACGAAAAGGGCGATCCTTCTCGTTAGTTTCATATTCTCTCCGGGATTTTCCCAAAATACTAGGGGTTCGATCCCCCGGGCCGCTGTTGCGGTCCCGGATACATGCCGCCCGCGCACTGACCGTTGATCCGGACGCCGCCGAACGGACAGGGGCTTCCTCCTCCGGTAACGTTCACCGTTCCGTTGGCGCCCTGACCGTTATTCAGAGTCCCGCCGCCACTGAGCCGCACTCCCGGGGTGAAACCGCTCGCCACGACCCCGAGACCGGCGAAGAAGAGCGAATGGTCATACTGCTGGATTCCGTAATAGTTCCTGAACATGGTGCCGCTTTTGCGGCTGACGACTCCGAGGATCGGCAGCTTGTTGAGGCCGGATTCGGACTCGGTCTCGGCGTTGCCCTCCGTGGGGGCCATGGCGTTTCCGTCCAGCTTGGTGTCGGCCGGCTGGCCCGGCAGTTGGACTCCGGCCAGTTGGGCCTGCCGCATGAAGTCGGGCGGCGCCATCACGGTCAGTTGTCCACCCTGCTGGAGCGCGATGTACGCTTCGTACAATTCCCTGACGAGCGGATCGCCCTGGTGGACCAGTTTCCAGTTGACCGTCCCGGGGTTGCAGGAGGTCATCGGATCGCACAGGGCCGAAGGGCGCAGGAAATGGGTTTTGCGAACCCCGATGGTCACGCCGTCGACCAGCTCTTTGAGATCGGTCGGGTATCGCCGGGTGGGCCCGTTGTTGAAATATCGCCCCAGCGCGTCGGCGACCTGCTGCCCGCGGTAGAGCATCTCTTCCTCTTTTTCGCGCTGCATCTCGAATTTGATCGATGGCGCGGTGGCCGTGGTCAAGATCAAGGCGAACAGCATGACGCCGATCATTCCGACCAGCGCATATCCGCGCTCGCCGCGTCGACCCGGAAGCTGACGATTATTGAGTTTGAACTTCATCCGCAAACCTCTTCTCTCTTCCATCGCGCTCAGCGAATGGATCATTCCCCGGTGAAATTGATCGTATGCGACACCTTGATGTTGGTGTCCTCCACCACGATCCTTTGCGCGCTGATGCTGAGCACTCTCCACTGTCCGAACCGGGTATCCTTGGAGACGTTGAGAATATCATCGTTAACTTGCGATTTGAGCACCGCAATCGTCTGGCCGGTCTTTTTGACGATCAGGCCGATGTACCGATAGGGCGGCGGCGGCGGCTCCGCCACATTGAGCGAGAGCTGATTGGAGTAGAGCTTGATATCGCTCTGGCTGCGCACCTCGATCCCGATGTTGCCCGCGTTCCGGATCGTATCGGCCGCGACCTTGACCTTGATCTCCTTGAAGTTGACGGCGACCGGAACATATTCGCGCCCGGACATGTAGACCCGGCCGTCGGCCGGAATCTTCTCGCCCAGAATGGTCAGATCGAAATCGCCGGTCCTCGCGATCACCCCCGGCGGATTGACGGAGAAGAGCGTAATCGGTGGCGGCGGAGTCGGAGTCGGAGTCGGAACCGGTTTGGGCGGCGGCGGCGGCGTCGGCGTCGGGTAGATGAAGATGTTGCGGCCCACCGAGTTGCCCGAGACATTTCGATCGGTGATTGAGGCCAGGTTGAGCGGCTCCGAAACGATGGGCTCCACCGTCCCGCCCGGTCGTGGGGGCGCCGGCGTCGAGGCCGGTTTCGGCGTCGGGGACCCCGTGGGCGTATTGTTCGTCACCTGCGCGCCGCCGCTGCTCCCGCCGCTGGGCAGGAACTGATAGCCGATCACGAGGGCCAGGACCCCCATGAGCACGCCGAGCGCAATCTTCTTCTTCTGCTCCGGAGACATTTCCGATTTCGAATTTTCCTGACTCATAGATATCGCGTTTGGTTTAGGTTGACGGAGCCCGCTTTCCGATTCGGCTGGCAGGCCGCGAGGCCTGGAGACCGGCTATTGCCCTCGAGCCGACGACGGTTTCTGAAAATAGGTATCGAAGTCGATTTTGAGCGAGACGGGAATCGCCTCCGGACTGCTCAGTTGCACCTGCTGGCCGGGCCGGCCCGCGGCGGCCGCCCGACGGGTGGGATCGCCCTCGCCCTGAAACGACAGCCCGGTGATGATCAAAAACTGTTTGCTGCGTTCGAGGTCCACCAGGAATCGTCGCAGATTGGGATAATCGCCGATGACCGTGGTCTCGATTCCGAGCGCCGGATAGATATTCCCCTTGGGATTGGGCGTGGCCTGCGGGACCGGATTTCCGTTCTCGTCGGCGGTCGGCGCCGCCTCATCGACGCGATAGGAGGCGTCCCCGATCAGGACCTTGTGGGTCTTACCGAGCGCGTCGAGCTCGTTGATGATCTGGGTCATTCCCCGTTCGTCGGATTTCAGATAGCTCTCGAATTTGCTCAGGCTGGTGAGAATCTTCTCGGCGTTGGTCGCCTGTTCGTTGCGTCTCTTTTCTTTATTGCTGATATCTTCCAACTGCTTGCGCAGCGTCAACTCTTTCGCCTTCAAGGTCGTGACCTGAGTCTTGAGCGGGTCGATTTTGGTCAGAAAGAAGAATCCGACGATCGACATGTAGATCAAGGCGGCGGCCAGGAAGACCAGTTCGATCACGCTCAGCCGGGCCTTCCGCAACAGGCTGCCGATCTCGATTTGATTGAGACTTTCTCGCAGGTTCATTGGTTCCTCTCCGCGACCTGTCCGGACGCCACTTGATTATTCGAGGGCGGATTGGCGGATGTGGGGGGCGCGTAATCGACCTTCAACGTGAACTCGACGTCGTTGACCCCTTCGAGCTGTTTCTTGGCGACCGGCACGACTTTGAAGCGGCCCGATTCCTGGAATTTGTTGATCATCATGGTCACGTCGAGATTGCTCTTGCCGACCACCACCAGACTCAGGCTGGCCGTGACATCGTCCCCGATCGTGCCGTCTTTCTCCTGAGGCAGAATCTGCGTGACCCCCACTTTGATGACCCGCACGCCGCCCGGCAGGTTGCGTTCGATGTCGCTCAGCAGTTGCGACCAGGAGAAGGCCCGGCGGGTGATCAGGTCACCGGCCACGAGCAGTTCCCGATTCCGGTCGATGGAGATGGCGACATTGGTCTTAACGGGTTTGTCCACCTTCTTAAGTTGAGCCTCGAGTCCAGTGGTGATCTCCGTTTGCTTGGAAATTTCCAATTCCAGGGCCGCCATATTACCGAGCGCTTGCAAGCCGAAATAGGAGGGGACGGCAAAGAACAACCCGATCGCCAGCCACAAGAGTCGGCGATTACTAAAGGGTTGGTTGGCCAGATTGACTAGTGGTTTCATAATTTCGCGCCTATGATTCCTTTGCTTACGACCATTTCCAACGGAATTAGCGGAGAGGGGACTCAAAAACAGTTCAAAACTATAACATAAAGTACGCTGA
>DATEFT010000645.1:0-14357 GCA_035280505.1 Blastocatellia bacterium | reverse complement strand
CGTCTACTTCCGGTGGAAGCGAGCGGGCGAGCCCCGGTTGAGAGAGAACGCCCTCTACCGGGTCGAGATCGCGGAGCTGGGGCGAAGCGACGAAGGATTGCGGAAGTTGACGGAAGAAGAGATCAAACAAGCGCCGCCGTCATCGGGCGATCTGTCGAGCGATAAAAAACTGACGGTCTTCTCCGAGGATGGCGACATCTTCATCTACGATCACGCGAAACGCGAGCGCCGGCAGTTGACCAGCACCATCGACGGCGAGAACAGCCCGAAGTTCACCGCGGATCAGAAATATATCGTCTTCACCCGGCAGAACAATCTCTACCGGATGTCGCTCGACGGCACCTCCCTCACGCAATTGACCGATATTCGCACCGGCGGCGGCGGCTCGTCCGACACTCCCCCGCGCGGCAACGAGAGCCAGGAGTACCTGAAGGACGAAGAGCGCAATCTGATCGAGGCCGTCCGCGAACGCGCGCAGAATCGGAAAGATCTGGAGGCCAAACGCAAACAGAGCGAAAAACGCAAACCGTTTTCGCTCCCGGCGGGCCAGTCCGTCTCCAACCTGTCGCTCTCGCCCGACGGCAAATACGTGATCGCCAATACCGTCCTTCCGGCGAGCGGTTCTAAAAACACGATCGTCCCCAACTACATTACCGAATCCGCCTACACCGAGGACATCTCGAGCCGCGGCAAGGTGGGGGACTCTCAAACCCGAATCCGAATGGTGGTGCTCAACGTCGAAACCGGCGAGTCCAGGTGGGTCGATCCCGGGCTGAAACAAGCGCCGCCCTCCCAGTTGACGCAGAAACCGGAACCGGCGGCCACAGCGGCGGTGACGGCGGGCGGGGCTCCGGCGACGCCGCCCACTCAACCCGAGAATCAGGCCGCCAACCGCGAAGTCCAGATCTCCAATGCCCAATGGTCCGAGGACGGCAAGATGGCCGCCGTCCTGGCGCGCGCGACCGACAACAAGGATCGCTGGGTCCTCCTGCTCAATCCGGCGACGGGCCAGACCAAAGTGCTCGGCCATTCGCACAACGAGGCCTGGGTCGGCGGGCCGGGCTCCTTCACCCTGGGGTGGTTGCCGGGCAATAAAACCGTCTATTTTATGTCGGAGAGCGACGGCTGGGCGCACCTCTACACGGCGCCGGTCGATGGCGGCCCCCCGCAACAGCTCACCTCCGGCCAGTTCGAAGTCTCGGACGTGAGATTGTCGCAGGATAAGACCAGGTTCTATTTCACCTCCAGCGAGGGCAGCCCCTTCGAACGACATCTCTACTCGATGCCGATCACGGGCGGGACCCGCACCCGCCTCACGTCCCTGCCCGGCAACAACGACGCGACGCTCTCGCCCGACGAGTCGCGGCTGGCGATCGTCCGTTCGTACAGCAACAAACCGCCGGAACTCTACCTGGCGGCCAATCGCCCGGGCGCCGAGGCCCAACAGATCACGATCTCTCCGTCTCCCGAATTCTTCAACTACAACTGGATCGATCCGCCGATCATCAAGTTCAAGGCGCGCGACGGGGTCGAGGTGCCGGCGCGCCTCTACAAACCGGCGAACTTCAAAAAGGGCGGCCCGGCCGTGCTCTTCGTGCACGGGGCCGGATACCTGCAGAACGTGCATCAATGGTGGAGCACCTACTATCGCGAGTACATGTTTCATCATCTATTGATGGAACATGGATACATGGTGCTGGACAGCGACTATCGGGCGTCGGCGGGTTACGGACGCGACTGGCGCGTGGCCATCTATCGGCACATGGGAGGCAAGGACCTCTCCGATCAGGTCGATGCCGCCAAATACCTGGTCTCAGAGCACGGAGTCGATCCCAAACGGATCGGCATCTACGGCGGCAGCTATGGCGGGTTCATCACCCTCATGGCCCTGTTCACCGAACCGGACGTCTTCGCGGCCGGCGCCGCGCTGCGACCCGTCACCGATTGGGCGCATTACAACCATGGATACACCTCGAACATCCTCAACCTCCCACAGAACGACGCCGAAAGCTATAAACGCAGCTCTCCGATCTACTTCGCCCAGGGATTGAAGGGGGCCTTGTTGATCTGTCACGGGATGGTCGATGTCAACGTGCATTTCCAGGACACCGTGAGACTGGCCCAGCGGCTGATCGAGTTGCGCAAAGAGAACTGGGAACTGGCGGTCTATCCGGTCGAAGACCATGGTTTCGTGCAACCGTCGAGCTGGGCCGACGAATACAGGCGGATCTTCAAACTGTTCCAGACCAATCTGAAGGGCGTTAAATAGCCGTCTGAAGGCAACCACGAAACGCGTGAAAGGCTGGCCGCCTTCGATCGATTTCGTGTGGTTCGCCGTTTAAATCAGAACGTTTCCGAGACCGATCTCTCCAGAATCAACTGATCGGTCAGCGCTTCCGCGACGCGAGCCGAGACGACATCTTCGACGGTGAAGATGTCGGTGAACGGTTCGTCGAACTTCCCGGCCCAGACCGGGAGACCGTCGGAGACGCTCACCAGTTGCACGGTCACGCGAATGCGCCCGTCCGAGTGCTGAATGTTACCTTCCAGAATCAGCTCGACTCCCAATTCGCCCCCGGCGACGATCGGATCCGCCTCCCGGCCCCGGAATTTAGAGATGAAGCTGGTCGGCCGGACGGCCAGCCAGTTGAGGTTGCTGAACCGCGTGATCAGGGCATCGGCCAATCCCAGATCCAGGTGATCGTCGGAAATCCCCATCCCCAGCGTCTTGAACGGCAGAACCGCCAGGGACTTGCTCGCGCTCTGAAAGCGCCGCCCCCCCAGCTCGGACACGCTCACGATCTCGCGCACTTCCGCCACAAAACGATAACCGCGCCTCGGGACGGTCGTAATGTAGTTCTGCCCCTCGCTATTCTCCCCGAGCGCCCGGCGCAGCATAAAGATATTGGAATTGAGGTTGTTCTCCTCGACGCAGACATCAGGCCAGACGGTCTTGAGGAGGTCCCGGCGCTCAACCAGCTCGCCGCCTCTCTCGACCAGCACCAGCAGCGTATCGAAAGCTTTGGGTGTCAACTGTACGATCTCGGTATCCCGCATCAGCACGCGGGCCTTCAGATCTAAACGAAACGAACCGAATTCGTAGAAGCGTTTCTCTGATCGGGGCATTGCTTCCTCCTATGTTCGTCAATAATTATTCAATAACTGATCCAGAAATCTTCAAGTGATCTTCAACTACCGTTACCAATCTCCTCCGGCTCCCCCTCCGTAATCCTGGTTGAAAGGCCGATAAATTGGAGAAGCGCATTTGACCGCAATTGCCAGGTCCAAATTATCCGGGAAATAGAGATTACGGATTTTGAGTCCGGCCGGATTTAGGCGGCGTGCTCAATCTCGGCGCGCGCCAAACGGCCTTGAGTGGGGGGTGGAACCGCGGAGGGTTAAAAGGGGATCCTCTGTCCCTCCCCAAACCGGACGCCAGCAGGTTGCTTGTCTGGGGGGCCGATCACAATTTCAGTTACTCACTTTGCCGGAGTGATGGGCCGCTGAATGTGGTCGGCTGTGTCGTGATCTGCTGGATGTCCGGTCAAAAATTACCGGGACCAGCCACCAAACTATCAGGTCGGCCCACCCGTGCCGATTACCGGAAAACCCGAGGCGAGAGAGAAACGAACGGAAAGATCCAGGTCTTTCCGTTCGTTTCTTTATTCCAGTCTGTTCCATGTTTCTCTATAATTCCATCGGCAAACATTCATTATCTTGATTGGCGATCTAGCGTGAAACGAATAGCTATTATCATCTCCGGTCGTGGATCGAATCTGGTCGCCCTCGCCGATGCCGCGCGCGAAGGGCGGATTCCGGACGCCGAGATGGCGCTGGTGATCAGCAATGTCGAGCGCGCGCCGGGTTTGGACCGCGCCCGCGAACGCGGTCTCCAAACCGTGGTGCTCAAGCATCAAGGCAAAACGCGCGAGGAACACGACCGGGCCATGGCGGCCGAGTTGGATCAAAGCCGGATCGACCTGATCTGTCTGGCGGGCTATATGCGCCTGCTCTCTCCCTGGTTCATCGGCGAATTCAAAAACCGCATTCTGAACATTCATCCCTCGCTCCTGCCGGCCTTCCCCGGACTGGAGGCTCAGAGACAGGCGCTCGAGCATGGAGTCAGATTTACCGGCTGCACGGTGCACCTGGTCGACGAGGAGTTGGATCACGGTCCGATCGTCAAACAGGCGGTGGTTCCGGTGCTGCCCGATGATACCGTGGATCGACTCTCCGGCCGGATCCTCGTGGAAGAACACCGAATCTACCCGGAGGCCGTCAATCTAATGATCAGCGGAGACTACCGGATCGAAGGACGGCGCGTGGTCGAATCCTGATTTGAAAACGACAATTCGGCCTCATTTGGTCCGCCCGATCCGGAGTTTGAGTTGAATTCTGCGTGATTTTCGTTTAGTTATACGCCTGCCACCAGGCATTCACAACTATCTTTCATAACCTGACCACCAACCACAAGCGAGGAACCATGTTCGTTCATTCAGTCTATTTCTGGCTCAAACCCGATCTGACCGAAGAGCAACGCGCGAAGTTCTGGGAGGGCGCGCGTTCGCTGACCACCATCGAATCCGTCCGGCAGGGCGCGGTCGGCACACCGGCCGCCACCGATCGCCCGATCATCGACAGTTCTTACTCGTGCGCCCTGATCGTCAGTTTCGACGACGACGCCGGCCACGACGCCTACCAGGTGCATCCGGTCCACGATAAATTTCGAGAGGAATGCGCGCCGTTCTGGTCCAAGGTCCTGATCTACGACGCAATCACGAACTGAATACTTGGTTGACCGATATTTGTCTTGAACCGCGAAATACGCGAAACACGCGAAGATCGGCAAATTTCGCGGATTTCGCGTGTTTCGCGGTCAATCCTGAGAATTCCAAACGATCTAGTCAACAAACGTACTGAAACAGTCTTCGGTTTTAGTTTTCAGCTCCCGGCTTTTAGTCTCCAGTTGCCGAATAGTCGGTAAAAAACTAAGAGCCGGGAATTGGAACTAAAAACTACTTCTAACAGGAGAAAACTATGCCGACAAAGTTCTCGTCCATTCGACTGGCAATCTACACGGGAGCGGTCATTGCCCTTTTGGGTTGCGTGGTCCTGAGTTATAACCCGACCCCGCAGATTCCGGAGCCCAAGGAGGAGCCGAAGATTATCGATCCGGGCGATGCCTCGCACGCGCCCTCAGACGCAGTCGTGCTCTTCGACGGCAAGGACCTATCGAACTGGGCCAGCGCCAGAGACGGCAACGCGGCGCAATGGGAGGTCAAGGACGGCGCCTTCGTGGTCAAGGCCGGAACCGGCGACATCAAGACCAAGCGGGAGTTCGAAGACTTTCAGTTACACATCGAGTGGGCGACTCCTTCGGAAGTCAAAGGTGAAGGTCAGGGACGAGGAAACAGCGGAATCTTCCTCCAGGGACGTTACGAGGTGCAGGTACTTGATTCTTACAACAACAAGACCTACTTCTACGGACAGGCCGGATCGATCTATAAACAGTACCCGCCGCAGGTCAATGCCTGCCGCAAACCCGGCGAATGGCAGACCTACGATATCATCTATCACGCGCCGATCTTCGGTGAAAGCGGCAAGGTCAAAAAGAAGGCGACCGTCTCGGTGCTGCACAACGGAGTGCTGATCCAGGATCACGCGGAGATCTACGGCCCGACCACTCACGAGCCGGTCTTCCCGGCCTACACCAAGCACGGGAAGGGACCGATCACCCTGCAGGATCACGGCAACCCCGTCAGATATCGAAACGTCTGGATCCGAGAGCTGTAACTTCACGACTCTCGGCCCGATCAGATCCGAAGAACCAACGAAACACGCGAAGGCCTCGGCCGTCTTCGCGTGTTTCGCTTTGACGGCCCTCTCCGAACCAGATACGCCCAGTAGCAGTAGAACGGCTCCAAATCTTTTTACCAAAAAAATTTCATCTTCCCGGGAGTTTTTGCCTCGATTTTCCGCTTATGTAGGTGAAGGGCAAAGAAAGCGACGGTTGATTTGAGTGACTGTCTCAGCAACATAATCAACTGTTGTCCTTCGTGAACTGTGATTCGCTACAAGCAGTGGCGGTCTCCTCAGCCACAACTAATACGCCACAGCGTCTTCAGCCGATTACCCTGCGTTTTGATCTCTCCTCAGCATGCAGCAGAGACTGGGCCGATGAATTTTGGGCAACATCGGCCCGTCCCATTTCCTTCGTGCGATTTCTTACTGACTACGGAACGATCATTTGACATCATCAAAGTCCAGAGCAGACAATAAGTAGGTGATTGATTTGCTCGATCGAACCATGGAGGCAGCTTTTGCATCTGAAGAACGTCATTTTTCGGCGAAGGCCGGGATTGTGACAGAAGGAGATGGGGTTATATGTTAAAAAAACGCCAAACCGTTACCGTTCTGACCTGTCTGGCAGTTGCACTGATCGTACTGACAGCCGGTTCGCAAACGCCCCAGGCGACGTTGCGTTCTCTGGATGGCGGAAGTGTCAATCTCAACAGTCTGCGCGGCAAGGTCGCAGTGATCTCGTTCGGCAACAAGGAGAATCCGTTGGCGGGTAAGGAGTTGCCGGCGCTACAGAAGCTGGCCGACCGATATTCGTCGCGGGGGGTCCAGTTCTACTGGGTCAGCATCAACAACGCCAAACCCGGGTCTCGAAACTATGCTTCGGACGACGATCTGAGAGCGTTCGCACAGAAGCACAATCTGCGCCTGACCGTGTTGCGCGACCCGGACCAGGAGGCCTATCGCGCCTTCGGTCTCGACGCCCTGCCGACCGTCGTGGTCCTCGATAAGCAGGGGCGCGTCGCGCGCAAACACGTCGGATTCGGGGCCGACCCCGGCGATACTTACAGCGAGATCATTCGCGATATCGAGCAGCTCTTGAAATAACCCTGGAATCGCAACAGGATTTTGAAAAAGGGAAAGACGCGAAGACCGGCAGATCTTCGCGTCTTTCGCTTTTTAAACCCGGGTTCCAAAGAACCTAAGACTTGGCCTCTCCATTAATCTTCATGGTCTCCGGATCCCACTGATAGATGCGGTTGTTGAAATAGGCCAGGTTGCTCAACAACGCCGGACCGGCCGCCCGGAACCCGAAGGTCGCATCCTCGATCACCGGCTGGCGGGAGCGCACCGCCGCGAAGAAGTTGACGAAGTGGTCGTAAACGTCGTTGTAGTTGCGTCCGACGGTGTAGTTCTCAACCTCGTCCGAGCGCATCCGATCGACGCCCTTCCGCGACGGATACTGTTTGCGGTAATCGTCGAGATACTGCCGCTGCAGCGCCTCGGGAAAGGTCTCGACGGAGAAACCGGGCTCTTTCTCGGGCACCTTCTTGGTCACGGTCACGCCCGAGTTCCCGATCGACATCAGGCCGTTATTGCCGATGAACTTGAACTCCGAACTGTCGCCGCCGCCGTCCGCAAAGTTGACTTTGAGGAACAGATTGAAGGCGGGGTGTTGCGGAGTGACGGGATAGTCGTAGAGCCCCAGCATGATATCCGGGACGTCGCGACCGTCCTTCCAGTAACGCAATCCGCCCGTGGTCATGACGCGGGTCGGCCCCTTGGCGTTGACCACGAAGTGCATCCCGGAGAAGAGATGGACGAAAAGATCGCCCGCCACGCCCGTGCCGTAATCCTGATAATTGCGCCACCGGAAGAGCCGGATCGGTTCGAACGGGCGCTTGGGCGCGCTGCCGATGAAACGATCCCAGTCCACGGTCTGGGGCGAAGCATCCGGAGGAATCGAGTACTGCCAGGCGCCGAGCGCCGAATTGCGATCCCACCAGGCTTCGATCATATTCAGTTCGCCGATCGCGCCCGCCGCGAGCAATTCCTTGGCCTTCTGATAGATGATCGATGAGACGCGCTGGCTGCCGACCTGCAAGATCCGATTGTTCTTTTTGGCGGCCTCGATCACGGCATGGCCTTCATCGACCTTCTGGACCATCGGCTTCTCCAGATAGACGTCCTTGCCGGCATTCATCGCGTCAACCGCGATCTTCGAGTGCCAGTGGTCGGGCGTCGCGATGATGACCGCATCGACGTCCGAGCGCGAAAGAATCTCGCGATAGTCGCGAGTCGTAAACAACCCTTTAAACTCCTGGCCCCAGATCTCTTTGGCCCGGGTCAGGCGGCCCTGATAGACGTCGGCGCAAGCCATCAGTTCGACACCAGGCACCCGGATCGCGTTCATGGTGATATCCATGCCGCGCCCGCCCGTCCCGATCAGCGCCACGCGAATCTTGTCATTCTGCGAAAACGGTCTTCCTCCGAATTCGTACGTCCTTTCGAGAGCGAAGACCCGGCTAGAGATACTGGTAGTGGCAATGCCCGTCGCCGCAAGTTTAATAAAATTACGCCGCGATGTTCTCTGATCATTTTCCATCCCTATAATCTCCTCAGGAAATTGCCGCAGATGGTCAATCTACGGAGGTTACCGAAAAATGCCCATTGGTCTTCCGACTTTAATAAGATTAAGAATATTCAAAATGGCGATCGATCCGCCGTATAAGTCAAATGCTAGTAATGATGCTACTCGCCTGCGAAAATCTTGTCCACCCTTCTACTTACTTCCCGCAAATATGTCTCATCGCCTCCGGGTAGCTCGACCGTCAAATATCCGCGGTAGCCGATCTCGCCGATGGCCTTGCGGACCTCCTTCCAATCGATGCTGCCTTCGAGCAGCGGCACCCATTGCCGGGTGTCGAACTTGAAATCCTTGAGATGGAACCTGACGATCCGCGGGCCCAGCGTCCGCACCCATTCCTGCGGAATGCCGTACATGACGACGTTACCGACATCGAAATAGGCCTTGACCCATGGGCTTTTGAATTGATCGACGTAACGGACCATCTCCGGGGCGCTCAACAGAAACTTGTTCCAGACCTCCTCGATCGCGATCACCACCCCCAGTTCCTTGGCCAGCGGGATCAGCTTTTTGATCTGCGGTTGCGACCGCTCCCAGGCCTGCTGATAGGTCGTATCCGGCCGGACCACGGCCGGGACCAGCAACACCGCCCCGGCTCCCCAGAGCTTGGCATTGCGGAGCGAGGTCTCCATCCGTTGCAGACTCCTGGCCACGTCTTCGGGATTGGGACTGGAGAGCGGCCATTCCCAATGCCCCATGTTCATCACCGAATGGATCGGGAGTTGCGCCTTGACCGAAGCCTCGTGAATCTCATCCGCTTCTTTCGGATCGGTGACGGTCTGGGCTTCGACCCCCTCAAAACCGACGTCGACCGCCAGCTTGAACCGGTCGAGATAGCTCAGTTGCTTGGGCAGCATGGTGATGAGGACGGCCTTTTTGAGCCGTCCGTCCGGAGCTCGAAGCGCCGAAGGTCCCCCGGCGATCGAGGCGGCGGGCAGAAAAGCGGCGGCGCCCAGCGTGGAGATCTTCACAAAATCCCGTCTGTCCATCATTACCTCCCGCAGGAAGAGTGCTCAGTACTTTGGAAATAAAGTTATTTGAGAGTTCAGGTTTAAACCGCTAAATACGCTAAATACGCTAACCATCAAGCTTTCGCGTCTTTCGCGTCTTTCGCGGTTTGAATCTCAAATTCCAAAGAACTTACGTTCCAGAATACTCAGTTCGCTCGTTATGAAGTTGGAATCAACAACTACGATTATAGTCCCGGGACCAAAGTTGGCAAAGGATAGTTGCTATTGTAAGATGCCAGACTGAACCATGATTCATCTTCGCGTCACATGACTTGTCATTCGTCTTCAAAGTTTTCCTGCGCTTAAATTTAGGAGGAGCAATGGCCCAGATACGACAAGCACCGGATCCAATGATCGCCCAACCGTTAACGATCCTGTCGGATGAAGAGAAGCTGTTCGCCGCGAGCGTCCGCGAATTCGCCGAGGCCGAGATCAAACCGTTCGTCCGCGAAATGGATGAGAAGCAGAAAATTCGCCCCGAGATCATCAGCAAATGCTTCGAGCTGGGATTAATGGGGATCGAGCCGAGTGAAGAGTACGGCGGTTCGGGCGGTTCGTTCTTTATGGCGTGCCTGGCGATCGAAGAGCTGGCGAGGGTCGACGCCTCGATCAGCGTCTGCGTCGACGTCAACAATACGCTCGTCAACAACGCCTTTCTGAACTACGGGACCGAGAGCCAGAAGAAAAAATATATCGCGCGCCTCTGCCGGGACACCGTCGGAGCCTACTGCCTGAGCGAGGCCGGTTCCGGCTCGGACGCCTTCGCCTTGCAGACCCGGGCCGAAGACCAGGGCGACCACTATCTGCTCAACGGACGCAAACTCTGGATCACGAACGGCAACGAGGCCGGCCTCTTCGTCGTCTTCGCCAACCTGGATCCGAGCCGCGGCTACAAAGGGATTACGGCCTTCGTCGTTGAGAAGGAGTTCCCCGGATTCGCGGTCGGCAAGAAGGAGGACAAACTGGGGATTCGCGCCTCGTCCACCTGTGAATTGCTCTTCGACAATTGCCTGGTCCCGAAGGAGAATGTGCTGGGCGAGGTCGGAAAAGGCTATAAGATCGCCATCGAAACGCTGAACGAGGGTCGAATCGGGATCGGCGCGCAGATGCTCGGGTTGGCGCAGGGAGCCTATGAGTGCACGCTGGCCTACACCCAGGAACGTAAACAGTTCGGTCAGCAGATCTCGGAGTTCCAGGGCGTCCAGTTCCAGCTCGCCGAGATGGCCATGCAGATCGAGGCCGCGCGGCTCATGGTCTACAACTCCGCGCGCCTCAAGGACGCCGGACAACCCTTCATCAAACAGGCGGCGATGGCCAAGCTCTATGCCTCGGTGGTCGCCGAGAGGGTCGCCTCGGAGGCGGTCAATCTCTATGGCGGCTACGGTTATGTCAAAGACTATCCGGTCGAAAAATATTTCCGTGATTGCAAGATCGGCCAGATCTACGAGGGGACCTCGAACATGCAGAAACAGACGATTGCCAAGCTCTTGCTGGCGGAGCGATAATCTCTGCGATCACTCAATGAAGAAAGTCAGGATTTAAGTCATCACAATGAATCTATTCGATCATGATCAGCCGCAGACCCCCGACTACCTTTCCGGACTCAATGACCACCAGGCAGCCGCCGTCCAGACCGTCGAAGGACCGGTCTTGATCCTGGCCGGCGCCGGCAGCGGCAAGACCCGCGTCATCACCTTTCGGATCGCACACATGATTGAGGTCTGCGGCGCCCGCCCGGAGAGCATCCTGGCTGTCACCTTCACCAACAAAGCCGCGGGCGAGATGAAAGAGCGCATCGACAAACTGCTCACGAAGGGGTCGCGGGTCAGTTCGCCGATGATCTCGACCTTTCACTCGCTCTGCGTGCGGATCCTGAGGCGCGACGTCGAGAAACTGGGCCGCGGTTATACGCGATCGTTCACGATCTACGATAGCGACGACCAGCAGCGCCTGTTGCGCGGATGCATTCGCGACTGCGGTTTCGAGGACAAACAATTGACCGCCCGCCAGGCGCAGAGCGGCATCAGCGGAGCCAAGAATCGGGGCGAGGACCCCGAACTCTACTCGGCGCGAGCCGATTTCGGCGATCCCCGGCGCGAGGCCATCGGGAAGGTCTATCACCTCTATGAGCAGCGCCTGCAGTCGTCCAATGCCATGGATTTCGACGACCTGCTGATCCGGACGGTTCAACTGCTGCGCCATTCCGAGGAGACCCGCCTGTACTACCACCAGCGTTACCGCCACGTCATGGTCGACGAATTCCAGGATACCAACGGCATTCAGTACTCGATGACGCGGTTGATCGTCGAGGGCGACTACGCCTTGAACCATGACCGGAAACCGGAGAATTTCTGGAACCAGCGCAGCCTCTGCGTGGTCGGGGATGAGAGCCAGGCGATCTACGGCTGGCGCGGTTCGGACTTCAACATCATCTTGAATTTCGAGCGGGACTTTCCGGGCACCAAGACCATCAAGCTCGAAGAGAACTACCGCTCGACCAAGCGCATTCTCGAAGCGGCCAATCAGGTGATCGGCCACAACACGCAACGTTTCGACAAACAACTGCGCTCCAACGCGGCGGAAGGCGACAAGATCCGCTATGCGCAGTTGCTCGATGCCGAGACCGAAGCGCGGTGGGTGGCGGGCAAGATCGAAGAGCACCTCCGCCGCGAACCCGAGATCAAAGCGGCGGTCCTGTATCGCACCAACGCCCAGTCCCGCGTCTTTGAAGAGGCCTGCCGCCGGGCGGCGTTGCGCTACAACCTGGTCGGCGGGTTCAGCTTCTACGAGCGCGCCGAGGTCAAAGACATCATCGCGTACCTGAAACTGGCCCTCAATCCGAACGACGGGGTCGCGCTCATGCGCGTGATCAACACCCCGGTTCGCGGCATCGGCAAGACCACGCTCGATGAGATCGAACGCCAGTCGAAGCAGTTGGGAGTTCCCTTCTGGGAGACGATCCTGACCGTGATCGAGCAGAATGCCATGGCCCCGCGCGCGGTCTCCGCCTTGAAGTCATTTCGCGACATCATCAAGACGCTCGTCGAAAAGGCGCTGGATCCGGCCGAGCCGATCTCGGAAGTGGTCAAGGCCGCCGTGACCGGTTCCGGATACGAACGGATGCTGGAGGACGAGAACACTCCGGAGTCCGAAGGGCGGCTGCTCAACCTGGAAGAGTTGGTCAACGCGGCGGTCGAATCCGAACAACGCGGCGAGACCCTGCGCGATTTCCTGGACCATGCGGCGCTGGTCTCCGATACCGATGAATACAAGGCCGAGGCGCAGGTGACCCTCATGACCCTGCACGCGGCGAAGGGGCTGGAATTCCCGCTGGTCTTCATCGCCGGCCTCGAAGAGAACCTCTTCCCCCATTCGCGGGTCCGCGACAGTCAGAGCGAGCTGGAAGAGGAGCGCCGCCTGTGCTATGTCGCCATCACGCGGGCCGAGAAGTACCTCTACCTGACCCATGCCATGAAACGCCGCATCTACGGTGAGGAGCAGCCGTCGGAGCCGTCGCGGTTCCTGATGGAGTTTCCGCTGGGATTGATCGAAGACATCTCGACGCTGCCGAGCTGGCTGCGATTCGCCACCAAGACCACCACGGTCGAGAACCGCGACGCGCTCCGGGCCCTGACCACGCCGGCCGCGCCGCCGCCTCCGAAACGCAAAGAATCGAGCAACTATCAGGGTCCGACCTACAACAGCGCCGACAGCGTGGCCGAATTTTTCGCCCGACAGGGCAAGAAGGTCGACCCGGAGATGCTCAAATCGAGCGGGACCGAAAAGGCCGGGCGCGGCAGCGCCAGTAGCCCGGGCGAGTTCAAGGTCGGAACCCGCGTCCGCCACGCGAAATATGGCCAGGGACTGATTGTCAAACGCGAAGGCGACGGCGACAATGCTAAGTTGACGATCAATTTTCCCGGCTACGGACAGAAGAAGATGATCGAGAAGTACGCGGGGCTGGAAAAGGTATGAAATCTGAATACCCAAAGATCGGCTTCGTCAGCCTGGGCTGTCCCAAAAATCTGGTGGACAGCGAGGTCATGATGGGGCAACTGAAGAAGCACGGCTATGAACTCACGACCGATCATGAAGCGGCCGAGGTGATCGTGGTCAATACCTGCGGGTTTATCCAATCGGCCAAAGAAGAGTCGATCAACACCATCCTCGAGATGGCCGAATTGAAAGAGACGGCCAACCTGAAACGGCTGGTGGTGGCCGGCTGTCTGGTCGAACGTTACCGGCAAGACCTGCTGGAACAGTTGCCGGAGATCGACGCGGTGCTCGGCACCAGCGAGATCGAGAAGATCGTGGCGGCCGTCGATCCGGCCGCGGCCGAGGCGCGGGATGCGGCCTTCGTCGCTTCGAACGCATGGATGGCCCGTGGGCTGCCGACCTATCTCTACGACGAGAATTCGCCGCGCGTGCTGGCGACGCCCAACTATTTCGCCTACCTCAAGATTGCCGAAGGGTGCGACCATACCTGCGCATTCTGCGCGATTCCGCAGATGCGCGGCAGCTATCGTTCGCGACGCGCCGGCTCGATTCTGCGCGAAGCCGAACAGTTGGCCGCCGCCGGCGTCAAGGAGCTGATCCTGATCTCGCAGGATTCGACGCAATACGGATTGGACCTGGGCATCAAAGACGGCCTGGCCGATCTGCTGCGCAACCTGGCGCGAATCGACGGAATCGAATGGATCCGGATCATGTACACCTATCCGAACTCCTTGAGCGACGCGACCCTGGCGGCGATGGCCGAGGAGCCCAAGGTCTGCAACTATCTGGACCTGCCCTTGCAGCACGCGAGCGCCGGCATCTTGAAGCGGATGCGGCGCGGAGGCAACCGGCAACTGCTGGAGAAGCTCTTGAACCGGGCCCGGCAGGTCGTCCCGGGGATCACG
>DATEFT010000644.1:0-7007 GCA_035280505.1 Blastocatellia bacterium | reverse complement strand
CGCTTCGTGCCGCTGGATTCTGGATGATCGTGGGACGATCGAGGCGCTGGAGCAGAGCCCGGCGAGAAACCCCGTGGATGCGGATCGCCGAACTCCGTTGAGTCCGGAGAGCCCGGCCTATCTGATCTACACGTCCGGTTCGACCGGAACTCCCAAGGGGACCGTCGTTACGCATAACGGGCTGGCCAGCCTGGCCGGGGCAATGATCGAGCGTTTTGTTCTTACGGCAGAGTCGAGGGTCTCGCAACTGGCCTCGCCGGGGTTCGATGCATCGATGATGGAACTGCTGATGGCGTTGACGAGCGGGGCGGTGCTGGTGCTGTCGGGGCGAAGCGTGATGGGCGGCGAAGCGTTGGGCCGCTGGTTGGAAGAGCAACGGATCAGCCATGCGCTGATGTCGCCGTCGACCCTGGCGAGTATGGACGTCAGAGAGTTGAGAGATCTGCAGACGCTGGTCATGGGAGGGGAAGAGTGCACGGCCGAGGTGGCGTCGAAGTGGTGGGCGGGGAGAAGAGTGATCAATGCCTACGGCCCGACCGAGGCGACGATCTGCGCGACGCTGAGCGGACCGTTATCGAGAGAAGTCGGGACGCCGATCGGGCGGCCGGTCTGGAATACGAAGGTCTACTGTCTGGATTCGAGGTTGAGGCCGGTGCCGGTGGGAGTGACGGGCGAGCTTTACCTGGCTGGCGGGGGGCTGGCGCGAGGATATCTGAAGAGGGCCGCGCTGACGGCCGGGCGGTTCGTGGCGAATCCGCACGGAGAGCCCGGGACGCGAATGTACCGGACGGGGGACCTGGTGAGATGGAGAGCGGACGGAGTGTTGGAGTTCGTGGGGAGAAGCGATCAGCAGGTGAAGATTCGAGGATTCCGAATAGAGCCCGGAGAGATCGAGGCGGCACTGCGGGAACAACCGGGAGTGGCGCAGGCGGTGGTCATCGCGCGAACCGATCGGGCCGATGAGAGATGTCTGGTGGGATATGTGGTGGCGGCCGGCGGACAGCAACTGGATCCGTTCGAGATCCGGCAGCGGTTGATGGAGCGGCTGCCGGGGTACCTGGTACCGGCGGCGGTCGTGGAGTTGGAGGCGCTGCCGCTGACGCCCAATGGGAAACTGGATCGCCGGGCGTTGCCCGAGCCGGTCTGGCAAGGGCGGGGCTATCGGCCTCCTCGAACGCTTCAGGAAGAGATCGTCTGTTCATTGTTCGCGGAGGTGTTGAGCGTGAAGCGAGTAGGTGTCGGCGATAACTTCTTCGAGCTGGGCGGCCATTCATTATTGGCGACGCGGCTGGTCAGCCAGATCCGTTCCTCACTGGGCGTGACGCTCCTGATCCGCACCATCTTCGAGTCTTCTACTCCCGAACAGTTGGCGGTCATCATCGAGGAGAGAATCCTGGACGAGATCGAACAACTTGAGAATGAAGAGAAGATCGGGCATGCGAACGGCGCCAATTAGCACTATGAAAGTTGCTGACCGCACCGGATTTTGCAGGCAATTTGAGATAGATGGCGGAACGAGCTCGCGAAGTGGGCTCTCGACCCGCAAAATCAGGTGTGATCTGGAAATTGATTTCTTGGGAATTTGAGATTCAAACCGCGAAACACGCGAAATACGCGAAATCAACGATCTTTCGTGTGTTTCGCGTGTTTCGCGGTTTGTAATCCAATATTGTTAACGCGGTAGTTAGCGGAACCATCGAGATATGGAACGTTCCTCACTAGAACGCATGGCGAAGCTCTCGTCGGCCAGGCAGATGCTGTTGGAGAGACGGCTTCGCGGTGAAGGCGTAGTCAGTGAGCTGCGGCGGGTTGCTTCAATGCCTCGCCCGCAGCGGTTGCCGCTCTCTTACGGGCAACAGCGGTTGTGGTTTCTGGATCGGCTGGGAGGGACCAGCACGGAGTACAACATGCCGGTGGCCCTCAGGCTGCGGGGAGAGCTGGACCGGGAAGCGCTGGAGCGGGCGCTCAACACGATCGTCGAGCGGCACGAGAGCCTGCGGACCCGCTTCGCCGAACTGGAGGGAGAGCCGGTCCAGATCATCGAGCCGCAATTGAAGCTCGAGCTGCCGGTCGAGGACCTCAGCGCGCTGGGCGAGACGGAACGGTCCGCCCGATTGAAGGCGGCGCTGGCGCGGGCTCAAGATGCGCCCTTCGACCTGGCGCGGGGTCCGCTGCTGCGGCTGGAGCTGATGAAGCTGAGCGAGAGCGAGCACGTGCTGTTGCGGACCATGCACCACATAGTCTCGGACGGCTGGTCGGAGGCGATCTTCAACCGGGAGCTGACCGCGCTCTACGGAGCTTTCAGAGAGGGCCGGGAGAATCCGCTGGAGCCCCTGCCGGTGCAATACGCGGACTATGCGGTTCGGCAGCGGCAGGATCGGGAGAGCCTGCAGACCGGTCTGGCCTACTGGAAGGAGCGCCTGGCGGGGATTCCGGAGCACTTGGAGTTGCCGGCCGATCGGCCGCGCCCCGCGATCAGGAGCTTCGAGGCCGAGATCTGCGAGGCGGGGTTGGGCGGTGAACTATTGACGGAATTGAAGAGGCTGAGCCGGGATCGGGCGGCGACGCTCTACATGACCTTGCTGGCGGGCTTCGGCGTGTTATTGAGCCGTTACAGCGGGCAGGGAGAGATAGTGGTGGGGACGCCGATCGCGAACCGGCAGGAGGCGGAGCTGGAGGAACTGATCGGATTCTTCGTCAACACGCTGGCCATGCGAGTGAAGGTCGAGCCGGAGCGAAGCTTCGGCGAGTTGATGGCGGAGGTGCGGCGGACGGCGCTGGAGGCGTACGAGCATCAGGAGGCGCCGTTCGAGAAGCTGGTGGAGGAACTCTCGCCGGAGCGGAGCCTGGACCGGACGCCGATCTTTCAGGTGATCTTCGCCCTGCAGAACATGCCGAGAGTGCCGAGGCGGATGGAAGGGGTGGCGGTCGAGCCCATCGATCGAGAAGAGTTGAGAGTGCACTGCGACCTGGAGGTGCACGCCTGGGAGAGCGAGGGGGAGCTGGCCATCGCCTGGGTCTACAACCGGGCGCTGTTCGAGCGGTGGCGGATGGAGCAGATGGTGCGGCACTACCTGCGGGTCCTGGAATCGATCGTGAGAGATCCCGGGCGGCTAATCGGAGATTTGGAGCTGTTGTCGCCGGAGGAGAGGCGGCAGATTCTGGAGGAGTGGAACGCGACTGAACAGGAGGTCCCAAGCGCGACCCTGACGGAATTGATCGAGGCTCAGGTGAGGCGGAGCCCGGAAGCGCCGGCGGTGGTCTTCGGAGCGCGGGAACTCAACTATCGGGAGTTGAACGCGCGGGCGAACCGGCTGGCGCATCTGCTGATTAAAGAGGGAGTCGAGCCGGAAGATGTGGTGGCGCTGGCGGTGCCGCGGTCGTTGGAGATGATCGTCGCGCTGTTGGGCATCCTGAAGGCGGGAGCGGCCTACCTGCCGTTGGATCTGGACTATCCGGCGGAGCGGCTCGCCTTCATGCTGGAAGACTCCGCATCGGTCGGCCTGATCACCACCGCAGAGATCGCGGCGCGATTGCCCGCCGGCCCGCGCCGATGGCTGCTCGATCGATCGGATTTGACGGATCGGGAACCGGCATCGAGCCCGGCCGCCGATCCCGCGAAGCCGAGCCAGGCGGCCTACGTAATCTACACCTCGGGTTCGACCGGAGCTCCCAAGGGGGCGGTGATCGAGCATGCCGCCGTCGTCAATCGGCTGGAGTGGATGCGCCTCCATTACGGCATCTCGCCCGGCGATCGCATTCTGCAGAAGACGCCCGTCGGTTTTGACGTCTCGGTTTGGGAACTATTCCTGCCGTTGATTGCGGGAGCGACCCTGGTCGTGGCTCCTGTCGATTCTCATAAGGACCCGGATTGGCTGGCTTCGATCATTCGCGAGCAGGGAATCACGACTCTGCATTTCGTGCCCTCGATGCTCGCCATGTTCCTCATGAATCCGGCGGCGGCCGGGCTCTCGATCCGGCGAGTCTTTTGCAGCGGCGAAGAGCTCTCGGCGACGTTGCGCGATAGATTCCATACTCTGGTTCGGGCCGAACTACACAATCTATATGGGCCGACGGAAGCGGCGGTCGATGTCACCTATTGGCCCGCGCCGCCCGCTGACGACACGGTTCCGGTGCCGATCGGGTTCCCGGTCTGGAACACTCGGATGTATGTGCTCGACGGTCGGCTGCGGCCGGTTCCGGCGGGCGTCAGTGGCGACCTCTACATCGGCGGCGTGCAACTGGCTCGCGCCTACCTGGCCCGGCCCGGCCTCACCGCCGAGCGGTTCGTGGCGGACCCCTTCGTTGGCGGCGGCGCGCGAATGTATCGAACCGGAGACCTGGCGCGGTGGCGTCGGGATGGGGCTCTGCTCTTTCTGGGTCGTTCGGACCATCAAGTGAAGATCCGGGGACTGCGGATCGAACTCGGCGAGATCGAAACCTCGCTGCGGGAGCTTCCCGAAGTGGAGCAGGCGGCAGTGATCGTGCGAACGCAGCGAGAGGGCGGCGCCGATGAGCCGCGCCTGGTGGGCTACGTGGTGGCGGCTGAAGGCCGGAGTCTCGATTCACAGGCGATCCGGCAACAGTTGGGCCGCAGGCTGCCGGGATACCTGGTGCCGGCGGCGATCGTGGGATTGGAGGCGCTGCCGTTGACGCCGAACGGAAAGCTCGATCGCCGGGCGCTGCCCGAGCCCGAGTGGACCTCGGCGGCGGTCTGGCGGGCGCCGCGCAGCCCGCGAGAAGAGATCCTCTGTGCGCTCTTCGCGGAGGTTCTGGGAGTGGAGCGGGTGGGGATCGACGACGACTTCTTCGAGCTGGGCGGCCACTCGTTGCTGGCGACGCGGCTGGCCGCCCGGATCCGCGTCGTCCTGGGAGCGGAGCTGGCGATCCGAACGCTGTTTCAAGCGCCGAGCGTGGCGGAACTCGGCCCACGGTTGCGCGTGATCAGTAGCGACCGTGCCACACTCGGGCGATCGGAACGGCCCGAACGCCTGCCGTTGTCTGACGGGCAGCAGCGATTGTGGTTCCTGGATCGATTGGGCGGGGCCACCACGGAGTACAACATGCCGGTGGCCCTCAGGCTGCGGGGAGACCTGAACCGGGAGGCGCTGGAGCGGACGCTCAACGCGATCGTCGAGCGGCACGAGAGCCTGCGAACCCGCTTCGCGGAGCTGGAGGGGGAACCGGTCCAGATCATCGAGCCGCAATTGAAGCTCGAGCTGCCGGTCGAGGACCTGAGCAGTTTGGCGGAGCCGGAACGGGCGGCTCGATTGAAAGAGGCCTTGATTCGGAATGGAGGTGAGCCCTTCGATCTCGCGCGGGGGCCGCTGCTACGGCTCAAACTGCTGAGATTGGGCGAGAGCGAGCACGTGCTGTTGCGGACGATGCATCACATCGTCTCGGACGGATGGTCGGAGGCGGTCTTCAACCGGGAACTGACCGCGCTCTACGAAGCTTTCAGAGAGGGGCGGGAGAATCCGCTGGAGCCCTTGCCGGTGCAGTATGCCGACTATGTGATCTGGCAGCGAAGCTGGCAGCGGCGGGACGCCGATGGACTGCGGGCGGGCCTGGCCTCTTGGAAAAAGCGTCTGGCGGGGATTCCCGAACAGTTGGAGTTGCCGGCCGACCGGCCGCGCCCGGTGGTCCGGAGCTTCGAAGCGGAACTCTGCGAGGTTCAGTTGGGCGGCGAACTTTTGGCGGAATTGAAGAGGCTGAGCCGGGATCAGGCGGCGACGCTCTACATGACCTTGCTGGCGGGCTTCGGCGTGTTGTTGAGCCGTTACAGCGGGCAGGGAGAGGTAGTGGTGGGGACGCCGATCGCGAACCGGCCGGAGGCGGAGCTGGAAGGGCTGATCGGATTCTTCGTCAACACGCTGGCCATGCGGGTGAAGGCCGATCCGGAGCGAAGCTTCGGCGAGTTGATGGAGGAGGTGCGAAGGACGGCGCTGGAGGCGTATGAGCATCAGGAGGTGCCGTTCGAGAAGTTAGTAGAGGGACTGTCGCCGGAGCGAAGCCTGGATCGGACGCCGATCTTTCAGGTGATCTTCGCCCTGCAGAACATGCCGAGAGGGTCGGGGAGGATGGCCGGGCTCGCGATCGAGCCGGTGACGGGAGACGAACTGAAGGTCCGGTTCGACCTGGAGGTGCACGCGTGGGAGAGCGAGGGAGCGCTGGCGATCGCCTGGCTCTACAACCGCGAACTGTTCGAGCGGTGGCGGATGGAGCAGATGGCGCGCCACTACCTGCGGCTGTTGGAAGCTGTGGTCGCAGATCCCGGGCGGCGGATCGGCGAGCTGGAGCTGTTGTCGCCGGAAGAGCGGCGGCAGATTCTGGAGGAGTGGAACGCGACCGAGCAGGAGCTGCCCACCGCGGCGCTGCCGGAGCTGTTCGAGGCGCAGGTCAGGAGAAACCCCGCGGCGGTGGCTGTCGCGAGCGGAGGCGAGACCATCACCTATGGAGAGCTGAACCGGAGAGCCAACCGATTGGCCCACTATCTGCGCGGAGCGGGTCTCGAGCGGGAGGAGGTCGTGGGGGTCTATCTGGAGCGGGGAATCGGGATGGTGGCGGCGCTGCTGGGAATCGTGAAGGCGGGAGGCGCGTATCTGCCGCTGGATCCGGACTACCCGGAATCGCGGCTGCACGAGCTGATGAGGGCCGGCGGAGTGAGAATGGTGATCAGCGAGCCGCACTGGGCCGAGCGCGTGAGAGGAGCGGCGGTCGAGGTCATCGAGCCGGCCACGGCGGAGGCGGCCGCCCGGGATCGGACCGAGAATCCGGAAGCGGTGATGAGCGGAGAGAACCTGGCCTATGTGATCTACACGTCGGGATCGACGGGAGAGCCGAAGGGGATCGAGATTCCACACCGTGGAGTGGTGCGGCTGGTGCTTCGTCCGAACTACATCGAACTGAACGGAAGCGAGGTGATCGCGCAGGGGGCGACGGTGACGTTCGACGCGGCGACCTTCGAGATCTGGGGAGCGCTGATCAATGGCGGGCGGGTGCAGTGT
>DATEFT010000643.1:0-11177 GCA_035280505.1 Blastocatellia bacterium | reverse complement strand
CAAAGGCTTCATCGACGAGGTCTCATACTTCTCTCCCATGCCCACCAGAAACGTCCCTTTCAGGACCGTGATATTCTCATCGACCGGATGCCAGTGCGGCGGGACTTTCATTCCGTCCGGCAGCTTTATTCGCAGGACGAACGGCTCGCCTTCCTTCGCCGGGTCGCCTGAAATTGCGGCGATCTCGGCTCCCGGGAAGAACGGTTTCCATTGGATCGAATCCGGTTGCACCAGGGCATGGGTCGATGACGATTGGTCGCCGGCCGATTGGGCCCGGTTCACGTTCGGCATCAGACAGAACGAGGCCGCGAGCAGCGCCGTGCACGAGAGATAGAGAAAATATTTTTTCATGTCGGGATCCCTTCATGTGGAGTGATGGTTGAAATTAGGCCGAACCTGACTGAGCGGGTATTGTAAACCAGAGGGCTCGGGAAGCAAAAGGAACCGACGCCGCGGCGCGACCTGACTCTAATGTGTAACTGAACCGGAGCCGCCGTGTCTACGGCCATGACCGTGGTTAGATTCCCAGACCTCAGACGCAAGGAATGGGCGGCACCCTCTTTCCGCTGATCGGCCGAACGTCTACTGCCGGAATGTGAAATTGCTTCCGGCTATCTGGAAGATCAGACCGTCGGCGGCGATCAGAGCGATGTTTCGAACACCGCTTCCGCGCTTCGGGCTCTCTACGTCGAGAGGATCGTCAATCAAGATCGGATTCGGTGGCTGATGAATATCGACCGCGTCAGGTCGGAGAGTCCGGCCCGGCGGCTGCCGATCCCGATCCCCATGCCGATTCCGCCGCTGCCGATCCCGATTCCGGCCGGAATCCCCAGCTTCAATGCCGGTGAGTACCGGCGGGAGATCTCGTTTATCCGTGAGTTCATTAAGGAGTATCAGGCGGTGAACTGAGTCCCGGCAGTCTGAGATTTAACCCGCGAAACCCGCGAAAGACGTGAAATCATCACGCGGGCTTTCGCGGGTTAATTTAAGGAGATCGAGGCGAACGCCGTCTTACCTCAGAGTCTTGGGCGTGGCGCCCTCGGTATACTGAAAGCCGTTCTTGGCCGGGGAGAGATCTGTCCCCGGCAGGCTGATCTGTGCGGTCCTCTCTCCGGCCAGCCGCATCAGGAGCTCGGCCTCCGGTTTGAAATGAAACTGCTCAAAAGCGATCTGCCGGCCGTTTCTGACGGTGATGACCGGGCTGGTCTGTTCCGAATAGACGGCGACGTTCCGGAGGTCGATGTTCTGGGCCTCTTCGAGATAGACGCCTTCCTGCGATTGAATGACGAGGTTCTCCATCTTGATCTGCTTCACGTTCATCTCCGGCAGGCCCCTGACGGCGATCCCCCTCTTCGCGCCGCTGCAGGTGATGTCGCGGATGAAGAAGTCGCGGAATTGCGGGGTCGCCTCCGTCACCGGAAGGAGTTCGATCTTCGGCGGCGTCTCTTTCTCGCCGGCCTGCGGGATCGGATCTCGGCCTCCGTAGTACATATCGAAGAGGATCGCCTCGCCGACGATCTCTTTCATCTCGATCCGGCTGGCGTAGATCTGTTCGACGACCCCGCCGCGCCCGCGAGTAGTCTTGAAACGCAGCCCGATATCGGTGCCGATGAAGGTCGACCGGCTGACGAAGATGTTGCGGACGCCGCCCGACATCTCGCTCCCGATCACGAAACCGCCGTGAGCGTGATAGACCGTGCAATCCTCGACCAGGACGTTCTCGGTCGGGATTCCCCGCCGGCGGCCCGCTTCGTCACGCCCGGACTTCAGACAGATCCCATCGTCTCCCGTGTCGAAGACGCAGCCCTGGACCAGCACGTGGCGGCTCGAATCGAGGTCGAGGGCATCGGTGTTCTGTCCGTACCAGGGATTCTTGACCTTGACGTTCCTGAGGGTCAGGTGTTCGCTCAACAGCATGTGGAGAGTCCAGGCCGGGGAGTTTTGAAAGGTGACTCCCTCGATCAGGACGTACTTGCAGCCGTTGAACTGGACCATGTTGGGGCGCAGAAAATCTTTGATCGCCTCATAGTCTTTCAACTCCCGGCGCGGGGTTCGCTGGCCGGAGGCGTTGGCGAGGCTGCCCTGCAGCGCCTGGGCGGACGGATACCAGGTCGCCTGCTCGGCATCCAGCGCGCCGCCCGATCGCACCAGCCGTCTCCATTCCGCCTCGGTCACCTTCACTTTCTTGACCGGCCGCCAGCGGTCTCCGGCTCCATCGAAGATGCCTTCGCCCGTGATGGCGATATTCTCCGCTCCGCGAGCCGAGATCGGCGACTGGGCGCGGTAGGTATCGAGCCCCTCGAACGAGGTGGCGGTGAGGGGATATCGATCGAAGTCGCCGCTGAAGGTCACCAGCGCGCCTCGCTCCAGGTGCAGGTTGACCTGGCTGCGCAGCACGATCGGCCCCGTCAACCAGAGGCCGCGCGGAATCACGACCGTGCCTCCCCCGGCCGCGTGACAGGCTTCGATCGCGGCGTTGATGGCGGCGGTGTTGAGAGTGATCCCGTCTCCTTTGGCTCCGAATTGAGTGATCGGAAAGGAGGCCTGGCGAAAGTGCGGCAGGTAGACTTTGGGCAGCTCGTCCAGATACTTCTCCGCGAAATCCGACCGCCGCAGATGGCCGCCCAACGGCAGCTTGAGTTCGCGAATCCCCGCGGTCACCAGGGAGGCGACCTGCGCCGCCCCGTAGGCGCTGAAATGGGTATCGTCTTTCTTTCCGTCGGGCAGCGTCTTGAAGTGTTGAGGGCCGATCCATAGGAACAGGATCTTTGAGCCCTCGACGCCATGCTGCTCGATCAGTTGACGACTCTTCTGATGCAGATCGATGAGCGGCACGTCGAGCGTCCTGGCCGTCTCCCGCACGACGTCGGGATATTCGCCGTGCGTATCGACGAACCGGCCCTGGCTGTCGAATTTGCGGCGCATGACCGGCGTCAGCAGGACCGGGCTGGCGCCCTTCTCCCGGGTCTCCTTCACGAACCGGGTCAGGTTCTCCCGATAGGCGGCGCGCGGGGCGGCATAGCGGGTCGGGTCTTCGCTCTTGCTATCGTTGTGCCCGAATTGAATGAAGACCCAATCGCCGCGTTGCAACTGCTGCCGCACGGCGTCCCATCGCTTCTCGTCGATGAAACTCTTGGTGCTCCGGCCGTTGACGGCGAAGTTTTTGATCGCCACGCCGTGGTCGAAGTACTGAGGAAATAGTTGCCCCCAGCCGCGTTCGGGATTCTCTTCGACCGGTTTGTCCGCCATCGTGGAATCGCCGATCAAAAACACACGCACCTGCTCATTCGGCTCCTGCCCGACCGCCGGCAGACCGAAACCGGGCCGAATTGTCGCGGCCAGCAACAGGATCGCCGGCCACAGCAATTGTCGTTTCATCATGGCCTCCTTGCGCCGTTCGGCTCCGAGTCGATTCCTCGAATCCGCCCGACCGCTCACTATTAGGATTGAGTAATACCGAGATGGGTACAGCTACAACTTCGGCTCTATCCTTATCATGCCGGTCCGATTCTTGTCACGGTTCGGCCGCCGATCGCCGATTTTTCATTTCTGCTTGAGATTGCCTCACGAGCGAAGTTATCTTGTCCCTGATCTATGGTGACGACGCGGCTCGATTCCGAAAGGCCGCTCGCTGCCGCTCGCGGTACTGATTCAATCAACATTGGGCGACATTGGGGTAAAAGATGCGAATACTCTGGCAGGATCTGCGCTACGGCGCGCGAATGTTGTCGAAGAGACCGGGGTTCACCGCCGTCACCATTCTTTCGCTGGCCATCGGGATCGGCGCGGCCAGCACCATCTTCAGTGTGGTCAATGCGCTGCTGTTGCGGCCGTTGCCATATCGCAATGCCGACCGGCTGGTGATTCTGTGGAACCGTTCTCCGGGGCTGAATATCGAGCAGGATTGGTTTTCGCCCGGCCAGTATCTCGACGTCAAGTTTGAGAACCGGGTCTTCGAGGAGACGGCGGTGGCGATCGGCGCCAGCTTCAACCTGACGGGGCAGGGCGGTCCGGAACACGTGGACGGGGCGCGCGTCTCTTCCTCCTTTCTGCCGCTCTTCGGCGCGACCGCCGTGCACGGCCGCCTCTTTCTGCCGGAGGAAGATCAACCGGGCCGGTCCGTGACCGTGATTCTGAGCCACGGATTTTGGCAGCGTCGTTTCGGCGCCGATCCGGCGGTCATCGGCAAGAGCCTGGTTCTGAACGGCAACCATGTTGAGATCGTGGGAGTGCTGCCCGCGCGGTTCTCGGTGACCAGCGAGGTCCTGCCCGCCGTCAACGCGATCGAACGGGCCGATCTGTTCCTGCCGCTGCCCATGGCCGAGAGCGCGCGCTCGAACCGGGGTAATGAAGACTACAACATTTTCGCCCGGCTCAAACCCGGGGTGACCGTCTCGCAGGCCCAGTCGGATCTGGATCAACTGGCCGCCCGCATGAAACAGCAGTATCCGGCCAATTATCCGCCGCATGGCGGGCTCACGTTGAGCGTCGTGCCTCTGCTCGACCAGGTGGTCGGCGAGGTGGGGCAGGCGCTGCCGCTGCTCTTCGGGGCCGTCGGATTCGTGCTGTTGATCGCCTGCGCCAACGTGGCCAACCTGTTGCTGGCGCGCGCCGCCACCCGGCAGAAGGAGATGGCGATTCGCGTCGCTCTCGGGGCCGGGCGGGCCCGCCTGATCCGGCAACTGCTGACCGAAAGCGCACTGCTGGTTCTGTTGGGAGGGGGCCTGGGACTGTTCATGGCGTCGGTGGCCATCGATGCCATGCGGGCGTTCGGGCCGGAGAACATCCCCCGCCTCGACGAAGTGGGGATCGACGGGCGTGTCGCCCTCTTCACCTGTCTCGTCGCGGCGGCGGCCGGGCTGCTCTTCGGATTCGCGCCGGCGCGTCGCGCGTCGCGCGTGGACTTGCAGGAGACGCTGAAAGAGGGCGGGCGTGACGCGAATCGCGGCGTCGAGAGACGCGGCCTGCGCCAACCCCGGAACTTGCTGGTGATCACGGAGGTCGCCCTCTCGATGGTGCTGCTGATCGGCGCGGGCCTGTTGATCCGCAGCTATCAACGCATCCTCGATTCGCACCCGGGATTCGATCCACATCACGTGGTGGCCATGCGGCTCTCGCTGCCCGCCGTTAAATACAGCACGCCGGAATCGATCATGAGCTTCTACCGACGGGTGAGGGAGCGGGTCAAAGCCTGGCCCGGCGTCGAATCGGCCGCCGTCACCTATTCGTTGCCGATGAGCACCGTGGCCTTCGCCTGGGAACCGATCGCGGTTGACGGCTACACGCCTCGAACGGCACAGGAGGCGATCATCTCCAACGTGCGGATCGTGAGCCACGACTACTTTCAGACGATGGGCATTCCGTTGCTCGCGGGGCGTTACTTCACCGAACAAGACACGCGGGGCGGTCCGGAGACCGTGATCGTCGATGAGGCCCTGGCTCAGCGTTTCTGGCCCAACCAGGATCCGCTCGGCAAACGAGTGCGGAGGGGCGGCGATTCCGGTTCCTGGCGGACGGTCGTCGGCGTCATTCGCGGGGCCAAACAGTTTAGCTCGGAGAAAGAGCCGCCCATCACGGTCTACTTCCCGTTCGAGCAGTACCTGGCCCGGAGTATGTATCTGGTCGCCCGGACCACGCCCGATCCGGAACAGTTGGTCGCGGGAATCAGCGGGGAGATTCGGGCCGTCGATCCGGAGATGCCGGTCTTCGATGTCAGCACCATGGATCAACGGATGTCCGATTCGCTGGCCCGGCGGCGCTTTTCAATGTTGATCCTCGGCGCCTTCGCGGTCCTGGCGGTGCTGCTGGCCGCCATCGGCATCTACGGCGTGATCTCGTACTCGGTGGCGCAACGCACGCACGAGATCGGGATTCGGATGGCGTTGGGGGCGCAGATGGGCGATGTGCTGAAGCTGGTCGTCGGGGCGGGGATGCGGCTGACCTTGATCGGCGTCGGCTTCGGGCTGGCCGGGGCCCTGCTCTTGACCCGCCTCATGTCCGGTCTGCTTTTCGGCGTGAGCGTCAGAGATCCGCTGACCTTCGTGGCGGTCGCCCTGATCCTGGCCGGGGTCGCGCTCTTCGCGTGTTACCTCCCGGCGCGGCGGGCGACGAAGGTCGATCCCATGTCGGCCCTCAGGACCGATTGAACTCTCTGTCGAACAACTCGATGGCTATACCGCGAAATACGCAGAACACGCGAAATCATCAGGCTTTCGCCGGTTCCGCTGGTGGTAGTTGTTTTCACTGCAAGGATTCGATTTTGGCTCCGCACTCTTTGCAGAACTTTGGCTTTTCTTCCAACTCGGTCCCACACGCTTTGCCGTGCAACTTGGCGTTCATCGGCTGGCCGCATTCGGCGCAGAATTTGCTGTTGGAGACCCTGCTGCAATTCGCACGACACGCCGACAATTGACGGCGCATTAGCGGCTTCTATCACCGGGTCGACTCTGGCCATTCCTGATCATGTTCATCGCCCCGGATTGACTCGTCGTGCGCTTGCCAATTTCTTAAGGCTCGAAATTTCGGGACGCACAAGGGGGCAAAGAAAAATTATTTGAAAACCGTTCGATTTGCAGAGTAATCCAGTATAGCATTCAAGTCGCCTGTTCATTGGCTAAAGACCCCTCATTATTGATCGGCGGGTTGCATTTTCGGTCGGGCCCACTGGAACGTCGGCGTCCTGGAGAATGCGAGCCCATTAACATAGAAATGAGACTATGGATTGTCAGCGTGTGCGTCGCTCGGCGTCAAAAGTTCGGAAGCGGCAAACCGGCCATCGAAACGAGGTCTCTCTCCTGGCCTTATTCCTGCTCTTCAGTCTGTTGCTGGTCGAGTTCTCGCCGCAGGCCAGGGGCGGCACTCCCGGCCCGGCCCGGCGATCGAATCTACAGGCGGGCAGCGCGGCCTCCCAGGAAGATGTTCTCGCGCTCGAACCGGGCCCGCCTCTCAAACGCGAGTTGGAGGGCGGGCAACAACATCTCTATCAGATCAAGCTGACCGCCGGTCAGTTCCTGCAGGTGATCGTCGAGCAGGTCGGTATTGATCTGGCGGTTCGAGTATTCGAACCGAGCGGGAAACAGATCCTGGAGTTCGATTCCGAGCGGCGTCTTCAGGGACCGGAACCAGTGTCGCTGGTGGCTGAATCGGCCGGCGATTATCGTCTGAGCGTGCGGGTGAAACAGCGGTCTGCGGCGGCGGGCCGCTACGAGATCCGGATCGAGGCGTTGCGAGCCGCGACGGAGAATGAGCGTGAACTACACGAGGCGCGTCTGCTCTATGCGCAGCAGATCAAACTGCACGACGCGGGGAAGTACGATGAAGCGTTGCCATTGATCGAGCGCGCGCTGGAGATCCGGACCAGACTGCTCGGGCCGGATCACCGCGATGTAGCCAAGGCCATCAATTCGTTAGGTCTGATCTATTATGACAAAGGCGAGTATCCGAAAGCCGAACAACTGTTGAAACGGGCGTTGGCGATCATCGAGAACTCGCCGGGGCCGGAAAACCCCGACCTTGCACAGTATCTGAACAGTCTCGCGCTGGTCTACCGCAACCGGGGCGAGTATGCGAAGGCGGAGCCATGTTATCAACGTGCGCTGGCGATCTGGAAGAAGACGCTGGGGCCGCAACATCTCAATGTCGCCTATCTGCTCAACAATCTCGCGGATCTCTATCGTAACAGAGGCGAGTCTGAGAAGGCCGAACCGCTGTTGCACGAGGCGCTGAGCGTCATCGCGGCCGCGCAGGGGCCAGAGCACCCCGATGTTCCGATTGCTCTCAACAATCTGGGGCTCCTCTACCTGGAGAGAGGTGATTATGCGAAAGCGGAGCCGGTCTTCAAGCGTGCGCTGACCATTCTGGAGAGAGCGCTGGGGCCGGAACACCCCGTGGTCGCGACTCTGATCAATAATCTGGCTGACCTCCACCGCAGCCGAGGCGAGCTTGATCAGGCCGAACCGCTCTATCGCCGCGTGCTGGCCATCCGGGAGAAGGCACTCGGGCCGGAACACATCGAGACCGCTCAGTCTCACAACAATCTCGGTTTGATCTACCGTGACCGGGGTGAGTTGGAGAAGGCCGCGCCATTCTATCAACGTGCGCTCGAGATCATAGAGAAGACGCTGGGGCCTGAGAATATCGATGTTGCCACTCCGCTCAACAATCTCGCGGTCTTGCATGCCTACCACGGCGACTTTGCGAAGGCGGAACCGCTGTTTCAACGCGCGCTGACCATCAAGGAGAAGACCCTGGCCCCCCAACATCCGGATTTCGTCGAGGCCCTCAATAACCTGGCCCGGCTCTACATGGCCCAGGGCGATCTTCCCCAGGCCGTCAGGTTTCAGTCTCGCGCCAACTCCATCAGCGAACAGAAACTGGCGCTCAATCTCGCCACCGGCTCCGAACGCCAGAAACTCGCTTACCTGGCCTTATCCTCAAGCCAGACCAATTTCACACTCTGGCTTCACAGCCAGTTGGCGCCTCGGGATCCGGAGGTCCTGAACCTGGCGTTGACGACCTTGCTGCGCCGAAAAGGGCGGGGGCTCGATGCGATGATCGATACGATCGCCACCCTGCGCCGCCACGCCGAACCGCAAGATCAAGAGCTATTTAATCGGCTCGTCGAAGCTCGTTCACAACTGGCCGCTCTCATCTTCCGGGGAGCGGATGGGGTCGGCCCGCAGGGCTTCGGATCCAGAATCCAGCCGCTTGAGGAAGAGATCGAGACTCTGGAGACGAAACTCAGCATTCGGCGTGCCGAATTCCGGGCGCAATCGCAACCGGTCACTATTGCCGCCGTTCAGTCCGCCCTGCCTGCTGACAGCGCTCTAATCGAGTTCGTGGTCTACAATCCGCGGGATCCGCAGACCGGAATCGGTCGGCCGCCGCGATACCTGGCCTATCTGCTCGCCCCTCAAGGTCTGCCCAGGTGGGTTGACCTCGGCGAAGCCGCGCCGATCGATCGGGCCGTCACTGCCTGGCGCCAGGCGCTGCGCGGAGAACTGGCCAATGTCAAGCTCCTGGGGCGTGCAGTGGATAAGATGGTCATGCAACCGGTGCGCGCAACGATCCAGTCGGGGATGGGCCAGGCCAGCCAGTTGCTGATTGCGCCTGATGGCTCGCTCAATCTGATCCCTTTTGCCGCCCTGGTAGATGAAAAGAATCATTATCTGGTCGAGCGCTTCACCATCAGCTACCTGACGAGTGGACGCGACTTGCTGCGGTTGCAAACGTCGTCGCCGAGCAGGAATGCCCCGCTGATCCTGGCCAACCCTGTCTTTGGCAGACCCTCTACCCTGGTCGCGCGAGCGGCGAGTCGCTCGAAAACCTCGCCTTCCGGTAAAAGGGCCGGCCGTCAGGACGGCAATCAAGGTCAAGAACCGGATGGGGCAAGTAACATCTATTTCCAACCACTGCCGAGGACCCGGCATGAAGCGCTGGCGATCAAATCCGTGCTGCCGGAAGCCTCGGTGCTCATACGAGAACAGGCCACTGAAGCCGCGCTCAAGCAGGCCAGCGGCCCTCGCATCTTGCACATCGCTACCCACGGCTTCTTCCTCAATGATCGGGATCTGCCGTCGGCAGAGACGGGAACCGCCCTTGGTGAAAACCCGCAGACCTCCGGCCTGGAGTTGAGTAAGTGGGTTGCGCAGGTCGCCTATCCCCTGGTGCGTTCAGGGCTGGCATTGTCGGGAGCCAATCAACGCCGGGAGGGAGACGACGACGGCGTCTTGACCGCGCTGGAGGTGGCGGGATTGGATCTGTGGGGGACCAAACTGGTCGCGCTCTCGGCCTGCGATACGGGTCTGGGAGTGGTCAAGAACGGCGAGGGCGTCCAGGGACTGCGGCGCGCCCTGGTCCTGGCCGGGTCGGAGAGTCAGGTCATGAGCCTTTGGCCGGTGACGGACGACGGAGCGAAGGATCTGATGGTTCAATATTACCGAGCGCTCCAGCGTGGCGAGAAACGAAGTGAAGGACTGCGGCAAGTGCAGTTGCAAATGCTACGGAGTCAAGAGCGACGGCATCCCTTCCATTGGGCGGTCTTCATTCAATCGGGGGACTGGACCAATCTGGATGGGCAACGTTAGATCCACCCATGGCATAGTGACGATTACATCCGCAAGCCAACCAGCATGGAGGCTCTACAACAGGTGCTTGACCGCTGGTTGACGGTGTCTCAGCAGGTTCTGCCGCAAAAAGAGGGGCCACGGCTGTAAGCTC
This sequence comes from Blastocatellia bacterium, assembly GCA_035280505.1. GTDB lineage: Bacteria > Acidobacteriota > Blastocatellia > RBC074 > RBC074 > JAKEHZ01. Next base: position 959 of record DATEFT010000643.1, on the reverse strand, counting down.
TCTTAGTTAAGTCCATTCGCGCCGTCGCCAGGTTGTAGATGTCTGCAGGCTGCTCCTAAATTATTGATTGGATTGTATGAGCCGTGCTGGGCTCGAACCCGCGCCCCTCTGGTTAAAAGCCAGCTTATTGAGGTGCTCTCCTGGTCGGGTAGGGGTCCCCGACCTGATATCCGGTGCCGTCTCCGAAACTGATGATCTGAAAATAGAGGGAGACCTTCCGTAGCATCTCCTCTGTCCCTGCCGGCCCGAGGTTGTTTTCCAGGTATTTGCGCAGACCTGAGCCGCTCGCGTCCTCAACTTTCAAGCAGGCGGTCTCGCCGGGGTTCAGCGGCACATCCTCCGGCTTCGCGTGCCCGTCGACCCCGAGCATCCTCTCACCGAGACTCAGGCTGAACCCGAAAGGCTGTCCAAAACGGGCACTGCTCACCGGCAGGATGGCCACGATGTAGATCATGTAGATCGGTCTCTGCGAGATGTTCTTGACCTCTACTTCGAAATCTGCCGGGAAGTTCGGTGATTGAAGATTCCTGATGCCTTTGACCTCCACCACTTCGGTGAGGACCGTTTTGAGATGCTGTTCATCGTGAATCTGATAGGTTCTCGGAGTCTGCGTCGCCGGGTCTTGAACCATGAACAACGCGCAGAGCAGGTAGATTAGTGTGCCGGTAGTTACCATATACTTCTCCTTCTTCAGTGATAAAGATTGAGAAATTCAACGCATTCTGACCACCGCCATGCCATCCTGTATTACAATTAGCTACTGATCAAGCTATTTTTGCCCACTTAAACAGGAAAGTCGAGACCCATGATGGATGAGATTTATGTCAGCACGGATGTGGAGACCGACGGGCCGATCCCCGGGATTCATTCGATGTTGAGTTTCGGATCGGCCGCTTATCGGGCCGATAAGACTCTGGTCGAAACCTTCACGGCCAATCTTGAACTGTTGCCCGGGGCGA
>DATEFT010000642.1:0-19312 GCA_035280505.1 Blastocatellia bacterium | reverse complement strand
TTATGGATAGAGAAGTGAAAGAACTCGAAAAGGCGATGGAGTTGATCTGGGAGATTGCGACCGGCAAATTCGGGCTCGACCCCTTTCCGACGCGATTCGAGATCGTGCCCGCGACGGTCATGTACGAGATCGGCTCGTATGCCCTGCCCGGACGCTACTCCCATTGGTCATTCGGCAAGGCCTATCACAAGATGAAGACCATGTACGACTTCGGGCTCTCCAAGATCTATGAGGTCGTGATCAATTCCAATCCGTCCTACGCCTTTCTGCTCGAAAATAATTCCCTGCTCCAGAACAAACTGGTGATCGCGCACGTGCTGGGCCACGTGGATTTCTTCAAACATAACGTCTACTTCTCTCAGACCAACCGCCGGATGGTCGATGACGCGGCGACCCATGCGCGCCGCATCAATGAATACGAGTTCAAATACGGCCGCAAGGTCGTGGAAGAGTTTCTCGATGCCGTGCTCTCGATCGAGGAGCACATCGATCCGAACTTCTTCATCAAGAAGAGCCGCGACCTCAAGGCGGCCGACCAGGAGCGCCGCCCGCCCGTCGGCCGTTACGACGACCTGATCTCGGAGCAGGAGCGGGAAGCCCTGGAGAAGGCCGAGGCCGCCAAATTGCAGGAACGAAGGCTGGAGGCGGAGAAAGATCTGGTCTGGTTCATCATGCAGCACTCGCCGATCCTGCAACCCTGGCAACGCGATGTCATGAGCATGATCCACGACGAGATGCTCTATTTCGTCCCCCAGATGCAGACCAAGATCATGAATGAGGGCTGGGCCTGCGCCGTGGGCGATTCCCTGCTCGTGACCGAAGACGGACTGTTGCGCTTCGATGAGTTGTACGAAGCCCGCGCAAAGATCCAGGTCGCCAGCGGCGGCGCCGGGCACATGGGCTGGATCTCCGATTTTCACCGCGAGCCCCAGGTGCCGACGATCAAGATTCGCACCCGCCGGGGTTTCGTGATCGAGGGCGCCGAAAAGCATCGCGTCCAGATGGCCGACGGAACGTGGGCCTATTTAACCCAGGTCGCGACCGGCGATCGGGTCACGCTGGCCCGGGAGACCGCGATCTGGCCCTCCCGGAAGCAGCCGTTGAATTTCGCCCCGGCCCCACCGAGCGCCGGATTGGAGCAGGTCGCGGAGTTGGCCGGAGTCTCATACGCCACCGCCTTCAGACATCTGCACCAGACGGTCAAATCACGCCGGGCCGAGAGCATCGGTCTTGCGATGGCGACGGTCGCTTATCAACCGGGCGTTAAGGGAAGAGTGCTCCCGACGCGAACTGCCCTGAACCTGCCCTCCGAACTGAACGAAGAGCTGGCCTGGTTCCTCGGATACTTCATCGGCGACGGAAACCTGAACAAATCCGGGATCGGTCTCACCACCGGCGATCAGGAGTTGGCGCAAAAACTGGCCCGGACCATCGATTCGGTCTTCGGATTGGAGGCCGCCGTCAAACTGGATGAGAGCGGCGGGCACCGGCGCTGGCGGGTGACCATCTACTCTCGCGAGATCTGGGGAATGCTCGAGGCGGTCGGAATCGATCTCGACGACAAGGCGCGGAACAAGAAGGTCCCGGCGCTGATTCGGCGCTCGCCGAAATCCGTGACTGCCGCGTTCATCCGCGGCTACTTCGACGCGGACGCCTACGCGGGCCCCGAAGGGATTCGGCTCTCTTCATCCAGCTCGGAACTGATCCGAACCATCCAGATCATGCTGCTCAATTTCGGCATCCTCTCGCGTCAGCGCCAACATCCGGAGGAGATCCTTCAACTCGAGATCTGCGGGGTTTCGGCCGCCCGGTTCGCCGAGGAGATCGGATTCGGCCTCGAACGCAAACAACTGGCGCTGCAGCAATATGTCGCGAACCATCGCTGGTTCAAACCGGAAGACCTGACGGACGAGATCGTCTCGATCGAATCGGGCCGGGCCGACGTCTACGACATCACGGTCGACGAGAAGCACGCCTATGTCGCCAACGGCCTGATCAATCACAACTCGTTCTGGCATTCACGCATCATGCGCGAGATGAATCTGCCGGACCACGAACATCTGGAGTTCGCCGAGCTGCATTCCGGCGTGGTCTCGCCGCACCGCAATCAGCTCAATCCCTACTACCTCGGGTACAAGATCTTCGAGGATATCGAGAAGCGCTGGGACAATCCGACCAAGGAGGAGCAGGAACGGCGCGGCCGCCGGCCCGGCGAGGGCCGCGCCAAGATCTTCGAGATCCGGGAGGTCGACAACGACGTCTCGTTCCTCCGCAACTACCTGACCGAAGACCTCTGCGAGGAACTCGATCTCTTCGTCTACGAACTGGTCGATGAAGAGGAGTGGACGGTGACCGAGAAACGCTGGGAGCGGGTCCGGGATCAACTGGTCGCCAACATGACCAACTTCGGATTCCCCTACATCGAGGTGATCGACGCCGATTACGAGGGCAACCGCGAACTCTACCTGCGCCACCGCTACGAGGGCGTCGAACTCGACCAGAAGTACGCGCGGAAGGTGCTCGAATACGTCCACAAACTCTGGGGCCGGACGGTCCATCTCGAGACCAAGGTCGAGGATGAGACCGCCTCCTGGCGCTACGACGGCGAGGAGCATACCGAAGGCTAGCAGAGAGCCGATCCAGACCGAGAAAAACGCGAAAGACGCTAAACCTGTTGATTTAGCGTCTTTCGCGTTTTTCTCGGTCTGGATTTTACTGACTCTGCCGGATCTTGTGGGCGAACGGCCTTCAGCGCCGAAGGCGCGCCATAAAATAGCCAGGGGTGAGCGAGGCGGAGCCGAGCGCAACCCCTGGTCAATCGTCAAAGCCTCCGCGTCCTGTAGGGACGCGACGTCAAGCCAGGCCTAGTGGCGCCCCTTCAGGGCGCGTCACGGTGGGCTGCTCCCAGGGGTTCCGCGCGCGCGCTTCACCCCTGGCTATTATCTTTCGCGCCTTCGGCGCTCAAACGGCATACCCGCAAAATCCGGCAGGGTCGGGAATTTTGGAATCCGGCTCAGATGTCGAGGTTCTTCACATCGAGCGCGTTGTCTTCGATGAATCTTCGGCGCGGCTCGACCTGGTCGCCCATGAGGACGGTGAAGATCTGATCGGCCTCGAACCCATCGTCGATATTGACCTGCAGGAGCGTGCGTTTCTCCGGGTCCATGGTCGTCTCCCAGAGCTGTTCCGGGTTCATCTCGCCCAGCCCTTTGTAACGCTGAATGTTCAGGTCCTTCTTGGTGGCGGTCATGATGTAGTTGAAGAGTTCGTCCCGCGAGGTGAGTTCGATCTCGGTGTTGCCGTCCGAGATGGTGAACGGCGGCTGGCTCAACTGGACGAACGATTTGTAGAGGTCCACCGCGCGCTGAAACTCGACGTGCGTGGCCAGTTCCCAGTCGATCAGGGCGCTGGTGCCGTTGCTGACGTTCTTGATCTCGACCTCGAAGAGGCCGTGCTCCTCATCGGAGATCAACTGGGTCTTGTATCCGGCCTCGGTCAGCGCGAGATCGACCTTGCCCAGCAGCTCCTCTTCGGCGAAGAGGTCGTGCAGCTTGCGCCCCTCCTTCTGCATGAGCCCCTTGCGGCCGCTCAGCGTCTCGAGCATGATATCGACCAGTTTGCGGTCGATCAGCTTGCGCTCGAGTTTCTGATAATAGCCGTTGAATTCGATCAGTTTCTCGAGCAGCAGCGAGATCTCTTTCCCCTCGATCTTCTCGCCGGTCTTCTTGACCGTGATCGCCACCTCGTCCGCGGCCTTCTTCATGAGGTAGCGGTTCATCTCGCGATCGTCCTTGATGTACCGCTCGTTCTTGCCCTTCTTGACCTTGTAGAGCGGCGGCTGCGCGATGTAGACATAGCTCTTGGTCTCGCCGTCCGCCGTCTTGTGCTCCAACAGCTCCCGCATCTGGCGGTAGAAGAAGGTCAGCAGCAGGGTGCGGATGTGGCTGCCGTCGACGTCGGCGTCGCACATCAGGATGATCTTGTGATAGCGCAGCTTCTCGATGTCGAAATCTTCCTTGCCGATGCCGGTCCCGAGGGCCGTGATCAGGGCCTTGATCTCGCTGTGCGACAGCATCTTGTCGAAACGCGACTTCTCGACATTGAGGATCTTGCCCTTGAGCGGCAGGATCGCCTGCGTGCGGCGGTCGCGCCCGCCCTTGCAACTGCCGCCGGCGCTGTCTCCCTCGACGATGAAGAGTTCGCACAGAGACGGATCCTTCTCCGCGCAATCGGCCAGCTTGCCCGGCAGGTTCATCGAATTGAGCGCCCCTTTGCGGTAGATCTCGCGCGCCTTGCGCGCCGCTTCGCGGGCGCGGGCGGCATCGACGGCCTTGCTCACGACCTGTTTGGCCACCGGCGGGTGCTCTTCGAAGAAGATGTTCAGCTTCTCGTAGAAAAATGAATGGACCTGCCCCTGCACGTCGGAGTTGAGTTTGCCCTTGGTCTGCCCCTCGAACTGCGGCTGCGGCAACTTGACCGCGATCACCGCCACCAGCCCCTCGCGCACGTCGTCGCCCGAGAGCTGGCCCTTGAAGTCCTTGATCAGTCCCGAGGACTGCGCGTACCGGTTGATCGCCTTCGACAACGCGGACCGGAAGCCCGAAATATGGGTCCCGCCGTCCACCGTGTTGATGTTGTTGGCGAAGGAGAAGACCTTCTCGTCATAACCGTCGTTGTACTGCAACGCGATCTCGACGGTCAGGGAGTCGTCCTCCGATTCGCTCGGCAGCTTCTCGAAGTAGATCGGCTTGGCGTGCAGCACGTTCTTGTTGTTGTTCAGGTGTTTGACGAACTCGGCGATTCCGCCCTCGTAATAGAACTCGTGCTTCTTCTCGGTCTCCGAGCGCTCGTCCAGGATCGTGATCCGGATGCCCTTGTTCAAAAAGGCCTTTTCACGCAGCCGCTCCGAGAGCCGATCGAAGCTCAATTCGGTGGTGGTGAAGATCTCGGAATCCGGTTTGAACGTGGTCTTGGTGCCGCGGCGTTTGGAGGTCCCGGTCTTCTTGAGCGAGGCCGCCGGAATCCCGCGCTTGTACTCCTGTTCGTAGACGTTGCCGTCGCGGCGGATCTCCAGCCGCAACCACTCCGAGAGGAAGTTGACGCAGGAAGCCCCGACTCCGTGCAGACCGCCGGAGACCTTGTAGGCGTTGGTATCGAACTTGCCGCCCGCGTGCAACACGGTCATGACCAGTTCCGCCGCCGGCCGTTTCTCGGTCGGATGAATATCGACCGGAATGCCGCGCCCGTTATCCTCCACCGTCACGGAGTTGTCGAGATGGATCGTGACCTCGATCTTGTCGCAGAATCCGGCCAGCGCTTCGTCGATCGAATTATCGACGATCTCGTACACCAGGTGATGCAATCCCAGATCGCCGGTCGAACCGATGTACATGGCCGGACGTTTCCGAACCGCTTCGCGCCCCTCCAGGACGGTGATCGATCCGGCATCGTATCTGTCCGCGCCTTTATCTTTGTCCGAACCTTTATCCGAGCCGGTGTGCTGCTTCCCGTTTTTTCCGTTCCCACTCTCTTCCATCTTCTGAATTGTCTTCTCTTTCGGTTTCATAAAGTCTTGATCGATTATCTTGGGGCATGGAGGTGATCACACAGCCAAACTGCCGGACCGTATGAAGAATGTCGCGGCGCGATCTTGGTAACGGTCAGCGATTGAACCTTTGGAGGTCGAGACGATGGTCTGAGCCTTACCATCAAGGTAGTTGAGTAGAATCTCCATCCGCGCGCGGTCCAGTTCGGCATCCAGGTCGTCTATCAAGAAAATCGGATACTCTTCAAAGGTATCATGGTACACGCTCATTTGCGCCAGATCAAGAATGAGTTGGGCGCTTCGCTGCTGCCCGGAACTGCCGAACCGGGCTATCTCGTAGCCGTCAAAGCGGATATCCAGATCATCCCGGTGCGGTCCGACCAGCGAATACCCGACCGCCAGCTCGTTCTTCAACCTCAATTTCAGGCGTTCCCGGAACAGATCGGCATAATTGGTCAGATCGCCTTTGCCCTCCAGCGACGACCGATAGTGAATCGAAATCTCCTCCGCCTCGAAGAGCGCCGGTTGCAATCTCGCGCGCAATTTGTCGACGTAACCGACCCGCGCGGCGTGAATCTCCTGCCCCAGCGCCACCAGTTGATCGTTCCAGGGCTGGATCAGATCCAGGTACTTCGCCAAGTCCTCCGCATCCGCAGCCTCGCGCAACAGCACATTCTTCTGCTTCAGCACCCGGTTGTATTCGGAGAGCGTCCCGAGGTAGGAGGGCAAGATCCCGAAGATTCCGCGATCCAGAAATTTCCGCCGCGACTCGGGCGCGCCCCGCACCACCTCCATCTCATCGGCCGTAAAGGCGATGGCGTCCAGATTGCTGAGATAGCGGACCAGCGCCTCGCGTTTGCCGTTGATGAAGGTCTGCTTGGTCGACTCGGCGATCAGCAGTTGCAGCTCCTTCGTCAAATTTCCGCGCGCGACTTTGCCACGCAGCAGAGCCTGCTTCGAATTGTGATTGATCACCTCGCGGGGATACGCCGTGCGGAAGGACTTGGTGGTGGCCAGCAGATAGACCGACTCCAACCAGCTCGTCTTGCCCTGAGCATTAGCCCCACAAATGAAATTGAGGCCGGATGAAAAGTCGATGGAGCCAGTGAGGTTGCGGAAATTTGTCGCTTCAATGCGCAGCAGGTGCATCCCCACATTGTAATTGGCGGCTGGAAAACTCTCAAGGTGGGAGTCCCGGATCGCGAAGACTACCGGGAGAGGCCTGGCGGAAGGAGTCCGGCAAGAGACCCGGAACGCGGCAACTCCGCGTCTGCAGATTGGCTGTTTTTCATTGCAGATTTCATAACCGATCCGATTCAGCGGCGTCGAGCCATGACCTGGGCGTAGAGCTGCAGGGTGCGGCGGACCATGATCTCCAGGGTGAACTCTTCGCGCACGCGCCGAGCCGCCGCCAATCCATACTCGCGGCGCTGCTCCGGCCGGTCGAGCAGGCTTTGAAGGGCGGCCGCCAGGGCGTCCGAATCGGACGGCGGAACCGTCAGTCCCGTCACCCGGTCGAGCGAGACGAAGGGCACGCCGGAATCGAGATTGGTGTTGACGACCGGAATGCCGCAGGCCATGGCCTCCAATTGGACGATCCCGAAGGCCTCGCTGCGGGCGATGGAGGCGAGCGCGAAGAGATCGGCCGCCTGATAGAATGGAATCATCTCTTCGTTCGACAAATCTCCCAGGAAAAAGACTCGATCGGCGACCCCGCCATTGCGCGCCTCCTGTTCCAACTGTGCGCGCAAGGGTCCCTCACCGATGATCACCAGATTGGCTTTGACCTTCATCATGGCGCGGATCAGAAACTCAAAGCCTTTGTAGTAGACCAGTCGCCCCACACTGAGGATCATTCGGGGCCCGTATCGCTCGCGAATCCGGGCGATCACGCCCTGATCGCGGTGATCGAACGGCTCAATGGGAATGCCGTAGGGAATGACATGGCAGCGATCAACGTAATTGGCCAGGACCGGAGAACTGGCGATGTGGTTCGGCGTGGCCGCGATGATGGCGGCACATCTATCCAGAGCCCGCCGTAAGATGGGCTGGAAGATACTGCCCAGGACTTTTTGTCGGACGATATCGCTATGGTAACTGACGACCAGCCGCCCCTGATGACCGCTCGCCAGATAGGCCAGGATGGCGGTGGGGTTGGGCAGATGGAGATGTACCAGATCGGCTTTGGTCCTGCGGATCTCAGTCATCATCCCGGGACAGATCTGGGCTGCGGCCAGATTGATCAGGGTGCCCTTCCTCACGACTCTGATTCCATTCATCCACTCTTCGGTGCTCTGGCGCTCGCGATTGGCCACAATCACCTGAACATCGATTCGGGGCCGTAAATTTTCGCAGAGTGATTGCAGGTGAGTCTCCATGCCGCCCCGAAACGGCGGATAAAATTTCCCCACATGGAGCGCCATCAAACCCTGGGGAGCCAATGCCGGCTCGGCAAATACCGCCGCCATAATCTGTCCGACCTTTCAATTAACGTAGTCCGGCGACTTCAGGAAAAGAGTAATTTAGATCTGCGAGTAGACATGCATGTGCAGAGACGCATTCGCAATCTGCCCATCCCTGATCACTCGTTGCAGCTCTTCGAGATCCGACTGAACCATCTCGGTCACCAGATCGCCGAACGAGTATTTGGGCTCCCAACCCAACCGCTGCCGCGCCCTGGAAGAGTCACCCACCAACAGATCGACCTCCGCGGGCCGATGAAATTTCGCGTCCACCTTGACGAAATCCTGATAGTCGAGCTGCGCTTCGGAGAAGGCCAGTTCGCAGAACTCGCGGACGCTGTGGGTCTCGCCGGTGCTCACGACATAATCATCCGGCTCGGGTTGTTGCAGCATGAGATGCATGGCCCGCACATAGTCGCTCGCGTGTCCCCAATCTCGCTTCGCCTCCAGGTTGCCCAGCCGGAGTTCGTTGGCCAACCCCATCTTGATGCGTGCCACGCTGCTGCTGATCTTGCGGGTCACGAATTCGAACCCGCGCCGCGGCCCCTCGTGATTGAAGAGAATACCGTTACAGCAGTAGAGACCGTAGGCTTCGCGATAGTTCCGCGTCAATTCAAACCCGGCCACCTTGCTGATGCCGTAAGGGCTGCGCGGATGGAAAGGCGTGCTCTCCAACTGCGGCACCTCCGCGACCTTGCCGAACATCTCGCTCGACCCGGCAAAGTAGAATTTGCAATTCGGTTGGATCTCGCGCACGGCCGCCAGCATGTAATGCGTGCCATTAATATTGGTGTTCATGGTCGAGAAGCCGTCGGCGAAGCTCTCCGCCACGAAACTCTGCGCCGCCAGGTGATAGCATTCGTCATACTCCTGATGGCTGAAGACATGGAAGATGCTCGGATAGCTCTCCATACTCGCCGGGTGCAGCTCGATTCGATCCAGGAGCCGGCTGATCCGATGAAATCGGCGATCCGGATCCTCCATCGCGACCCGCCGCACAATCCCGTGGACTTCATATCCCTGAGCCAACAAGTGTTCGGCCAAATAACTGCCATCCTGCCCGGTAATTCCGGTAATCAACGCCCTCTTTCTGTTCATAATGTTCTCCTGATGATCTAAATGGCCTATTCAGCCGATGGAAGCGGTGACCCGATCGTAAGGGGATGGCCCGAGGTGGCGGCTGGTAAGACCGGGAAAGATCGGACCGGAATCGAGCCGGGGGCCGGGCACTACGCCCCCGGCCCTGTCCGGCCCTCCATCTGTTCAACCTCGAGGCCTTCGCCCTTACGGAAGGCCCGTTCCGCGTTAAGCGGTCTTGACCCGAGAGACTTTCTGTTCGCTGCCGGCCGCCGTGGAAGATCCGGATTCGCCGATCGCCTTCAGAGTGTTGATCGCCTCCTCGGAGCTGAGCGGCGAACTCTTCTTCTTGGCGGCGGTGCTCTCGTCGATCCGGCTCACCAGATCTCTGATCGAGAGCATCCCCTGCAACTGGCCCTCCTGGTCAACCACCGGCAGCCTCCGGACCGCCTGTTGTTGCATGACCTTGAGCGCCTGTTTGATCTCGTCATCCGGAGAACAGACGTGCGCGGGTCCCGACATGACCTCGGAGACGGCGACGTCCGAGGCCAACCGATTCTTCGTCCCCAGGGCCAGACAGATATCTCGATCGGTGATCACGCCCAGGACCCGCTGCTGGTCGTCCACAACCGGCAACACTCCACAATCGTGCTCCCACATGAGTCCGGCGACTGTGGCCAGGTTGGTCTCGGGACGGCAGGTCTTGACGTCGTTCGTCATTAACTCACGAATTTTCATAATTACTCCTTTACTACACTGAATTAACGTTCAGGCCGGCGGGACTCCGCCCGCCTGATCTCTCAAAGCAGCCTTGATTTGGCCCGTCCGTTGCGGGCCGGGGAAACTTGATTGCGCACCAACTGGATCAGCTCGGATTGACCGCACGGCATGGCCCGATAGGTCGGCAACACTCCGGCCAGATTGGGGTCCGTGACAATCCGGCTCGCCTCGACCAGCACCGGAATGTCCCGGTGTTCGGCGCTTCCTCGCAGCGTCTTGAGCACTCCGAGGATTTGAGAGGCATTTACGTCTATCACGGCCATGTCATGTTTTTCTTGAGTCATGCGGAACAAATCTTGAGGCAGGATCGCGCCGGCAATCTCCAGGTTATCCGCGCCGAATAACGAGCGCAGTTTGAGCAAGCCGGTGGGGGTATCGCTGATCAGCAGCAGGCGGGATTTGCAGACCTGATGAGGGTGCAGTTGGTATTGGGTTTTAGCAGCAGCGTGGGGGACCATTAGTACAACTCCTCGGATGGTGAAGATCCGTCGTTCGGTGTCAAAGAGCAGGTGAGGTGGATGATGCAGGCATAATGACGGACCTCACCCCACGTCGGCGCCCTCAGGCGCCGCGCGCAGGAATTCCAGGTCCGCTCATTCAAGAAATGAGCTTCGTCGTTAGGCCAGTGAGAATGGGGATGGGACGGGGATCAGTTCAGTAGATCGTGGTAAACATCGACGACTTTTCGTGCGTGTTCACCCCAACTGAACTTGGAGGCTTGCGCGATCGCGGCGGTCCGACGTTGCCACCAGGCCAACTCGTCCTGCTCTCGCTCCGCCAGCAGGTTGAGGATGGTTTCACCCCACGCCTCCACCTTGCCGACCGGACAAAAGCTGGCGACATCGCCGCCGATTTCACGCAACACGGGAAGATCGCTGGCCACCACGGGGGTACCGCACGCCATCGCTTCGGCCACCGGCAGCCCGAAGCCTTCACGATCTGAAGGCTGGAGCGCCAGAGCCGCGCGCCGGTAAACAGCGGCCAACACATCCCTCTCCAGAAAGGGTAGGACCAAGACTGAACCGCCCAGGTTCAGATCTTGTAACAACTGCTCCTGCTCTGCCGAAAACGGTCCGCCGATCCGGCACAACCGGGCCTCCGGCAACCGTTCTTTGACGGCGGAAAAGATCCGCAGGAGCAGATCGATCCGCTTACGCGGGATCGTACTGCCAACATGCAACAATAACGGCCGGTTATCCTTGGGGCCCAGCAACCGTGCAGCTTCGGCATCGGCCAACAGATTCGGCTTGGCGGTACAACTGGGATGAATACTGATCGGAATCACCAGCGCGCGGTTGGCCGGGACCAGGTTGAATTGCCTGACCTGATTATAGGTCGCCAGGCTGTCACAGATAACCCGCGCCGCCCGGCTAAAGCCGTTGAGCGTCCGCTGCATCATCATTCTGAACCAGGCCGGTCGAGGCTCCAGCTCCGGTTCCAGCAGACAACGAAAAGTATCGAGATCGTGGCAAGTCACCACCGTCCTCTCCGGTGGGAGCGCATGGATCAGTTGGCCATAGCTGTGATCGACGACGTGAAACAGGTCGAACTGATCCCGCTGTTTCCGCAGCCAGTGCGGATAGTCCCAGAAACGGTTCAGTATCCGATCGGTATTGAAGGCCGCCCACTTGTCGCCGATCCACGGGAGGGCCGTCAGACGGCGAATCATGGGCGGCCGGACCAGTTCGACCTGCGCCGCCGACGAATAGTGCAGCTTCAGTTCCCGGAAGAGCATGTCGCCGACCAGGTCCATGCTCGGCCACCTCTCTTCGATCAGGTCGCAGATGATGGCCACTCGCGGCCGTTTCCGACTCGGGCGCGGACGGCGTTCGCCGTTCAGTTCCCAATCCTCGGGGTTATCAACTTCTTTCGGTTCGTAAAACATGCAAAGCTAGCTCGGGCTGAGTATTTTAAATCTAACAGGAAATAGAGCACTTCGATTCTGCAAAAATGGCGGTCAAAATGGTCATCATCGTACTGATCGGCGTTGATCAAGCATCATTCATTTCGGATTACAAACGAACCAGACCTGGCTGCTCAGATGTCCCCCCAACCATCCGAGTGGGGAGAAGTGCATTTGCCGGATGATGAACGACCGCTCTAAAACCGTCCGCAGCCGTCGCCAGTTGAATCCTTTATGTCCATGGAAAGAATTTGGCCCATTCGGCGCGAAATCGGCGCGGTAAACCGGTCGAGCGATGGCCGTCTCAGCGCCGGCAAAGACCATCTTCCACAATTCACGAAGGGTATAATGTTCAAGATATCGGTAGTCTCCCAGATTACGCCAGCCAGCCAGCGTCCGCACAACCTGTTTACCGATCAGGCTCAATCCGATCTCGATCGGAACACTAATAATTACTGCCCCCACAGGTGCAACTAACCTTCGCAAGTCTGCTGTTACTTTTACCACCTGATCTTCAGTACAATGTTCCAGCACTTCCATGCACGCGACCACATCATAGCTGGCGGTGTGATCCGCGCCCGCCAGCTCTTCGGTCAGAACAAACGTCTGTCGGGAAATTCCCGAATGGCGTTTGACGCAGTCAGCAGTTTGCCCGGGGTCGACGTCGGCTCCGACGGCCTCCGGAAACAGGTCTTGAACCAACGCTAAGAAGGTACCATCGCCACATCCGTAATCCAACAACCGTCCTCTAGCATACGGTGCCACCAATTTCTTTCCCAATCGATAACGGCTGGTGTGGCTCCATACAACAATCCGATCCTTACAGAAGATCTGCTTTTGCGCATAGGAACCACCGAGCAACCTCTCATCTAAACCCGACACAACTCACCCCTTTAGATAGCTATTCATCCAGAAACACTCCGCGATAGCGACTTGCCGCCAAATCTTAGGATGCCAGTCATCTGGCTGGCGAAATAACAGTTCTTGACGAAAAATTGATTTTGGATATCCTTATTCCAGTTCGGTTGCTGGAACTTCACTTTAAACTATAGGAGGTTAGCAACTTAATATGACTGAAGAAGGGACTGTCCAGAGAAAAACTTCTCCAAACTAACACGCGGTTTCAACGATCTCGCCCCTGCTCAACAATCAATTTCATCCACTGCTCTAATGCGCCTATCATCAGCGCACCTATTACTCGTGATCATTCAAGATCTTGGTTTTTCCGCCACTATCAACGAGTGTAATCCAAACCATTTGACGACGGTTTTAGGTCTATTGAACCATAACAAGTCTTTAGGTAAGTGACCCGGCCATAACAGGTAGTGGCCGGAAGCATCTACGACTTTAAGCCGGAGCCCGGTTTGAGTGACCCACATACATGTCAGAGGCAGGACCAGGAAGCGATTAATGGGTTGCCCGATCTCCGTATACGGTCGTCCGCGAAGCCGCAAGTAGATGCGATACAGCCCATAGATTCCCAGATAGTTCGGCGTCGTTAAATACAGTCGTCCACCCGGCTTCAACACTCTCGCCAATTCATGGAGGGCTCGTCGCGGATCGGGAACGTGTTCAATCGTTTCGCAGGAAATTACGGTGTCAAAGCTCGCCGCCGGATGCTTGATCTCTTGAATGTCCTGCTCTTCCCAGGTAATTCCCGTCAGCCCCACCCCTTCAGCAAACGCGCGCCCCTTCTGCAGCGCAGTGACCGCGAAATCGGCGGCCAGGATCTCGGTGGGACGCTTTGGCTGACGCGCCAGCCAGCAGGTGAAATCGCCGCGACCACAACCGATCTCGAGGACTCGCCTCCCATTCAGATCACGTTCGACATCCAGGTACGCGCGCAATAGACCATGCCATGGAGTATCATTCGAATCATCGACTCCCAACTGCGCATGCCAGGCTTCGTAAGCAGCTTTCGTATTTGCCTGTGCCGTCATTATTACCTAACCTATCTAGCTTCAAATATCAGCGAACCGTCGTTGCCGATCAGCCCTTGAATTATCGAAATATCATTCCGGGTGACACCTGAGAACTCGAACTGTTTAGCGACCTCCTGAGCTTGATGTCCCAGGCGCTGACGAAGCGAGAAGTCGCCCAGAACGCGCTCTATCGCAACAGTCAACGCCGAGGAATCGGCGACGGGGACCAGTAATGCGCTGATCTCCGATTCAAGAATGTCGGACGCAGACCCAACCGGCGTCGTGATCACCGGCAGTCCGGAAGCCATCGCCTCTAGCAGCGCCAAACTGCTTCCCTCAAAGAAACTGGGGAAGACGAAGAGATCCGCCTCAAAATAGAACTTGATCATCTCCTTGCGGCTGACATGAGGTATCACCACCACCTGGTCACGAACGCTCTCCGGAAAATGAGGCAGGACTTCCCCTCCATCAACTCGGGTCCCCACACACCAGAGCCGCAAATCCGGCCGGCTGGCGGCGATAGCTGAAAAGGCTTCGACTAGATACTTGATCCCTTTTCTTTCGATCCACTGCCCGACAAAGAGCAGATTGAGGGCCTGGTTTCTAGCCTGCCGCTCTTTAAAGAATGGTTTGTCCACCGTGTTGGGTTGAATCTTAATCTTCGCCGGCGACGCCCAACCTTCTGTAGCCAGATAGTCGGCCTCCCTGCTGTTGAGACAGGTCACCAGATCCGATCGGCGGCAACTGAGTTGGATCAGAGGCATCGCAATCAGCTTTTGCATCAGGCGATAGCGAAGACTGAGCGGTCGTCCCTTCTCCGCCATCGCGGCTTTGAGAGCTGAGAAGCACAGCGGCTCCAGCCCATGGAATGAAGTGATGGTCCGGATGTGCCTCAGCGACGGCAGAACGTGACGCAGCAAGTTGGTCATCCATCCGGCATAACTATGCAAAATCACCGCGTCATAGTTCCGGGCTTTTCTGGTCAGCCAACCGGCAATCACCACGGGATAGAGTAGTGGATACCACCGCGGCGACACCGATTGGAGCCAGGAAAAGTCGTTAGGTGTGAGCACCTCGCTGGGATGCCCCTGTGCCGAGAAATAATGGGCACGCCGCATGGCATCTGCATAGACGGCCGTTAGCGGATCCTTGGGCGTATGTATAACAAACAGTATCTTCATCTTTAGCCAGCTCTCAAAATTTATCCTCGAGTATCGGCCTCACCTGCACCCTGCGAGGCGGCCCGTTCCAGAAGCGGCAATAGAGTTGCCATATGGGTTCGCCGATCGAAGCGCTCAGCCTGTGCCAGCGCCCCCCGGCTTAACCGCTGATAGACTCTGACGTCTTGCAGACAACGGACGATGGCCGTGGCCAAATTTCTCTCTTTCGGGTCATCCGGCGCCGCCAGAAATCCGTTGAAGCCATCCTGCAACCACTGGGAGATGCCGCCGACTGCAAAAGCCACCGAGGGCACACCATATTGCCCGGCCTCAAGCCCAATCAGACCAAAAGGCTCGGGCCCTAAACTTGGAACCACAATCAGATCTTTCTCTCGTAAGAGCGCGTCGCGCCGCTCCGCCGAGATCCAACCGAGAAAATCGAATTTCAGGCCTGCATGTTGCGCCGCCAATTGCTCGGCGCGTGCCTGCCATTGCGCTTTCAAAAGACCGTCGCCGGCAAAAGTGACATGAAGCGTGACTCCTAATTCACGCTGAGCGATTGGAAGGGCCTCTAGAAAGCAATCTCCCCCCTTAAGAAATTCCATCCGCCCAATGAATAGCAGCCGCCATTCGGTTTTGGGCAATTGGAAGTTCTTTGCCGGCACATGCTCGCTAGCCACGCACATCGGGTGGTATCGCACAACCATGAGTTTGTTCGCCAACCCATGTTTTCTGTATTCATCGGCCATATGGTCGCTGGCCACGATGATCGTCTCGTATTGCGCCAACAGGTTCAGACGATCCGCCTGCAACCGATACTCCTTCAACATCACTAATGGGTTCAACCCGCCGCAGCGACGCGGATAGTAATGCAGAAAACATTGCCAGCCGAGTTGCCTGTCACACACTTTGACTTTTGGCCGGCGAAAAGTCTTGTGGCCGCTGATGCAGGTGCCATAATAAGAATGAGCAAAGAAGATGCCCGGAGCGAGAGACTGAATCCTCCTTTCCGCCGATATGGAACGTAGTCCGTGCGAATAAATCACATCCGGTCGCCAGGCTTGCAAAGCACTGATTGCTCTCTCTTCTCCCAGTTCCGACGCCGACCAGGATGGGACCCCTTGAGGAACCACTATTTGCGGGCGGGAAGTCACGGCAGATTCCTCATACCAGAAAGAGACCTCATGGCCCAGTTTATGCAAGACGGGAATCAAGCAGGATAAGTACATCTCGACCCCGCCCA
The DNA here is from genome assembly GCA_035280505.1 of Blastocatellia bacterium. Taxonomy (GTDB): domain Bacteria; phylum Acidobacteriota; class Blastocatellia; order RBC074; family RBC074; genus JAKEHZ01. The sequence continues at coordinate 3,220 of DATEFT010000642.1, read as the reverse complement.
GGATATTACAATTATGATTAACGATGGCGATCCGCATAACGCAAAGTAATTCAAAGTCCGGTAACAACAGTTTGATCGGATGGTGTCGTTGAGGGCGTTGCGGGTCGAAAAGGACGGCGCAAACGAGCAACGGTATGACGAAGGTCGAAATAATTTTGATAGAGTTCAATGGCGGCGGCGCTTAAATTTTCTCGCAGGCCTGCGTCATCCAACAATCGATGGCTCTGCTCTTTGAGGCCCTCGTGCGGAATGGCCGTGGCTGCGGCCAACGCCACAGCCCCACTCTCGGCCCAGAGGGGCTCAGTCTGCTGACCGGCGGTCGTAACCAGCGGTTTGCCGTGAACCAGGCCCACCATCGCGCTGGTGCGGCGGCTGCTGATGCCGTCGGGGTAAGGTTGCAGCATCACATCGCAAGCAGCCACATGCTTCGAGAGTTCGGCATCCCCCAATCCGCCGGTGGCATGCAGCCGTGCGGCAAGGAATGAGTGATTTCGCACCAGTTCCAGGCGGAATTCCCGGCTGAAGCGACCTAACAATAGCACTGAAAGATCCTCGCGCTCGCGCAGCAGGGCCAGGAGCACCCCGGTCAGCAACTCGGTAATAGATTTTCCATAAGTGCCGAAATGTCCCAGCAGCATCTGCCCTCCAGCGGTATATCGTTCTCGAATGGCGCGCACGCCCGCCGGGTCGATTGCCACCATGATGTTGCTGGGAATCGGCGACCACTCCAACGGAAGCCGTCGCCACAAAGCATATGGGGCCAATTTCGCTGTCCAGGCCGGGATCGAGGTCCAGACCCGCTCAGCACAATTCATGAGGATCATGGTCATCAACCGGTGCCCCAGGGCAGCCGCGCTCTGTTTCAGCGATGACGAGCTGAAAACCAGAAATGGCTCATGCACCATCAATTCGATCCGATCGCCATGCAACTTCGCGCGTTTCCAAAGCCACAGGCAGAAAGGTACGTTGACCGAATGATAGCCATATCCGTGCGGCACCCATTGAACCAGCAGCCGTCGCGGCCCCGGAAATTGGTTCAATTCCCGATCCAGACCGATCAGATCCGCAGGGCTGATGGTCCCCAAATCACGGTGAACGTCCACTCCGGCGTGTTCAGGAGTTCGACCGTTGGCAGGCGGGCACCAGATGTGAACTTGATCTCCTGCTCCAGCCAGGCCGGCAGCCACCAGATGGGTGTAATCGCTAACGCCGCCAGGTTGCGGCGGATATTCGCTGGTGATGAGGTGCCACTCCATTAAACTCTTCCCCCGCCGGCTCCCGGGTCTGGTCGACTGTCGTCACGGTCCGGATTCAGTTGGAGATTGGCTCCAAATAGACTAAGCCATACTCGGCCAGAGCGTCTTTCTGGCCGGTCAGCGGGACGGCTCGACGACCGAGGTCGGCCAACATCGACTCAGCTCGTGCCCGATTCGCGTTGGCCGAAGCCCAGAGTTCAGGGTGGATCTCCACGACGATCCCCAAATTCCGGCCTCGATCTTTGATGAGCCGGCGCCCCCCCGCTAATGCCGCAATCTCGAACCCCTCAATATCCATAAAGAGCCAGTCGGGTCTGACCTTCTGGTCGGCGCAATAATCGTCCAGAGTCATAATCGGTACGGAGATCTCTTTCACCTGGTCCGCGATCAACTGATTGGGCGCTCCGAGGCGGCTCATCCCATCCGCACTGGCCGCATACAAAATAGCCTCGCCCGCCGTCTCCCCGATTGCAGCCGGCACCAGAGTCACGCGATTATTGAGCCCGTTGAATTGCAGGTGCTTGACCAGCACGTTGCGGGCTCCTGGATTGGGCTCAAAAGCGATGACCCGCCCCCTCGGCGACGACCAGTGCGAGAATTGCAAAACATAGACCCCGACGTTGGCGCCGACGTTCAGACAGACGGCCCCCGGCTTGACCCGGGTTCGCAGGAACTCCGCGACCGGGGCGTCATAGACGTGGGCAAGCCGATGGCGCTGGTAAGGATCGACCCGATAGCTCACGCCGTTGATCTCATATGGAATTCCTCGCCCATGGCTCAGACAGTCAAGCAGCGTTTCATATGCCGGCCGCAGATGTCGCACGAGCCAGGACTGCCGCCCCATCAGATCGGCGGTTCTCTTCGCGGTGGTTTGTAGCAAAGTCATTTTCGTAGATATCTAAATTATGGTTCGAGCGACTGAATATCAGGTCGACGAAGCTTGAGCGTCTTTCTTTTTTCAACCGCGAAAGACGCGGAAGACGCGAAATTCAACACCTTTCGCGGATTTCGCGTGTTCTGCGGTTTGTAAACCAATTTTTCGGGCAAAGCCCTGACGATTGTGAGTCTGATCAAGCCGCCCCGAACGATTGCCTGATCCTGACAAATCGCGACCTCATTCCCCCCAATTTCGGGCGAACATATCGCCCCAGGTCGGAACGTAGAACGACGGGCAGCATCACTATCGCGTATAAAAGCACCGTCGCGGCCCCGGCCACCGCGATCTCGGCAAACGTCTTAGGAACCCAATAACGGCGAAGAAGCGTGCCAGCAATAATCAAGCCGATAAACCGCTGGAGCCAGGGCCAGATCAGGCCCAACAAGGTGAGCGGCGAAACTTTGGTCTCCGCGATCAAGGCCCTGAAGTAGCAAGGTTGACTGATCAGGCAGACCCCCAGGATTGAGGCCAGCGGCGCGCCCTTCAGTCCAAAGGCATAGACCAGCCCGATGGTCCCCAAGATAGTCACCAACCCATCGGTTAAGTTGACGATCGAGACGAGTCTTTCGCGGCCAAAACAGATCAGGGCATAGATCCAGGTCAGGTTCCAATGGCGCAGCATCATCGTCAACAAAAGTAAGATCGTCAGGCCGTATCCGCCGAACTGGCTGTTTCCAATCCACCAATTAACGAATCCCTCATTGACCGTCAGAACGACGAAAACGACCAATCCGCTTAAGGTAAGCATCGCCAGGCTCAGGGTCGACCAGACCTGGAATACTCTCTGGCCGGATTCACTGACCCGCAATTCGCTGAGGGCTGGAGAGGCCGCCTGCATGACCATTTGCGGCTGATTGGCCAGAACCCCGATCAGCTTGTTGGTGCAGGCATAAACCACCACTGCCGCGGGCCCAACCAGCTTGCCGATAATGATCAGCTCCGTACCCGTGAGCATGACCTGGCCGATCTGCGTGACACTGATCCAGACCCCCTGCGTTAGATGTTGGCGCGCATAGTCGCGGGAGAT
>DATEFT010000641.1:0-5511 GCA_035280505.1 Blastocatellia bacterium | reverse complement strand
TCCCGGCCGGCGATCAGGCTCTGAATATACTTGTTCTTGATCTCCGGGGTATTGCCCTGATCGAAGGCGACGAAACGGACTCCATCGAAGCGGACCAGTCCTTCCTGGGTGCCGAGCCAGAGATAGCCGTCACGAGTCTGGGCGATCGTCTGCACCGAACTGTTCGGCAGCCCCTGGGCGCTATCCCACTGTTCGAAGCTGATCTGCTGGCTGTCGGCCGCAGTCTGTCCGCCCGGCCCCGCCTGGGCCCGGACGTTCACGCCCATCGACGTCAGCCAGAGCAGAATCGCAATCAGACCGCCAATTGAATGGCCGATTGGAGATGGAACGGAATGGAGGATATCCCGAAAAGCCATGCAACTTCTCCTGCTCGAAGTGTGAGCCGTGCCACCTTGATTAATGTGCGGGCACGTAGCTTATAGTCGGCAATTTAAATCTAAGTAAAACCGCCCCTAAGTTCATCTCAAGACTGCATCTCAATCGAGGTCGAAAGCACGATCGCTGCGCTCGAACTTCCGGACGGAGCGGGCTCCACCCCTGGTCTCGATGACCGCTCTTGTTACGATGGATCGTATGATTAAAGTATGGGCGGACCTGTTTGATTCAATGATCCGTTGTCTCGAATTACTACACGCTTCTCAGGTCTTACCGCCTCCGAATCGCTCTGAGTCCCGAGTTCGATCTCTCAGAATCGTTTGAGTTAACTATCGAGGGCGGTGCTGCTCGAGCCCATTCTATCTTAAAGAGCTGGCAGACTCCTACGGCACGAAGATTGCAATTCTCAAAGAATATGCTCCGCGATCCGCGCGCTCAGGCTAACCGTGTGCTGGGGAGATCGGCAGGTGAATATTATGAATAGCTGGGTTTGGAGAAAGAGAGTTGAGAAATTCTGGAGGTCGTACTTTCCAGCCTTGAACTTGCATACGAGCGAGGCGTTGGTGGTCGATCTCGGAAGCGCCCACACCCGATTCTATCGTCCGGGGGTGGGAGTCGTCATCGATGAGCCATCAATCATCGCGTTCCGTGCCGAGAACGGCAAAGTGGCGGCGGTGGGGCAGGAAGCCCGAGCCTTGACCATTCGGCAACCGCGCGGGATTCGAATCACCCGCCCTTTGAAGGAGGGAACCGTCGCCGATTGCGATGCCGCCACACAGATGCTCTCCGGATTCATCGACCGCGCCCTTCCGCAACGGACCCTGACCAGCCTGGCGCTGATGGTCTGTGTGCCCGCCGAACTGACCCCGCTGGAACTGATCGCCTATGAAGATCTGGCCAGGCGGGCCGGCGCGCGAAAAGTGACGCTGGTCGAGGCGCCGTTTGCGGTCGCCAACGGCGCCGACTTCGACGCCGGCGTCAGGCAGTCGCGGATGGTCGTCGATCTCGGCGCCGGTTCCACGGATGTGGCCGTCAGTGACCACGGCAACCTGCTCTACGCCTCCACGCGGCGCGTCGGCGGCGGCGAGATCGACCGGAACATCGTGCGTTATCTGCAATTGGAGCGGAAATTGGAGGTGACCCTGGAGACTGCCGAAGAGATCAAGATCAAACTGGCCAGGGTCGAGCCTTCGGATGACGGTCGATCGATGGTGGTGAGAGGTCGTAATCTGATGACCGGACTGCCCGAAGAGGCCACGATCGAAAGTCATGAGATTCATCCCCTGGTCGAGCCCGCGCTGCGGGTCATCAAACAACACATTCGAAGGGCGCTCGAAGAGATTCCGATCGGGGTCTCGGTCGATCTGCTCGATTCAGGCATCACCCTCAGCGGCGGCCTCGCGCTGCTTCCCGGCCTCAGCGAGTCTCTGAGCCGGGAATTGACCTTAGCGGTGAGGGTCATCTCCAATCCGATGCTGGCGGCCGTCCTGGGCGCGGGTTGTCTCATGGAACGGGGCGCGCGCCCCTCGGCCCTGGAAGACGGCCTGGAGAGCGAGAACCTCGACCCCAGCCATCGCGAATCTTCACTGGCCAAAGTTTTAAAAGTCTAGAGAAGTCCAGGAAAGTCCGGAGAAGTCGAAACCGGCCCTGCCCGGCTTCTCTGGACTTTTCTTTAGTTCGCCCGCCTGTTTGGTTAAGATGTCTCGGCCGAAGTCTGTACGATAAAAATCTATGTGCTCGATAATTACACATCCCATCGTTCCGGTTGCGATGGCCGCGGTCTTTCCGCGCCAGAGTCTCAGCTCGGGGATCGTCGTGGCCGGCGCCATCTGCTCGGTGATCCCGGATCTGGACGTGATCGGATTCAAGTTCGGGATCGAGTACGGCGACCTGCTGGGTCACCGGGGTTTGACCCACTCGATCCTCTTTGCGGCCGTTCTCGGCGGAGCGCTCACCGTATTCATGGCCGAGCGTCAGGCCAGGTCGCGACTGCCGGTCTTCTTATTTCTCTTTCTCTCGACGCTTTCGCATCCGCTCCTGGATGCGATGACCAGCGGCGGCCTCGGAGTGGCGCTCTTCGCGCCGTTTCAGAACGATCGATACTTCTTTCCCTGGCGGCCGATCCGGGTCTCGCCGATCGGCGTCGGGAGCTTCATCTCTGCGCGAGGGCTGCTGGTCTTGTGGAGCGAGTTGTTGTGGGTCTGGATTCCATCGGCGCTCCTCTATTCCGCCGCCCATTTTTTCAAGTCTAGAAAAGTTTGAAGATCCGGACCGGTTTTGACTTCTCTAGACCTATGATCAGCAGGATGCCGACGGTGTAGGCGAGCAGATCGCGAAGGTCGAAGGTGGTGCCGATGGCGATTCTGGCCAGTCGGTGGTGTTGTAGTCCCAACCTGGAGACCAGATTGAAGTATTGCCCGATCTCGATCGCGTAGGCGAAGATCAGGACTCCGCAGGCCAGCCGGACGGGACCGGTCTCGATGAAGGTTCTGCTGACGGTGAAGATGAGGATGACGACCAGCATGTCACCGACGAAGGGCCTGATCAGACGGTCTTTGATGAAGAGGGCGATGCCCACTTCGACCAGGAACAGGCCGAGGGAGAGAAGCGCATACCGCTGATCGAACCTATATTTCATGGTCGTGCCAGCCTTCACGGTCCGAGTTCCAAACGTCGATATCTTACGCGATTTGAACGAAAGATTGTGACAAATCGATGAGCATGAAGATAATGGAGCCCCGGCGTCGGATTTACGGAGTAAGAGGAACGATCATGGAAAACATCAAGTCAGTCATGGCCGAATTGAAGAGCAAGGGGCGCGAACAGACTCGCCGAACATATGCCCGGCACGGCGTGCCGGAGGAGCGGATGTTCGGTGTGAGCATCGCCGATCTCAAAGTTATCGCGAAGAAGATCCGGGGACAACAAGCGCTCGCGTATCAACTCTACGAGACGGGCAATCTGGACGCGATGTACCTGGCCGGTCTGGTGGCCGACGGTTCGCAGATGACGAAGAAGCAGTTGGAGTCCTGGGCGGCCGGCGCCGGGGGCCTGACGATGATCTCGGAGTATACCGTTCCCTGGGTGACGGTGGAGAGTCCGCATGCCCGCGATCTCGCGATGAAATGGCTTCGCTCGAAACACGAGCACGTCGCCGCCTGCGGCTGGGGCACCTACGCCGGCATCCTCGCCACGACCGCGGACGAGGCTCTGGACCTGGCCGAGATCAAAGAGCTTCTCAAGACGATCGTCAAGGCGATCGACGGCGCGCCGAATCGGGTCCGATACACCATGAATGGCTTTCTCATTGCGGTCGGAGTCTACGTGAGACCGTTGTCGATCCAGGCTAAAGCCTCGGCCAAGGAGGTCGGCGAGGTCTCGGTCGAGATGGGCGACACGGCTTGCCAGGTCCCGCTGGCCACGGCGTATATCGAGAAGTGCGAGAAGGCCGGCAAAGTGGGACGCAAACGAAAAACGATCAAATGCTAAGAGCTGTCTGGAGAAGTCTGAATCGGGGTCGATTTAGACTTTTCTAGACTACTAAAATTCCGCTCTCCGGAACGATGGCCCTCATTTAACCCCCTCACTTCACCTCAAAACAGCCATTGATCGTGGAGTTGATGGTCCGGATGCCGGAATCCGGAGAATGATTAAATGTTTTGCTAGGCAGAATCTATTTTCCTGCTAAGTTGTAACTAGTCAGTAATCCGCAGTTCTCACATCAGTATTAGTAATATCAGAATTTTGCTGGGTAGGTAAAAAGAGCAGGGATCGGTCCCGATACCCTGATGGCGACAATCGCTAAAGACTCGGCTTAGGAGTTACTCGCCCGACGAGTTGACGCAGGCTCGGCCTCGAACGGGAACGGGCTGGTAAGGAGAGCAAACCATGAACTACACCATCATCAACCACACCATCATCAACCGTACCCTCTCGACCATGCTGACGGCGGCCTTGCTGTGTATCGCGGGTCTGGCTCAGACCAACCGCGGCGGCATCAGCGGCACCGTGAGCGACGCCAACGGAGGCGTTATTCCCGGCGCGACGGTCGTGATCACGAATAGCGGGACCAACAAGTCGATCCGGCTCACAACCTCGGAATCGGGGACGTTCTCAGCGGCCTTGCTGGATCCGGTCGAATACCAGATCACGGTCGAAGCTGCCGGTTTCAAGAAAGCGGAGATCGCCCGGGTGAAGGTCGATACCGCGATCACCGCCACCGTCAACGTGACGCTCGAAACCGGCGTGGCCAGCGCCGCGGTCACGATCAGGGCCGAGGCTCCGCTGATCAACTCGCAATCGGGCACCGCCGGCCAGACCATCACCGAGCGCCAGATCGCGGAGATGCCCTTGAACAACCGGAGCGTGCTCGATCTGGTCCTGACCGTGGCCGGGGTGAGCGGCGTGGCCGGAACCGAGGATCCGGAATTGGGCGGAGACATTCCGGTCCCCGGATTCAACGTCAACGTGGGCGGCGGGCGGGCGGGCAGCACGGCCATCCTCGCGGATGGAGCCAGGAATACCGGAGTCGGCCTGGGGCGGGCCATCGTCACCTTCTCGCCAGATACCGTGCAGGAGTTCACCGTCCAGACCTCCAATTTTTCGGCCGAATACGGGCAGACCGGCGGCGGCATCGTCAATATGACGACGAAGTCGGGAACCAATCAGTATCACGGCCTGGGTTACTGGTATCACCGCAACCCGGCGTTGAACAGCGCTCCTTTCACCACCAACTGGGACAATCGGCCCGAGGCCAATCGCCGCCAACACCAGTTCGGCCTGACCTTCGGCGGGCCGGTCTATCTGCCCAAGAAGGTCTTCGGGCCGGCCGGCTACGACGGGCACGACAAAACGTTCTTCTTCGTCGCGGTGGAACCGCGCTACTACTATGACGAGGTCCCCTTCACCAGTCTCTTGCCGACCGCGGCCATGAAGCGCGGCGACTTCAGCGGGGTGGTGGGCGTGAACGGCGGTTATGCGCCGAGGGAGGTGGTCGAGCGGTTAGGCTTGCAGACCCAGATCCGCGACGCCACCATCTATAATCAGTGGACCGTCAACGGAAATCAGTTTCAGCGGATCATTCTGCCGGCGGCAGTGCCGGGGCTGCCGGCGCCCACGTACGAGGCCTTTCCCAAC
>DATEFT010000640.1:0-7409 GCA_035280505.1 Blastocatellia bacterium | reverse complement strand
GGAGAACCTGAGCCTCCCGCGACGCGGCTGGCTCCACAAGCTGTGGCGGGCGAGCCATCCGACGCTCGGCGAGCGGATCGATTTCTCGAACGCCTATCGGCCCTGGGAGCGGAACGAGCCGCTGGTCTACGACTCACTCTTCAAGAACCCCTGACCGCGCCGGATTTTGTGGAGCCATTTTGAGCGCTGGTGGGCGCAGCCGTCTCTTCAAGGTTCGGGCGACTGTTTGCGCCAGATGCAGCGCAGGCAGACGAGCACCGGGGCCGCCAGCGCGGCCCAGGAGACCGCGTCCCAAAGGCCGTCGGCGAGAAGCGCCGCCATGAGGCCGACCGCGCTCAGCGCTCCCAGCATAATCGGAGCCCCCCAGATCTGAGTTTTGGTCAATGGCGTGCTCATACAGAACCTCCTCGGGAAGGAGCGGTGGACAGTGCCGCCGGCTCCAACTCCTCCGCCTGCATCGAGCGCAGCCACGACTCGAACGAGACGTGGCGTTTCTTCAACCACAGATACAATCCGCTGCCGAGCACAATGATCGCCAGCACGTCCAACACCGCCCAGAGACACTTGAGCGGCCAGCCGCCGTAATCGCCGAAGTGCAGCGGTTGCGAGATCAAGAGCCCCTGAACGTACCAGGGCAAATCTCGCTTCTCGACGACCTGATTCGTTCCGGCATCGATCAGCACCGGTTTGAGCAGCTTGGAGGCCCAGGGCGTGGTGCCCCGCATGAAGGCGACAAAGTGATGGGGGCTTGCAAAGTCATTACCGGGAAAAGCCATGAAGCTCAACTCCATTCCGGGCTCGGCGGCGCGGGCGGCGGCGACCGCCCGTTCCGGCGACCCCGCATCATCCAGCGGCGGACTGTTGCGATAGGGGGCGACCATCTCGGCCAGATGCGTTGATTGCCAGCGCCCGAAGATCGGAATCGCCAGGGTGTTGATGATGCCGGTCAGCCCCACCACCAGCAGCCAGACCAGGGTGGCAATCCCCAGAAGGTTGTGGAGGTCCATCCATTTCAATCGCGCCGCCCGGCCCTTGCGCACCGTCCCGAAACGGAGCCGGCGCATGAAGGGGCCGTAGACCACAGTGCCGGAGACCAGCGAGGCCACCAACAGGAGGCCCATCGCGCCGAGGAAGAGTGTTCCCTTGAGCCCCGCGAACATATCGACGTGCAGCCTCAACATGACATTCATGACGCCCTGGTCGAGCGGATACTCATGCAGGTAATCTCCGGTGCGCGCGTCGTAAGTATAGAAGGCCGAGAGATTGGGCCCGTCCGCCGTCTTGCCCAGCCGGACGAACCAGGCCTCCGGTTCGTCGGGGTCCGTCACCACGAACTGCACGAAATCGCCGGGCCGGCGGGCCTTGGCCGCCGCGACGATGGCGTCAAGGCTTGCGCGTTGCGAAGTCTCCGGTCTCGCCGGAGGCTCGATGCTGTAGCCCAGGGCATGATCGATCTCGTGATGAAAGATCAGCAGCAGGCCGGTGACGCACAGCAACAGCAGAAACACCGTGCTGATCAGGCTCGTCCACTTATGGACGAGATACCAGATTTTGATGGTTCCCGAATTCATAATTGAGTTGAACCGCGAAAGACGCGAAAGACGCGAAAAATATTGGATTCCGCGTCTTTCGCGTGTTCCGCGGTTTGGCCTACGCGCTCTGTCCCTGTCGTTCGAAGACGGCGGATTTGAAGGCCGCGACCGGGTTCTTCAAGGTGCCCGCGAACTTCAGATTCTTGGCCGGGTCGGCCAGATCGATCATTTGCTGATTGTTGCCCAACTGCAATCTGTTCAGGCAGGACTTGATGAACTCGGGCGCAAACAGGTCGTAACGCTCGAACTTCTCCCTGAGTTGCGGCTGGGCCAGTTGATATTCGCGGATGGATTCGGCGACCAGCTCCCAGAATCGGTCTTCGGGGAAGTCGCCATGCTCCACCAGGATGTGCGAGATGTAGCGAAAGATGCAATCGAAGACGTCGGTGAAGATGGAGAGGACCTTCAGTTCCTCGGGCACCGATACCGACAGGCGTTTGACGTTGTCGGGCAGCACGACCTCGGTATTCAAGATGGCGGCCTCTTCCGCGATGTCCTTCATGATGGCCCGGACCGGTACGTTGTTCTCCAGCACCAGGATCAGGTTTTCGCCGTGGGGCATAAAGACCAGGTCGTGGGCGTAGAAACAGTGCAACAGCGGGCTCAGGTAGCTGGCCAGGTAGCGCCGGATCCAATCGGCGGTCGCGAGGCCCGATGATTTGATCAGTTCGGGCAGGACGGCCCGTCCGTCACGATCGAGGTGCAGCAGCGAGGCCATGGTCATGAGGCGTTGCCCCGGCCGCAGTTTTGGGATCGGGCTCTCACGCCAGAGCGCCGCCAGCATCTTCTTGTACGGGCTGTCGCTCTTCACCGCATTCTCATAGTAAAAATTTCGATAGCCGACGGTCGCAAGCTCGCGCAGGATGCCGAAGCCGTTCTGCCGAAGATAGGCGTCCCCCTGGATCAACTCATGGATCCATTCATTGATCTCGGGAGTCGTGCGCATATAGTACGGGGAGAGGCCGCGCATGAACCCCATATTCAGAATCGAGAGCGAAGTTTTGACATAGCATCGGTGTGGCTGGCTGACGTTGAAGAAGGTTCTGATCGATTGTTGAGGCAGATACTGATCGCGGCTGGGACCGAGGCAGACCAGGTTACGGGCAGCCAGGTCGGGCGCAAAGATCATCGCCAGTTTGTTGTGCCATTGCCAGGGATGGACTGGCACCAGGATGTAGGAGTCGGGATCCAGCTCCAGTTCCTTCAATTTCTGGTTGAACGATTGGAGCGTGGAGACATCCAGCTCCTGTTGCAACAGCTCCTGATAGGTCAGGTCCCTGATCGAAGTGAAGGCCGCCCGGCTCTTGTGCGCGGCGAGCCAGACCAGCGAGACCGGCGCCGCCGCCTCCGGCGCGTAAGCGCGATAGTCGATGGCGTCGAACCCGATCCGCCCGTTGTTGGCGACGAACGAGGGATGACCTTCCATCATGGCATGTTCCACCTCCTGAAAATCCGCGCGCGTCAGTTCCACGGCGCTGAGTCCCTCCCTGGCGTGCTTGTAGGCGCTGCCGTAGAGCGTGCTGGTGATCTCTTCCAGGTAGGTCGGCAGGACCGAGGCGCTGATTCCGAGGGTCTCGCTGAATTCGATGATGAAGCTCAGGGAATCGAGGGGCACGCTCTGGTTGTGGTCGAATTTCCCGATCGAATCCGGATCGATGTGCCAGTGGTCCAGGCTCAGGATCTGGGCGCGAAATCGATATTCGATCCCGGGTGGATCGGTGGCCAGCACGTAATGGCCCCAACCGTCTTTAGTGTATTGAAGCCTGGGCTCGATCAATAGTTCATGGGCGAATTCACTGATGGCTTTGCGAATATGCAAAGTGTTCACTCGATTCCATAATTCCGGTTGCAGATGCGCAACCGTCTGCTCGGGTCCTTGTTCGATAGAAGCCTTCATTTTAGGGATTCTCCTTTTTAAAGCGGCGCCATATTGCTTTCTGGTGCAGAAGGCCAGGTAGGCCGTTTTATTGGGCAGCTCGATCACCTTCTGATATTCAAACCCCGCCCGCCTGTTCAGCACATGGATCTTTTCGTTTCTGACATCCGGCTCGACCACGATGCGGTCAACCGCCGAATCGCTGAACATGAAGTCCAAAATTACGGTGAAGACATGCCAGGTAAAATCGGAGAGGGGATGATTCGTGGGGGCGACCAGGATGTGCATCCCATAATCTCCCGGTTGAGCTTCGTAGTATTTGCCGACCTGATCCTCCAACGCCCAATAGCATTCCAACAGGAAGGCCGGTTGATCGCGGTAGAACCCGATGAAGACCTGCGCCTGGGTCAGAATCTTCTCGTAGGCGGACTGGACCGCCTCCCGGGAGTGGCCCACCATGCCCCAGTATCTGGCGTATTCCCGATTGACCCAGTCATGGATCGTTGGAAGATCCTCCGAGATCCGCAAGGGGCGCAGGTTGAACTCTCCCAACTCCGGAATATATTTGGAGAAATGGACGGGATCGGACGAATTCCGATCCCGCCCCGCGCGAAAGATTGAGTTGTTCATCGCTGTGCTATCACTCACGTTGAAATAATCGATCAGGCCGATTCAGGTTGAGGCCGCCGGATCAGCTCCTCTTCGAGAACCGCAAACTGTTGAAAAGCGATTCGGCTCTCGATCGGATAGTAATCCCGGCCGGTCATCTCTCTGATGATGTATGAATTGCGATAACAGGCCAGGCCCAGGTCCGGGGTCACAAATCCGTGCGAGTGGAGTTCGGCATTTTGGACGAAGATCTCCGAACCCTCCCGATCGATGCTGTAGTTTCGATTGACGTCGAAGCGTCCTTTCTCGTCCCATCTGATTCGGGAAGCGATTCCCTCCACGAACCCCGGCAGTTGATAGGTGTACCCCGTGGCCAGAATTAAACCTTCAGTCGAATGCTGGTAGTGCCGGCCCTGTTCGTGTTGGTACAGCTCCAATTCAAAGCGGTCGGTCGCCTCGTTGAATACGGCTCGCTTCAGTTCCGAATTGGTGCGGAGGTCGACCCGAATTCGGCTGGTGAGGCTCTTGGTGTACAGCAGATCGTAGATCTGGTTGATCAGATCGAAGTTGATGCCCTTGTACAGATGCTTGTGTTCGGCGATCAACCGGTCCCGTTTCGAGGGCGGCAGATCGTAAAAGTAGTCCACGTACTCCGGCGAGGTCATCTCCAGCGTGAGCTTGCTGTACTCCAGCGGGAAGAACCGGGGCGAGCGGGTGATCCAGTTCAGTTCATAGCCGTAGTGATCGATCTCCTGCAGCAGATCGTAATAGATTTCGGCCGCGCTCTGGCCGCTGCCGACCACGGTGATCGACTTGCGGTTCTGCAGCCGCTGCTTGTGCATGAGGTATGAGGCCGAGTGGACCGCTCTGCCGGTCAGCTCTTTGCAACAGCCCGGCACGTAGGGAACGGTTCCGGTCCCGAGCACCAGCTTTCGACCCCGGTAGGTTTGGGGCTGGCCGGTGGCCGTCTCGATGGCGCCGACCACGTAGCATCGCTGCTGCTCGCAATAGTCGATCCGCTCGACCAGCGTCCCGAACCGGACATTCGACAACTTTCGAATCGCCCATTGGCAGTATTGATTGTACTCGTTTCTGAGCAGATAGAAGTTCTGCCTGATATAGAACGAGTAGATTCGCCCCTGCTCCTTGATATAGTTCAAGAAGCTGAAACGGCTGGTGGGATCGGCCAGGGTCACCAGGTCCGCCATGAAGGGAATCTGCAGGGTCGTGTCCTGCAGCAGCATCCCGGGGTGCCAGTTGAAGCCGTCGCTCTGATCGAGAAAGATCCCGTTCAATCCGGCGATCGGTTCCGTCAGACAGGCCAGCCCCAGATTGAAGGGGCCGACGCCGACGCCGACGAAATCATAGATTTGATCAGTCATGATCGACCTCTTGAGGGCCCGGGGGGCAGTTGAAGTACTGCTGCCCGTGATGTTTGATCAGGCCGATGATCTCCTGGATGTCGGCAATCGTGGTGGTCGGGTTGAGTAACGTGAACTTCAGATATTGCCGGCCGTTGACCTTGCTGCCGGCGATCACCGCCTCGCCGGACCGGAAGAGCGCTTTGCGGATGTAGGCGTTGACCTCGTCGATTCGGCGCTCCGAATGGACTCTCGACGGGCGATACCTGAAGGCCAGCGTGCTCAGCTCCGGCCGGTGGAGAACCTCCAGGGTCTCTTCCGCCAGCAGCAACCGATAGGTCTCCTGGGCCAGATCGACGACCCGGTCGAAGGCCCGGCCGATGTTGTCGGCCCCCATCGTTCGCAGGGTCAACCACAGTTTCAAGGCATCGAACCTTCTGGTCGTTTGAATACTCTTGTTGACCAGGTTGGGCGTGCCCTCCTTGAGATGGCTTAACGGATTGAGGTACTCGGCATGGTGGGTGACGAACGACAGGTTCTTCCGGTTCCTGACGAAGAAGGCGCCGCAGCTCACCGGCTGGAAGAAGGATTTGTGGTAATCGACCGTGACGGAGTCCGCGGATTGGATGCCGAACAGTAGATGTTTATACCTCTCGGACAACAGGAGGCCGCAGCCATAGGCCGCGTCGGCATGCATCCACAATCCGTAGTCATGGCAGATCTCCGCAATCTCCATCAGCGGATCGATGCTTCCGAAATCGGTCGTTCCGACGGTCGCCACGACCGCCATCGGCTTCAAATCCTGGGCGAAACAGCTTTTGATCTCCCGCTCCAACTCGCGGGCATCCATCCTGAACTGGTCGTCACAGGGGACGGAGACCACGGATTCGTATCCCAGGCCGAGGATCGCGGCCGATTTCTGAACGCTGAAGTGGCTGGCTTGAGAGGTGAAGATTCTCAGTTTATGGTAGCCCGCCGGGAGACCCTGGGCCTGAATGTTATGCCCCAGTCGATTGGAACAGTAACTATCGCGGGCCAGCAGCATGGCCATCAGGTTGGATTGCGTCCCGCCGCTGGTGAAGATTCCGTCGGCCTTGGTACCCAGCCCGATCTTCTCCGCCGTCCAATCGATCAGCTTCTGTTCGATGAAGGTTCCGCCGGCGCTCTGGTCCCAGGTATCCAGCGAGGAGTTGATCGAGGTCAAGATCAATTCGGCCAGGATGGCCGGGACCACGATCGGACAATTGAGATGCGCGACATATTTGGGATGATGAAAATAGATCGCATGATTCAGGTAGAGTTCTTCGACCTCTTCCAGCGCTTTCGAAAGACGATCGAAGGATTGATCCAGATCGACGCCCTCGAACTTGGGCGCCAGTTCATGCGGCAGGACCCCGCTGAAGGGCTTGTCGACGGACGACATCTTTTTTTGTACCAGGTCGATACCTTTGAGGATAGCTTCTTTGTACCTATTTAAACTCTGGTGGTTGAAGAGAAACGATTTATCTAGGAGAGGCTCAATAGTTTTATCCGGCTGATCTTCCAACTCCATCAAAGTGCCAGTGTTATTGCTCATAGTATTTTTGACCCTTAGTTTTCATCGAATCGCATGTGCTAAACATGTTTCCGCCCCGGCTCGGACCAGGGCAGACTCACTCCGAGCCCAACACTCGGAGCCTCCGCGAGCATCCTCCTGGTGCGGAGACGCGGGCCGACTCCATAGCAGGCTCCCGCCGCCGACATCGGATTGTGATCGTTGCATGACGCACTGCCAAAGGAAGCGATGGACTATCGCGGGGGGATGTGGAGAGATTGCTCCCGCTTATGGGCAATGCAGCTTCAGATTTCGCCTAGGTCGTTTCGTTAACTCTGAAATTGAAAGTGATTTTCATTATGAACCTGGAATTTACTGAATTGGATTGAAGATGTCAAGCGCAATATGCCAAGAATTTTCCGGCGATGATGAAACTC
>DATEFT010000639.1:0-4702 GCA_035280505.1 Blastocatellia bacterium | reverse complement strand
CCCGTCCGCCGCGGCTCGGGCTACGAAGGCAGATCCGGTGATCAGTATGATCGCAACCGCTACGGCCGCGAGGCGGAGACCCGGAGCCTGCTTCAACGCATCGAGGACGAGATCAAGTCCTGGTTCGGCGACGAAGACGCGGAACGGCGGCGGAGAGCCGACGAGATGCGCTCGCGGAGCCACGCCGGGCGCGGCCCGCGGAATTACCGGCGGTCCGACGATCGCATCCGTGAAGATCTCAACGAGCGCCTGACGGAGGATCCGTACCTGGATGCCAGCAATATCGAGATCGCGGTGGAGAGCTGTGTGGTCACGATGACCGGGACGGTCAATTCCCGCTATGAGAAACGCCGGGCGGCCGACCTGGCCGAATCCATTTCGGGAGTGACCGATATCAATAATCAGCTCCGCGTCAACCAGAATCCATCTTCGATCTTGCCGGAACTGAACCTTCCCACGCAGACCAAGACCGCGCGCGGCTGAGTTCGATTATTTAGAAGCGCGAAAGACGCGAAAGACGCAAAAGATTCAGGATCTCGAATCTTTCGCGTCTTTCGTGGTTTGTAGACCGATGCTTTATACCAGCGGGATGGCGGTGGCGTCCGGCGCCGGCTGGTGGGCGCAGGGCTTCGCGGCCTCGGCCAGCCGCTTGACGCCGGTCTCGATCCGGTCCGGCGGCAGTTGGGTATAGCAGAACCTCGCCTCCTGGCTGCAGACCACATCGGAATAGAAGATCTCTCCGCTGGTGAAAGCGACTCCGCCGGCCGCCGCCTGCTGCGACCATCGCCAGGGATTGAGCGATTGATCGACCCGGCACCAGAGGTGAAGTCCGCCCGAAGGCGGCTCGTATTTCAGCAGCCTGGCCGGAAGATAACGTTTCAGCATGTCGATGAAGAACCGCTGTCGTTTGGCATGTTCGGTCCTCAGCCTGACGAGATGTTCGTCGAACGAACCGCTCTCTAAAAATTCAGCGAGGGCGAACTGTCCGATCCCCTCGGTGAAGAGGCTCTCCCGCTGTTTGATCAAGGACAGTTGATCCACCACGTACTCCGCCGCCGCCATCCAGCCGAGCCGCAGCCCCGGCGCCAACACTTTCGAGAAGGTGCTCAGATAGATCACGATGTTGTGTTCGTCCAGTTCGTGCAGCGACGGCGGCGGCGGCGTGTCAAAGTAGGTCTCCCGATAAGGATCGTCTTCGAGCACCGGCACCCGGTATCGCACCGCCAGTTTGAGCAATTCGCGACGCTCGCGCAGCGACAACACCCGCCCGGTCGGGTTGTGGAACGTCGGGTTGGTGAAGATCAACTTGGGCCGGTGGCGCATAATCAGGTCTTCCAATTCGCCGATGTCGGCTCGCGCAATGTCCCAACCGACGAGATGCGCTCCCGCCGCGCGAAAATTCTGAATGGCCCCCACGTAACAGGGCCGGTCGATAATCACGGCGTCGCCCGGATCGAGCAGGCAGCGACTGATCAGGCCCAGACCCTGCTGTGAACCGGAGAGAATCAGGATCCGTTCGGGCTTCGTGCCGAAGCGTTTGGCCAGGACCTGGCGCAGCCGCGGCAGCCCGACCGTCGGACCGTTGCTGAGGATCTCGGAGGGCCGGTCGCGGAGCCCCTGCTCGGTCAAACGCTGCCAGAGCTTGACCGGGAACAGATCGATCGCGGGGGCGCCTCCGCTGAATGAGATCAGATCCGGATGGCTGGCCTCGCGGGTCAGATACCGCGGCAACAGGTCATCGAGCCGGCTGACGGCTCGAGAGACCTTGCCTCGCCAGGCGAAGGGCGCTCCGGCCCGTTCGGGGCTGGCGCAGACGAAGGTCCCGCGGCCCACGTGGCTGTGGACCAGCCCGCGAGCCTCGAGCTCGCGATAGGCGTTCATGACGGTGGTGCGGCTGACTTTCAACTGCTCGGCCAGCGAACGTTCGGAAGGCAGCCGGGTCCCGATCGCCAACTCTCCCGACTCGATCGCGTTTTCGAGCATCTCCAGCAACTGACCGTAGAGCGGCTGGGCCGACAGCTCCTTGAATTTGAATTTTGCGAAATTCATCGGCCCTATTATCGCCAGCCGAGGCCTTCTTGTCAGATACCAATTATAAATTGGTTATTGGTCCCGCAGGGCCGTGAGCGTAGAGTATCAATCGAACATACCACTAACAGGAGAATCGATCATGAGCAATCTTTCCCAGACCGTGGCGGATGGATTGGCCCAGACCTATCGAGACTTCGGTCAGCGAGTTCGTGCGCTTTCCGAGAAGGTCTCGGAGGAGCAGTTCTGGACGAATCCCTTTTCTCATGGAAACAGCATGGGCCATCTGGTCCTGCATCTGACCGGTAATCTGAACCACTACATCGGCGCCGAGATCGCCCGGAGCGATTACGTCCGAGATCGGGAGCGCGAATTTACCGAGGCTCAACCGCCGTCGAAAGAGGAGACTCTGCAGCGCCTGGAAGCCGCCGTCCAATTGGTGATCCGGACCCTCGAAGCCCAGACGCCCGACACCTGGTCGCTCGCATACAGCGCGACCGGCGCCGAATCGTCGACCAACCGATTTCAGATCTTCCTCCGATGCGCGGCCCATTTTCAGAGCCACCTCGGGCAGATGATCTATCTCGTCAATGCACAATCGAAATGAGGCCCATGAGGCTCTAGATTGGAGGCACAGGAATGCGCAGGGGAACCCGACTCATCCGCGCCGGATTGCCGGTGCTCGAACAAGGTCGACCTCTCTCGGAAGGAATCTGTCTGGCCTCGGTTTATCAGGCGGCGGGCGAGCCCTCATCGAGTCCATATACCTATGGGCGTTATCACAATCCGACCTGGGCTCAATTTGAACGCGCGCTGGGCGAACTGGAGGGCGGAACCGCCCTGTCGTTCGCTTCGGGAATGGCCGCCATCAACGCCGTCTTCGGGACCACGTTACGTTCGGGAGACGTCCTCGTCATCCCCTCCGACAGTTATTACGGGGCCCGGTTGCTGGCCGACGGCCATCTCTCGGAGGCCGGAGTTCAGGTGAGAAAGGCGCCGACCGCCGGCGACTCGCTCAAGGCGCAACTGGAGGGGGCCCGGTTGTTGTGGCTCGAATCGCCCAGTAACCCGGGGCTCGATGTGTGCGACATCGCCGCCCTGGCCCGTGAGGCCCATCGGCAGGGTGCCCTGGTGGCCGTCGACAACACCACGCCGACGGTTCTGGGGCAATGCCCGCTGGCCCTGGGCGCGGACTTCTCCGTCGCCTCCGACACGAAATCGCTCACCGGCCATTCGGACCTGGTCCTCGGCCACGTCGCGGTGAAGGATTCGGAGTGGGCGGGCAAACTTCATTCGTGGCGGACCCTCATGGGCGCGATTCCCGGTCCCATGGAGGTGTGGCTGGCCTCCCGCTCGCTGTCCACGCTGGAACTGCGGCTGGAACGGCAATGCCGGAACGCCTTGATGATCGCCGAATATCTGGCCGCTCATCCTCGAGTGACCGGACTGCGATATCCGGGATTGCCGAACGATCCGTCGCATGAGCTGGCGGCCCGGCAGATGCAGTTCTTCGGGCCGGTGGTCAGTTTCGTGGTGGGCGACCGCGCGCAGGCCGAGCGGTTTCTGAGCGCCTGCGAGTTGATCGTCGAGGCCACGAGTTTCGGCGGAGTTCATACGACGGCCGAGCGCCGGGCCCGCTGGAAGGGCGATGCGATCCCGGAGGGGTTCATTCGCCTGAGCGCGGGCTGCGAGGATGCCGAGGACCTGATCGACGATCTGGCTCGCGCCCTCAACACTCTCTGAAGAAAGGATGAGGTAGATGCAACTTTCCATTGTAATCTTCGATCAGTTCACCGATCTCGATCTGTTTTTGATGTGGGATCTGTTCAACCGGGTCCGGTTGCCGAACTGGAGCGTCCGCATCCTGGGCGATCAACGTTATCACGTCTCCGCCACGGGCATCGAGATTCCGACCCACGGACTGATCGACGAGGCTAATCATGCCGACGCGGTGCTCTTCGTCAGCGGCCAGGGCACGCGATCCAAAATGAAGGACCGGGCCTGGCTCTCCCGCTTCTGGCTCGATCCGGAAAAGCAGCAGGTCGGTTCGATCTGTTCGGGCGCGTTGTTGCTGGCCGCCATGGGCTTGCTCCGGGGAAAGACCGCGACGACCTATCCCACCACCAAGCAGACGCTCGAGAGCCTGGGCGTGACCGTGGAAGAGAAGGCTTTCGTGGCGCACGGCAACGTGGCCACGGCGGGCGGATGTCTGGCCGCACAATACCTGGCCGGATGGGTGATTGAGAGACAGGCCGGCGCCGAATGGCGGCATCTGGTCTTGAAATCGATCAAACCGGTCGGTGAAGGCTTGAACTTTGCCGATGCGGCTGAACTGACGAAGTTATACGCCCCGGTTCAGTCGGCGAGCCGATGAAATGGGACTAATTACGATCTCAACCGACAAAGCTCGACTCGACCTCCAGGCCATTCACGGTTTCCTCTCGCATTCATATTGGGCCGCGGGGATTCCAATGGAGCTGGTCCGCAAATCTATCGAACATTCGCTCTGCTTCGGCGTTTATGACGGAGCGCATCAGGTCGGGTTTGCGCGGGTCATCTCGGACTTGACGACCTTCGCCTACCTGGCCGACGTCTTCATTCTGGAATCGCATCGCGGGCGCGGACTGTCAAAACTGCTCATGCGGGAGATCATGAGCCATCCGGATCTGCAGGG
>DATEFT010000638.1:0-5514 GCA_035280505.1 Blastocatellia bacterium | reverse complement strand
CCTTGCCGGGCGTCCGGGTCGCAACGGTCAATTCGAATCCGGCCCTCAGCAGGTTGCGAATCATCGGCTGCCCCATGATACCGAGGCCGATAAAGCCTACTTTCATCGTCATTTCTCCCGAAGCAATGGTTTTTGATAGAGCAGGCAAGATGCCACACCTGCAGACAATATTCAATTGTGCCGATAATGGATAAAGTTCGGCTAAGCAAGTATACTCTGATCTCCCCAGTCATCTTCTCCGAGTCGAAGAATTATGACCGATTCAGCACTTATCCGGTTACTAAAGCAGGATGTAAAAAGATGGAATCAGTGGCGGAGCACCAATGCCGGCACTGAGGTCAGTCTGCCCAAAGTGGACCTCTTCAGAGCCAGCCTGACCGGGGTCAATCTGAGTGGGGCCTACCTGAAAGGGGCCGATCTGAGTGGCGCCGACCTCAGCGAATCGAATTTGAGCCGGGCCAATCTGAGCGAGGTCAAACTGACCGGAGCCAACCTGAGCGGGGCCAACCTGAGCGGGACCAACCTGAACTGGGCCGACCTGAGATGGGCCGACCTCAGTTGGGCCGATCTCAGCAAGGCCAACCTCGGGCTGGCCAACCTGAGCGAGGCCAATCTTCATAAGGCCATTCTGAGCGAGGCCGACCTGAGCGGGGCGGAGTTGACCAAGGGAAACCTGAGCGAGAGCAATCTGAGCTGGTCGGATCTAGGGCTGGCCAACCTGGGCGAGGCCGATCTGAGCAAGGCCAATTTGAGCGAGGCCAATCTGAGCGGTGCCGTCCTGAGCGGGGCCAACCTGAGCCGGGCCAATCTGTACAAGGTCAATCTCAACTGGGCCAACCTCTGCGGAGCGGATCTTCGCGGCTCGTCTCTTCGCACCGCCCAATTGATCCGTGCCAACCTGGACGAGGCGAATCTGACCGACGCCTGCCTCTGGGAGACTCAGCGGACCGAATGGTCGATCAGGGGCGTGATCTGTGAATACGTCTATTGGGACGAGAAGCGGTTGGAGAAGACCGCCTATGGCTCCGGGGATTTCGAGAAACTGTTTGCGGAGATCACCAGAATCCTCCTGTTCTACAAGGATGGAATCGAGCCGCTGGAACTGGCCATGCTGCCCGGGATGATCAAATTCCTGCAGGATTGCTGTCCCGGATGCCGGCTCCGTCTGGCCGCTGTTCACGACGATTCCGGCGGAACCGTCGTCGAACTGGCCATCGTGGATTCGGCCACCGTCTCTTCCGACGACCTGAGAAAACTCAAAGTGGAGTTGGAGGTGACCTCGAAGCGGTTTATTGAACGTGGCCGGCTCGCCCGGAAAGAGCAGGAGGTCCAGCGGTTTTTAGAAGGAAAGGTCGAGCTCTTGAATCAAACGGTCGCCCTCCTGGTGACCACCAAACCCCCGCATCACCCCGCGGAGTTCTATCGGCGGTCCGAGCAGGAGCGGGCCGAGGCGCAGGCCGCTTCAGCCTCCGAGTCCGTCCCGGTGTCGCCGGAAAATCAGCCCGGGCCCCCTCTGGATCTGAACGTGCTGGCCCGGGAACTCTCCGATTTGAGACAGGCGATGATCGCCAGGCGGGATTCATCCGTCCGGGCGGTGATCGCTCTCGGAAGAATCGCCGAGGCCGCGCTGGCCGCCGAAGCGAAGAACGGACCTCTGGTCCTGGAGCATCTCAAGGTGGCCGGGAGATGGCCCCTGGATTTTGCCAGAGAGATCGGACGCCACCTGGCCGCCGAAGCCATCAAACAGTCTTTGGGAAACAAATAGACCCGCACGGCGGCCAGGGGCGAATTCATTGACTCTGCCGCATCAGCGGTGTTTAATAGCTGCGCAACTCCTGTAATTCCGACTATCAATCACTAATTTCATCGAAACTGGCAGCCCAACTGCTTCGGAAAGCGAGGATTCCCATGCGCCGCTTCATGCTGATTACGGTCATCACTCTTTCGCTGTTCGTCTCCATTTCGGCCCAATCGAGCAGACTGACGGTCAACGATGTCTTCAACCTCGAATATGCGTCCGATCCCCAGATCTCGCCGGACGGCAAACGGCTCGTCTACGTGCGGCAGTTCGCCGACATCATGACCGATCGGCGTTATTCGAACATCTGGATGATCAACTTCGATGGCAGTGATCATCGTCCGCTGACCACCGGAAATTTCAACGACACCTCGCCCCGCTGGTCGCCCGACGGCACGCAGCTCATCTACCTCTCCAATCGCGATCAGGTCGCGGGCGGTCCGTCGCAGATCTATCGCCGCTGGATGGACAGCGGGCTGACGGCAAAGCTCACCAATGGGACGCAATCGCCGGGCGGGATCGCCTGGTCGCCCGATGGCCGGCAGATCTCGTTCACCATGCTGGTGTCCGAATCCGCGCCGTCGATCGTTCAGATCCCGGCTCCGCCGGAGGGCGCCAAGTGGGCGGACCCGGCCAGGGTGATCGATCGATTGGTCTATCGGTTCAACGGATTCGGCTATTTGAAGCCGGGCTACATTCAGCTCTTCGTCGTTTCGATCGATGGTGGGACCCCGCGTCAAATTTCGAGCGGGAAGTTCCAGCATGGCGCCCCGTTCGGCGCGAGCGAGGCGGTCTGGATGCCGGACAGCAAATCGCTGTTGATCTCCGTGAATCGCCACGATGATTATGAACGCAACGCGCGCGATACCGATCTGTACGAGTACGCGGTGGCGGACGGTGCGGTCAAGCGGCTCACCACCCGCCAGGGGCCGGATGGTTCACCGCAGGTCTCGCCGGACGGCAAGCTGATCGCCTATCTTGGTTTCGAAGATAAATATCAAGGGTATCAGGTGACGCAGCTTCAGATGATCGATCGGAACGGCGGCAATCCGCGGGTGATCTCGGCGAAGTGGGATCGCGATGTTTCGGACATCCGCTGGGCGCTCGACGGCAGCGGCCTCTATCTGCTCTCCGATGACCAGGGCCGGACGGGACTCTATTTCATGGCGCTCGACGGCGTGATCAAGAAGGTGGCCGACAACCTCGGCACCGGAACCAGCGCCTACAGCGGCGGCGGCGCCTTCACGATCGCCAGGAACGGCGCGCTCGCTTTCACTTACAAGACTCCTCACCGGCCGGGCGATGTCGCCGTCGGAACGGTGGGCGGTTCGCCGCCGCGGGTCCTGACGGCCCTCAACGAGGACCTGTTCGCCGGCAAGCGGCTGGGCGAGGTCGAAGAGATCTGGTATTCGTCGTCCAAGGACAACCGCAAGATTCAGGGCTGGATCATCAAACCGCCGAATTTCGATCCGTCGAAGAAGTATCCGCTGATTCTCGAAATTCACGGTGGTCCGTTTGCGAACTACGGAGACCGATTCGACCTGGAGAAACAACTGATGGCCGCGGGCGGTTACGTCGTGCTCTACACCAACCCGCGCGGCTCGACCGGTTATGGCGCCGAATTCGGCAACTTGATCCATCACGCGTATCCGGGAGACGATTTCTTCGATCTGAATTCCGGGGTCGATGCTCTGCTCGCCAAGGGATACATCGATTCCAATCAACTGTTCGTCACCGGCGGGAGCGGCGGCGGCGTGCTGACCAGTTGGATGATCGGGCGGACGCCGCGGTTCCGCGCGGCGGTCACGATCTATCCCGTGATCAACTGGTACAGCTTCGTTCTGACTTCGGATGTCGGCAACTGGACCTACAACCACTGGTTCCCGGGCTTTCCCTGGGAGCACGCCGAACACTACGAACGCCGATCACTGCTGTCGGTGGTGAAGAATGTGACGACGCCGACGATGGTCATGTGCGGCGAAGAGGACTGGCGCACGCCGATCTCCGAATCGGAACAGTACTATCAGGCCTTGAAGCTGCGCGGCGTCGAATCGGTTCTGGTTCGCGTGCCGGGCGAGCCTCACGGCATTCAGTCGCGGCCCAGCCACCATCTGTCCAAGATCATGCATCTGATCGCCTGGTTCGATCAGCACCGGCAGAGATCGGAGTCGGCCTCGCCGGCTTCTAGTAACTGAACGCTTTGCTCGCAAAGTTGGTTTACAAACCGCGAAACACGCGAAATACGCGAACTTATCCAGCTCTCGTGTATTTCGCGTGTTTCAGCTTCTTGCCGTTTCTACACAAATTCTTGCCATTAGTCCCGACCATTCCTGCTTAGGGCTACTTAATAGCAATTACATGGTTGACAATTGCTAATACTTTCGAGTAGGTTGTGCCTGCCTCAGATGGTCGGCAAAGGCTCAGCGACCTCGGAGTGGCTCGAACATCGATTTAGATTCTGTTCCATCTTCAATACGAAACAGTAATAACAATCGCATCCAGGATCAGATTCGTCAGGCGTGCTGGCCTTTCGGATCGACCATTAAGTATGACCTTGTCCGGTCCGGCCGATCAGTAGCTGAGGCCAGGTCGTAATCAGTCTTCATACAATGGGTAGCATCGATCATGCCTCGGCAGACGCCGGAGCATGAAGGATGGCCAGGCTTATTCATTTAACAACGCTGTAATATCAAAAAAGGAACCAATCGTATGTCGTCTCCCCGCATACTCGTCGTTCTCCGATCATTTTACGCCTCATTCTTCAGCCTCTTTCATCTTAACCGCCTGGCCGGTCTGGCGCGCCGGGTTGTGACCATCAGTTTGGTGCTGGTCCTGATTGGCAATCATGCGCTGGCTGTGCCGCAGGGGATGCTCGCCTTGACACGGGACTTGACCTACAGCGCCTGGTTCTGGTGGCAGGCCGGTGGCTGGGCTGCCCGGTACGCGAAATTCGCGCCACAAAGTCAGAACTCACCGAAGGGATGGGACGGCAAGGGCGCCCCCGCTCAAGCGATGCCTGAACCGGAACCGCAAGAGACGCAGGCCGAGCGCGACGCGCGGGTGGTGCGCATTGAAGTTGTTCCCAAACAACTGGCCCTCGAAGCCGGTGAGCGGGCCAACTTCAGTGTGATCGGCTATGACCGCAATCAGGAGCCGGTCGGGACGCTGCCGTTCAATTGGAGTGGTGAGGACGAAGCGACGGGGGAGAAGATCGATGCTCAACAGAAAGCGGGGTTTGCCGGATCAAAAGTGGGAACTTACAAGATCAGAGTGGAGGCCGCCGGTCATTCGGCGGAGAGCAGGGTCACGGTCCGGCCCAACCTGCGGATGTCAGGCGAGAAACCGATCCGAACTTATACCGTCTCTTCCCGTGACCTGCCCCAGCAGACTCGCTCCACCTCATCGCTACCGGTCACCAGGGGGAGCATTGCGAAGAAGGCTAAAAATGGTCTCGGCGAATTGGTCGCCAGGAATTCGCCTCTGGGGACGAAAGTGATGCCCCCGATTCTGCTTCCCGGGGAGGATCCGTACGGCTGGACCGCCGAGAACTACCAGACGGCGGATGATCCGAACACGCAACGCGGCAACCCGATCGGTCAGGCGCCGGATGGCGGTGCGGGGAGCGCCAATTTCCAGATCGACGTGCCATTGTTGAGTCTCAAGGGGAGAGGGTTGGATCTGAACCTGGGATTACATTACAACTCGCGCCTCTGGCA
>DATEFT010000637.1:0-11931 GCA_035280505.1 Blastocatellia bacterium | reverse complement strand
TTTCGCGTGTTTCGCGGTTGAAGAGAATAAAGACCAGGGAGCAATAAACGCATGAAGAAATTACGCTGGGGCATTCTAAGCACGTCCAAGTTCGCTCTCACCAAGATCGTTCCGGCCATGAAGAGCTGCCGGTTCAGTGAGATCAGCGCCATCTCGTCGCGGCAGCTCGAACAGGCGCAGGCCGTGGCTTCAGAGCACGGCATCGCCCGGGCCTACGGTTCATACGAGGAACTGCTGGCGGCTCCGGACGTGGATGTTATCTACAATCCGCTGCCGAACCATCTCCACGTCGCCTGGTCGATCAAGGCGTTGGAGGCCGGGAAACACGTGCTTTGCGAGAAGCCGATCGGATTGAACGCGGCGGAGGCCCAATCGTTGTTGGACCAGTCGAGGAGATCTCCCGCGCTCAAGATCATGGAGGCCTTCATGTATCGGCATCACCCGCAATGGCAGCGGGCGAAGAACCTGGTTCAGGAGGGCCGGATCGGAGAGCTGCGGACCATCCATTCCCACTTCTCTTACACCAATCTCGACGGACAGAACATTCGGAACCGGGCCGACGTCGGCGGCGGCGGAATCATGGATATCGGTTGCTACAACATTTCACTCTCGCGATTCATCTTCGGGGCCGAGCCGCAACGGGTCGCCGGAGTGGTGGAGTACGATCCGAACTTCAAGACCGATCGCCTGGCCTCCGGGCTGCTCGATTTCGGCGGAAGGACGGCGACCTTCACCTGTTCGACGCAACTGTTCTCTTACCAGCGGGTCCAGATCTTCGGGACCGAAGGCCGGATCGAGATCGAGATCCCCTTCAACGCTCCGCCCGATCAGCCCTGCAAGATGTGGCATCAATCCAAGGATCGATTGGAAGAGATCGAGCTGGAGGTCTGCGATCAGTACACCATCCAGGCCGACCTCTTCTCGCAAGCGGTGCTCAACGACACGCCGGTGCCGACGCCGCTCGAAGACGCGGTCGCCAATATGAAGGTGATCGAAGCCGTCTTTGCGAGCGGCCGCAGCGGAAACTTTGAATCGCTTCACTGAAAATCAGAATCGCAAGCGAGCGGACCTGCATAGATCCGCTCGCTACCGCTCGCGGTCCTGATTAGAAAGCAACATGGCCAACATCGTCACGCCCAGAGATGCAGCCGCGGTGATTCTGCTGCGGAATCCGGATGACCCCCAGGTCTTCTGGGTGAAGCGCGCCAAGACGCTGGCCTTTATGGCCAACTATCATGCCTTTCCGGGCGGACAGCGGGACGCGACCGATGCCGAGATCCCGGTCCTCAATCATGAAGATCCCGGCGAAGCCACGATGCGGGTCACGGCGCTCAGGGAGCTCTTTGAAGAGACCGGCGTCCTGATCGCTCGCGGGGCGGAGAAGCTGTCGGTGGAGACCCGAGCCGCGCTGCGCCAGGATCTCGCCGCGGACCGCCTCTCTTTCAAAGAGCTGCTCGCCGGCCACGGTTTGACGCTCGATGCGCGGCTGCTGACCGAAGCGCCGCGTTGGGTGACGCCGCCGCAGATGACCCGGCGTTACGACACCCGGTTCTATGCCGCGTGGCTGCCGGAAGGGCAGGAGACCGAGGTGATCCCCGGCGAACTCGAAGCGGGCGAATGGTTGCGGCCGAAAGAGGCCCTTCGGAAATGGATCGACGGCGAGACCCTGATGGTGACGCCGATCTTCTACGCGCTGGAGCGATTGGCGGACGGCATCGACGATCTGGCCGCGCGCCTGCACGCGGTGCCGCAGGAGGATCGCGATCATCTGGAGAAACGGGTCCAGGTGCGCTACGGATTCTATGTCTGCGGTCTGCGGACGCCGACGCTTCCGCCCGCGACCCACACCAACTGCTACCTGGTCGGGGGCGACGAACTGGTGATCATCGATCCGGGCTCTCCATATTCCGACCAGCAGGAACTGCTCGATCGGGTGATCGACCGGTTTATGGCCGAGGGGAAACGGGTTCGGGAGATTCTGATCACCCATCTCCATCCGGATCACATCGGCGGGGTCGGGCACCTGGCCGAAAAGTACAACCTGCCGGTCGCCGCCCACCGGTTGACGGCGTCGGCCATCGACCACGAGGTGCGCGTCGATCGTTGGATCGAAGACGGAGAGGTGATCGAACTGGGCGAGGCCTCGACCGGATTGACGTGGCGATTGCGCGCCCTGTGGACCCCCGGGCATGCGCGCGGCCACCTCAGTTTCTACGAGGAGCGGACCGGGACTCTCCTGACCGGCGACTGCGTGGTTGGACTGGGCACGGTCGTCATCGCCCCGCCGGAAGGGAATATGGTCGAGTACCTGGCTTCGTTGCAGCGATATCTGGAGCTGCCGCGTTTGGCCGCGCTGTTGCCGGGGCACGGACCGGTGCTGGCGGATGCGCGCGGGAAGATCGCCGAATACCTGGCCCACCGGGCCGACCGGGAGGCGCAGATTCTGCGGGCTCTGGCGGGGGAACCGCGGACGATTCCGCAGCTCGTCGCGTCTCTCTATGCCGACGTGCCGGAGGCGCTGCATCGGCTGGCCGAGCTCTCGGTTCTGGCGCAACTCGAAAAGCTGGAAGCGGAGGGGCGCGTTGCCCGGAACGATCAACAGTTTGCGCTGGTTTGACGATCCGGATTATCGATCTTAGAATAGGCCCCTTGTTCACGCCTGATCTATCACTGAAAAGGAGGAGCATCAATGATTACCCGGCTTCGATTTCGGGGTCTGCCTTACTGTCTGGCCGGTGTCATGGCGTTGTCGCTGACACTGGCGCCGATAATTTCCTCTGCCCGGTCGGATTACAAGCCGACTCCCGAGAACCTGCAGGCGCGGCGCTGGTTCCAGGACGCCAAGTTCGGACTCTTCGTTCATTGGGGCGTCTACAGCGTGCTGGCCAAGGGTGAGTGGGTGATGAACAACAACAAGCTGCCCATCAGCGAGTACGAGAATCTGCCGTCGCGCTTCAACCCGACCGAATTCGATCCGGCCGAATGGGTCTCCCTGGTGAAGGCGGCGGGCATGAAGTACATCACCATCACCAGCAAGCATCACGACGGCTTTGCCATGTTCGATTCGAAGCTCGCCGACTGGGATGTCGTCGATCGCACGCCGTACAAAAAAGATGTCCTGAAGCTGCTGGCGGAGGAATGCCGCAAGCAGGGGATCAAGTTGTTCTTCTACTATTCGCAACTCGACTGGCATCACCCCGACTACTTTCCGCGCGGGCGAACCGGGGTGACCGCGGGCCGCCCCGAGAGCGGCGAATGGTCGAAGTATCTGGATTACATGGACGGCCAGTTGAAGGAGCTGTTGACCAATTACGGTCCGATCGGCGGAATCTGGTTCGACGGGATGTGGGACAAACCGCAAGCCGATTGGCGATTGGCCCAGACCTATCGGCTGATTCATGATCTGCAACCTGCCGCGCTGATCGGCTCCAATCACCACTTGAAGCCGATCCCCGGGGAAGATTTCCAGATGTTCGAGAAAGATCTGCCGGGACACAATACCGCCGGTTTCAATGAGAACTCGGAGATCGGCGATCTGCCGCTGGAGACCTGCGAGACGATCAACACGGCCTGGGGCTATAACGCGAACGATCATCGGTTCAAGAGCACCAAGGAGCTGATCCACTATCTCGTCCGGGCCGCCGGTTACAATGCCAATTTTCTGCTCAATGTCGGCCCGATGCCGAGCGGCAAGATCCAACCGGAGTTTGCGGCGCGCTTGAAAGAGGTCGGCCAGTGGCTGGAGAAGAACGGGGAGTCGGTCTACGGCACTCGCAACGGTCCCTACTCTCCGCGACCCTGGGGCGTCTCCACGCGCGCGGGCAACAAGGTCTATCTACATATCCTGAACTGGCAAGACCAGGTCCTGGCCGTGCCGAAACTCTCGCAGCAGATCAAATCCGCCAAGTTTCTGAAAGACGGAAGCAAGGTCGAATTTCTGGAGCATGAGAAGTACGGTCTCTTCATCAAGATTCCGCCCCAGGCGCTCGATGAGATCGACACCATCGTCGTCCTCGAACTGGCCGGTTCGTAGCTTCAGGAGATTTCGGCCGAGATTTTTAGTCGATGTTTGATCGATGTTTGACCGATGTTTGATCAATTCAGATCCCCCACAGAGGGCACCGAGGTCAATTCGGCGTCCTCTGCAGGGGGCGACACGTGGGGGAGAACTTTTGAGAACTTTTTCAAGGGGCTCTTCCGGTCCGATCTCGTTCACCACGAGATCTGCATTCTTGCTGACTGTTGTGCGATCGAATACAGATACGCATAGGTCGGCTAAATTGATTCAATATTAATAATCAAAATTTGGAGGTTTCCGATGGGTAGAGGCGATCAACGCACCAAACGAGGGAAGATTGGCCGTGGCACTTCCGGCAAGACACGTCCCAATCCGAAACAGAAGAACCGGGCGAGAGCTCTGAAGAAGGCGGCGCTCAAAAAACAGACGGCCGATGGCAGCAGCCATAGTTGAAGACCGGCCGGTGCGGGTGCCCCGCGTACTCTTCCCGCACAAAAAAATCACCCGCCGCTGTGAAATGCGTCGGGTGAGAAGGTAAGGAGAGAGAAAAGTATCTGTATTTCTCTGAATGGATTTAGGTGATTAAGGTCTCCTACGGTCTCGATCTCGGTCTCGATCTCCGTCTCGCCTGCCTTTGTCGTCACGTGGCTTATCCCCGCCACGCTCTCCTCGGTCAGGCCGATCTCGGTTCTCTTTATCTTTCTCCTTGGTTCTCTCAGGCGGTTTATCGCGCTGAATGCTAGACATCGGTTGAGCGACGGCGGTCAATGTCAAAGTCAGCCCAAGGAAAAGAACAGAGGTTATCTTCTTTATTACTTTCATCATAAATCTTCCCCCTTGCGCCCAAGCTTAAATTTTAGCCACACTTGAATGCCGATAAAGGGGACGACAATCTTTGACTGCTTGATCGCCGTTTGCCTGGGCAGGACGATCTTAGCAGAGAATCTCCGTGTAAGAAATTGACGGCTGCAAGCTCGATTCAACGCGCCGTTTACAATTTCTACGCGACGTAATATCGCAATGTGCGTGCCAGGTCTGTGAATTTTTACCTTGGGCGCTAAGTTTAACAATTTCTGTAACTTAAATTAGTGCTCGAATCTGGGACGAAATTGGCGGGCACGATTAGCGCCCGATTCCGTCTATGCAGTGACGATTTGGGATACTTTGGGAGGTCGTTGATGAATGTTTTGGTGCTCAATTGCGGCAGCTCCACCGTCAAGTTTCAGTTGATTGCCACCGACGCGGATCTGATCAAGCAGAATGCCGATCGGCGATTGGCCCGGGGGTTGATCGAGCGAATCGGTGGAGAGGCGATCATTACCGCCCAGGCCGAGGGGCGGAACTCCAAGCTGACGACCGCTCAACTGCCGGATCTTCGGTCCGCCGTCGGCTACATTCTCCGATGGGTCTGCGCGCCGGAGTCCGGAATCGAGGCGATCAAGAGCATCTCGGATATTCACGCCGTCGGTCATCGGGTCGTGCACGGGGGAGAGAAGTTCACCCGGTCGGTGCTGGTCCGGGAAGAGGTCCTCCGCGAGATCGAGGATTGCATCGATCTCGCGCCCCTGCATAATCCAGCCAATATCAAGGGGATCACGGCGGCGCGGGAGCTGTTCGGTCAGGGGGTGCCGCAGGTGGCGGTCTTCGATACCGCCTTTCATCAGACCCTGCCCGAGCCGGCCTATCTCTATGCGGTGCCCTATCAATTCTATCGGCGGCATCGGGTCCGGCGATACGGATTTCATGGGACTTCGCATCGCTATGTGGCTTATCGTTATCGAACGATTCGCGGGATCCCGCGCGAAGAGGTCAATGTCATCACTCTTCATCTCGGCAACGGTTGTTCGGCCACGGCCATCAAGCAGGGAAATTCCGTCGACACCTCGATGGGGCTGACGCCGTTGGAGGGGCTGGTGATGGGCACCAGATCCGGCGATCTGGATCCCTCGATCCTGGAATACCTGGCGGTCAAAGAGGGCATGACGGTCCACGAGGTGGAGAGCCTGCTCAACAAACAGTCGGGTCTGCTGGGCATCTCGGGGTTGACCCACGACATGCGGGAACTGCTGGCGGAAGCCCGCGAGAACGAGGATCGGCGGGCGCTCCTGGCCATCGAACTCTTCTGTTATCGGGCGAGAAAATATATCGGCGCCTATCTGGCGGCCATGAACGGCGCGGATGCCGTCATCTTTACCGGCGGCATCGGAGAGAACTCGGCCGAGATTCGCGAGCGGATCTCGGCGGGATTGACCTGGATGGGCCTGACGCTCCACGCCGAACGCAACTCGACGCTCCCCAGGGGCGGGGAAGGATTGATCAGCACCGACGATTCGCGGCTGGCGGCCTATGTCATTCCGACCGACGAAGAGTTGTTGATCGCCCGCGATACCGTGCGCTGCGTGCAAGGAGAAGTCTAGACTTCCTTCAGTTTCCGTCTCCCACCACGACGAAGCCGCCCCAATAGAATGGGTGCCGGTACTTCGAATTGCGCATGGTTTTCAAGGACGCCTGTCTCATGGCCTCTGCGGTGGAGGCGGCGGTTGCGAGCGCCTCGAATCGGGTCTTGAATCCTTTGTGGAACTCGAGCATGAGGGCGGTCGTGCTCGAAGATTCGACCTTCCACTGGCTGACGACGGTGGTCGGGCATCCGGCGACGAAGAGGGCCCAGGTCAGGCCGATCACGCCCTCGCCCGCGCCGACTCGTCCGCGCGCGGTCTCGCAGGCCGAGAGCACGACCAGATCGGCGTTCAGATTGAGATTCGTGATCTCCCGGGCTTCCAGCAACCCGTCCTCATCGGCGCGCAGCGGCGTCTGTGACAACACGACATAGGAGTACATGGGGTTGTTGTCGTTGAGGATGCCGTGCGTGGCCAGGTGCAGAATTCGGTATTGAGAGGCATGCTCTTTGACGACCTCTTCGCGCGCGTCCGCGCCGGTGTAGATCCTGCTGCGCGAGGGACCATACAGTCGCCCGAGCGCCTCGACCTGGTTGGCGGCCTCCGGCAGCGGGCGGAACTCTTCACCCATCAAGGAGAATTGGGCCCCGGTCAGATTCGGTTTGCCGAGATCCGGATTGCCCAGCGCCAGGATCGAGGTGTTCGCGGGGGGGATGCCTTTTCTCTTCCGGCGGGCGAGTTGCATCTCGCGCAGGACCGAGAGTGAGGGCGCATAGGAGATGGCGGTGTCTTCGATCAGATAACGGCCCGCTTGCGGTTGCAGGACCTGGAACGGCAGGTCCCAGAGGGAACGATCGGGAGAGATGATCAGCGCGGTCTTGTTCTGCAACTGTTTCTCCGCCGGTTTCAGCAGCAGCGAGTAGAGTTCCTGGGCCAGGCCCTGGTAATCGAGATCTCGGTTGGCGAGGCGGCCGCGAAACCGCTCGACCTTCTCGGCCAACAGTTTGGACTGAATCTCGATGGTATAGGTGTTCAACGCCGCCGGGCCGGAATCGGCTCGAGTCAGGACGAAGAGCTGGACATGTCCGTCGTTAACGATGAAGTCGAGGATCGCGGTCTGCTGATTGGGGATCAGAGTCGCGGCGTCATCGAGCGAGATCGGGCGCAACTCGCCGCGTTGAACCTTGAGTTCGGGATGGGCGGTGTAGAGTGCGGCCTGGAAGGCTTCAAACTCCAGTCGGGCCTTCTTCAACTCCTCATCGAGTTCGGTGAGCCGGGTCTGATCGGGTTGTGGTTTCGATTTCTCGCCGGAGATCTGGCGATTGAGAAACACCAGCTTGCGGCTCAGTTGCCGCTCCTGCTCGCGCTCCACCGGAGAGGCCGATTTATCGATCTTGACCAGGCCGTATTGCAAAAGTTCAAGGAGCGTGCGTCCCTTCAGTCGTTGAGCATAGGCGAAGGCCCCGGTGACGTTTTTTTGACTGAGTTCGAGATCGACCATGGCTTGATAGGGAGAGACTTTTGTTTCGAAGAACCGTTGCCGTTCCTGTTCGCCTCCGGCAACCTGGGTGCGCAGGGTCTCAATGGAGGCGATTGCCGCTTCGAAGGACTGACGAGCGCGGGCGGGCTGATTGAGCGCCAGGTAGGCCAGGCCCGCAATGGTCTGCGATTGCTGGAGGATGTTGCGGAGGCCGATTCGCGAGCAGAGGTCGGCGGCGCGCTCGGCATACTGCAAGGCCTGAGTCTGATTGTTTAGCGATTGATATACCTCCGCGATATTGCGCAGTGTGTTGGCGAGCCCGGCCTGCTCACTGATCTGCTCCCTGATCTTCAGACTCTTCTGAAAATATTCCATCGCCAGTTGATGTTCGCCCTCCGCTTCATATGCAGACCCGAGATCATTCAGGGTCTCGGCCAGACCTGCCTGGTCACCAATCCGCTCTCTGATCTTGAGGGCCTTCTGAAAATACTCCAGGGCCTCGGTGTGGTGGCCTTGCATTTGGCGGATGTCGGCGATGTTGTTGAGGATGATGCCTTTGCCAAACTGTTCGCCCCTCTCTTCGGAGATTTTCAGACTCTTCTGGTAATGCTCCAACGCCTGGGCATAATTGCCCTGTGATAGGTAGATGGTCCCAATGTTATTTTGCAGAACGGCGATGCCGAACGTGTCGCCGATCTGCTCTCTGATTTTAAGGCTCTTCTGACACTGGTCCAGTGATTGTGCGTAGTCGCCTAGCGAAAAATAGACAAGCCCCATGTTGCCCAGGGTAATGGCAATGCCGGGCTTATCGTCGAGCCCCTCCTTGATTTTAAGGCTCTTCTGATACTGCTCCAGGGCCTGCTCATAATTGGCCAGCGATGAATAAGCAAGCCCGATGTTGTTGTACGAGAGCGCCATTGCCGCCCGATCGCCGATCTGCTCTCGGATCTTCAGACTCTTCTGATACTGCTCCAGGGCTTGTGTGAAGTTACCCTGCATCCAGTTGACCACGCCGATATTGCTGATGGCGTTGGCGATGCCGGCCTGGTCGCCGAGTTCTTCCGAAATTTTGAGGCTCTTTTGGCATTGCTCCAGCGCCTGCGGGTATTTAGCTTGCGAATTGTAGACCTGCATGAGGCCCAGATGCGCCTGGGCCAGGGTGCTTTTGTTCGCGCCTCGCTCGGCCAGTTCTAAAATCAGTTCGTAAAGAACTTTCGCCTGATCGAAAAGGCCTTGACTCGATAGGCGTTGGCCCTTGGCGTGCAGCGCGGGCCCTAACTCGGCCGTCACCAGCTCTTTCTCTTCGGTGAGCAGGGTCGTTCGCTCGGTCGGACTCCCGGTCTTCGCCAGCGCTTCCGCCAGGTCGTCCGCGGCCGGAGCAGACCGCCACACCTTCCAGATCTTGGCCTCCTTGACGAACTCGAAGCTGCGGATCGACGGCAGGTCGTTCTGCTGTTTGGTCTTCAAATTGATGGAAGTGACCGCGATTGTCACCCTCAGGCTGGCCTGCTCATTCTCTATTTTAATTCGCGAGAAGGCGGGGCTGCCGAAGCGCAGATCCTCGTTCGCGAACTGTTGCTGCAAATTCTGTTTGTAGGCCGCCAGGTTCGGCGATTTCTCGTTCCACAGCGCCAGGACGCCGGCCAGGTCTTTATGGCCATAGGCGGCAAAGTAACTCTCAACCACCGCGCGCAGGGCCGATTCTTCAGATGGCGCGTTCTGTGCGTCCTGCGCGCGTGAGCCCACGAGGACGAAATTGAAGATGAGAAGACAGAAAACGAGCATCGATGCCCGGAAGATCATTAGATTCCGGGCACCCCGACTTTTAATCAGTCGCAAATGGCACCTCCCTGGCGGCAAATATCATCGATTATTGGCCGAATTGCTAAGGGCCGAACTTTATAGGATCTACAATACTATAAACTGAAATTCGAAAACTGGAAACTATCC
Source organism: Blastocatellia bacterium (assembly GCA_035280505.1). GTDB lineage: Bacteria > Acidobacteriota > Blastocatellia > RBC074 > RBC074 > JAKEHZ01. The sequence continues at coordinate 2,087 of DATEFT010000637.1, read as the reverse complement.
CTGATCAGTCGAAGGGGAGGGTTGAAAGGGCCAGCTCGCACTCTGCCGCGACCAGGCGAGGAAACAGACGATTCCCAGGAGCAGGGCTCCGAGGCTGAAGAGAATGATCTCGCGCCCGGAGGTCGTGAAGATGAAGATCCAACCGACCAGCGCGATCAGATTCGGCAGCGGGTAGAGCCAGATCCGGTACGGCCGCTGGAGATTCTCCACCTTCCGCAGCCGCATGACGGCGAAGATCTGCCCGATGAACTGGACGATGATCCGCGTGGCGATCAGCACGTCGATCACGATTCCCAGCGAGAGGAATCCGCACAGGATCGAGATCACCCCGATCACCAGCAGCGAGACGTAGGGGAACTGGTGTTTGGGATGCAGGCGGCCGAAGACCCGGAAGAAGTAGCCGTCGCGGGCCGCCGCAAAGGGAATCCTCGAATATCCGAGCAGCAGCGCAAAGACCGAGCCGAAGGCCGTCCAGAGGATCATGACGGTCAGGATGCTGGCGATCTCGCGCCCGTAGATCTTCTCCATCAACAACGAGACGACGAATTGCGAGGCCGGTCTCTCGCTGGCCGGAACGAATTCGCGCCAGGGCACGATCCCGATGATCGAGAGATTGATCGTGATGTAGATGAGGGCGACGGCGATGACGCTGATGATGATGGAGCGGGGAATGGTGCGGCCCGGGTTCTTGACTTCGTCGCCGATGTAGCAGATGTCGTAATATCCCAGGTAATCGTAGACTCCCACGCGCGAAGCCGCGCCCAATCCCATCAGAAACCCGGTGGAGAACTGAAAAGCGCCGGGCGGAAAGTCGAAGGCGATCTTCGGATCGAAGTACCGGATGCCGGTCAGGATCACCGCCCCGCTGGTGATCAACGTTCCGATCCAGAGGCTGACCGTGATCTTGCCGATGTGCGTGATTCGACGATAGAGGAGCGCGATATTGAGCAACCCCACCGCCACCACTACCAGGTAGGTCCCGTAAGACGGCATCCCCTGCCAGAGATAGCCCAGGTAGGACGCGAATCCGATGTAGCCGGAGGCGATCTCGAGCGGTCCGCTCAGGATGAACTGCCAGATGAAGAGAAAGGCCATCAGTCGCCCGAAAGTTCGGCTCCCGAATCCCTCGCGCAGATAGAGGTAGCTGCCGCCCGACCCGGGCAGCGCCGCGCCCAACTCGCTCCAGACCATGCCGTCGGGAATGACGATCAGCACCGCGATGATCCAGCCGAGCAGGGCTTGCGGCCCGCCCATCGCCGACATCAGGAGCGGGATGGTGATGAAGGGCCCGATCCCGATCATGTTCGACATATTGAGCGCGGTGGCCTGCAAGGTTCCGAAGTGGCGAACCAATTGTGGCGATTCTGCGGTCTGATTATTCATAATCGATTGCTCAATCCAGCAGTGACAGGAAGCTCGTGAGAATCTGTTCGGTGATTCCCCAGATGGGGCCGCCTTCGGACTGATAGGCCGGCCATTTGTAGACGGTTCCGCCGAGATCCATCCGATACTCCCCGGAACGGCCCTCTCGTTTGATCCGTTCGACCGGGATCCAGAAGGCGCTGGCGACCTCTTCGCTGAACTGCATCGAGAAGAGGTCCGGCGCCAACGCCACGAACGGCGAGATCTCGATCCTCGGCAGCCGGGGATTGTTCGGCGTGATCGCCGGAAGCCGGCCCAGAAAGCTGCCGCCGTCGAGCAGATCGATTCCGACCTCTTCACGAGTTTCGCGCGCCGCCGTGGCGACCAGATCCGCATCGTGAACCGGATCGACGCGCCCGCCCGGTAAGGCCAGATGACCCGACCAGTGGTCGCCGGGGCGTTCCGCCCGCTTGATGATCAGGGTTTGAACCAGCCCCGATCTCTCGCTGAGGATCAAGGTCACGGCCGCTTGTGGAATTCGTTCGGGTTCGATCTGCAGGCTCTGCAACGGCGCCAACCGCCCGTCCAGTTGCCGGCGAATCATCTCATAATCGCTCATCGTTTTTTAAGTCTAGAAAAGTCTAGAAAAATCTAGGGAAGTCTAGAGAAGTCCAAAACTTATCACAAAACCTCGAAAAGCCCAATAAATAAGAGCCCGCGGAGTG
>DATEFT010000636.1:0-6798 GCA_035280505.1 Blastocatellia bacterium | reverse complement strand
ATCGATTCAGAACTCCGTACTCGATCGAGTACAGCCTGGACCTTCAGCGTCAATTGCCCGGCAATTTGTTTCTGGAGATCGCCTATGTGGGACGGCAGGCCCACAAGCTCTTCACTCAGGCGGATGCCGCACAGATCCTGGATTTCAAAGACCCCGGTTCGGGCCAATTGATGTTGGCGGCCTTCAATACGCTCCAGTCCGAGATTCAGGCGGGAGCGGCCGTCACGCCGCAACCCTGGCTTGAGAATCAACTGGGCCCCGGCCGCACGATCCTGGTCGCAACGGAATTGCGAGACCAGTTCAAGACCGGGGATACTGCCCGGATCGTACGATCGCTCTCCGCCAACCATGGCCTCGGGCCGAACGTGGGGTTGAGCGGACAGTTTGCGCCGAACGCTTATGTCACGAATCTCGGCTCGTCCAACTATCATGGTCTGCTGCTCAGCATCCGAAGGCGTCAGGCGCGGGGGCTGAGTTTCGACTTCAACTATACCTTCTCGCACTCGATCGATAACCAATCGAGCGTGGCCAACACGGTCCTGGGCGGATTGATCTGTGATCTTCGCGATCTCCGTGTGTGCCGAGGAAATTCCGATTTCGACCTTCGGCACCTCATCAATGCGAACGGCATGTACGAACTACCCCAGCCTTTCGGCCAACGGGCGCCCGGCTGGCTCAAGGCCTTGATCGGCGGCTGGGAACTGACCGGCATCTTCACCTATCGCGGCGGCCTGCCTTTCAGCGCGACCAGCGGGGCCTCTCCGGCGGGACTCGCTCTCATCAGCCCGGCGGTCTTCAATGGTCGTGACGCCGGGGCCTGGCGGGAGAGAATTCATGACAGCGGTTCGACCATCCAGTTCTTCGAGGATCCCGCCGCGGCGCTCGCCGCCGTGCGTTACCCCCGGCATGGTGAGATCGGCAATCGAAATGCGCTGCGCGGTCCCGGTTTCTGGAACCTGGATGCCGGCGTCTTGAAGAACTTCCCGTGGCCGCGGTCTGAGTCGGCGCGGATCCAATTCCGCTGGGAATCATACAATCTATTCAATCACCATTCCTTCGGGTTGCCGGTCAGTAACATCGGGTCGTCCCAGTTTGGGCAGATCACCGGTTCGGCGAGCGCCCCCCGCGAAATGCAGTTCGCACTTCGCCTCGAATTTTAGGAAGCAGGCAGGCAAAACATGAATCTCTATTTACCGTCGGGAAAATACTGTTTGATCCGGGCTCTGGGCCTGGCTGTGGTGGTGGGATTGAGCTGGCCGGTCGGCGGACAGGGCCGGCGGACGCCGCCTGTCGCATTCGTCCAGCGGGTCGAGGGAGATTGGTCTCTGAATGGGAGCCCGACGAAGATCAAAGTGGGGCAGAACCTGCGGGCGGGAGATCTGGTGACCTGGAACGGCGCCGGGAAAAATTCCGGCGGCCGGTCTGGAAGCCTCAGGGTTCGCAGTCCGGAAATCTTCATCACCTTTCTGTGCGAGGCTCAGCCGATCTCCCGCTCCTGCGAGTCCCTTGAACAATGCCGGGATCCGATCAGCATCGCGGACGCGTGCCGCCCTCAATCGATTTGGGTGAAAGGGGCGAGAGTGCTGTCGCGCATTCTACCGGCCAGATACTCCACGCTGATCAATGCCGGCTCTCGAGGAGGCCAGTTGCCGGATGGAGTCGTCAAGCTGGAGGGCGGTCAAGTCGATCTGAGCCGATGGCTCTCCGGCGTCGAGCCGGGAAAACACCGGCTCCGTTTCCATCCGCTGCCGATCGAAGGGCGCAAGGCGGGCCTTGAGGCCGGGCTGGAGGTCACCATCAAAGATCGGGGGCAATCCATCATCGTGCCCAGGGAGAGTTTAGAGCCCGGCCTCTTTCTGGTGACGGCCGGCGATCAAGAGGCCTGGGTGATGGTGACGCCGGCGGCGCAATTCACCGCAGCTTCAGATTTTTTTGCCGAGGCGGTTCGGTTCGTCACGAACTGGAGAGAGCCGGTGAACGGTGCCGATCGGCGGATTTATCTGCGCACCTGGCTCTATTATCTGGCCACCCCGAACCGATGAGCGAGAAACCGTCTCCTCCCGACTCCGCCGCCGAAACCACGGGCGATCGAGCCGCCGCGCGAACGGCTCCGGTCTCTTTACGCCGGCACTTGCTCAAGGAGACGCCGCTGATCCTGCTGGTCAGTCTCCTGACATTATCGCTCTGGTTCAGCGGCTGTCTGCAAAGACAGGAGCACGCGGTTCTGGATCTCAATCAGTATTTGAAAAAGCAGATCTGGCCCGCGCAAGTGAAGAAGGTGACCATCGTCAAAATCACGAATGATGAGTACTATGATCCCAAGCTCTTCGATGGCCGTTGCCCGCTCGACCCGGAGCGGCTGAAAGTCTTGATTGGAGCCATTGCGCTCGGGACCCCGGCGCTGATCGCGGTCGCGATCGATACCAGACATCGGGATTTCAGCCGCCTGCAGCCGGACCCGAATTGGCCGCCGATCGTCTGGGCGCAACATCTGAAGGCCGCTCCGTTATTGGACTGTGAGAATGGACAAGCCATTCCTGAACCCATTCTCGCCGATCAGAATCTCACCCCATCTCCGCTCAGGGGGTTGAATATCTTTCCGGAAGATCACGATCGGACGATCCGGCACTATTTTCGATCGTGTCGAACCGAGTATGGACCCCGGCCGCTGTTTCCGGCGGCGGTCGCCGCCGCCTGGAGGCAGCTTGAGGCCGGTCGTCCCCCTCAATCGCTGATCCAGAGCGACCTGAAACCTGATGAGGCGGAGTTGGACTTCCTGCTCGACACCACCTTCGACCATCAAATCATCAAGGCCAGGCAGGTTTTTGAGGCCGCCGGCAGCGGCTGGCGGGACGACGGCCCGCTCAATCAGCGGATCGTGCTGCTGGGCGGCGAATACGACGAGCGCTCACCAAAGACCTCGCTGAAAGGCCGGTCTCTGGTCGAATTGATCGCCGACGCAATCGAAGGAGAGTTACAGGAAAAATTGATCAGGCCGGTGAAGTGGTGGGCGCTCGCCCTCAGCTTGCCGGTCGCCGGTTACCTGACCGCGATTCTGCGCTTCCATCTGTACGGCACGCGACGGCGGATCGTGATCTGGCCGGCCATTCCAGTCATCGCCATGGCCATCAGCCTGGTCGCTTTCGGCAGATTGCATTTGTCCTTCGACTTCGTTCCGGTCATGACTGCCGTCCAACTGCATCAGCCGCTGAATCGGGGCTGGAGGTTCCTTCGGAACCAATTCAACCGGTGGCCCGGCAACCGCCAAAGACCTGCTTAAATGATGACGGCTGCCCGGGCCGCGAGCGGAAGCCCTCCTATTAATCACTGGGTGATGAGCTCGTAACCAGTCCCGTAGCGAGACCGAAATGTTGCCCAATCCTGAAAGTAGACGATGGAGGCGACACTGGCCCCGGAGACTATGCCTTTAGCCAGTGCTTCATCTACGCCCGCGAAGGTGAAGACCGGGCCTCCGCTGTCCCCTCTGATGATAGCCGTTTGGAGATCTACTTGAACGGTTCTGACCAGATTGAGGAGCTTGTAGTTGTAATCTCCGTCAGAGTCCCTCCTATCGCTCGGCAGAGTAACGTCGACGTTGGTGGAATCGACCTTGAGACCGCAGACGGTGCCGCTGCTCGCGCCGGAATGGCAGACCAGTTGGCCGGCTCGAGTAGTCTCCCACCCGATGACCGCCCTGGTACTGCTGGTGTCCTCCGGACCGACATAGATCCGGAACCCGGCCGGCGCGTTGATCAGCATCAGATCATACTGCCACTGCTCATTGCTATTGATCGGTCCCATGCGCCTGATCCTGGGACTGCCTTGATAGGCGACGTCTGGGGGAGTGCCGCAATGCGCGGCCGTGACCACGAAAGTTTGGTCTCCCCTCCTGACTCCGAACCCGGTAGAGCAGAAGGCCCTGCGCTCCTGCCCCCGCCAGGTCTCGAAGACGGCGCCGCCCCAATATGCCGGTGGATCGTCCTGCCGGCTCATCAACCTGATCGGTTCACTGGCCGTCGTGACACGAACCGGCATGCCCAGATCGAGACCGGCGAGCACCTGCTCGGCGGACGCCACTGTTCTCCGGCCGGCGGCTGCCCTGGCGGTCCTCATCTCGGCAAGAGTGCCGGGAGGCATCCGTTCGATGTCGAGGCCGCTGCCATCGTCTCTCTTGGAGACAGCTTGAATCTCACTGCCGCCCAGCGCTCTGGCCGCCTGGTGGATCTTCTCGGCGGCCGCTTCCAATTCAGCCAGAGAGAATGCCGCATTCTTGATCTGTACGGGGCCGGCCTGGCGGGCGACCTGAATGGCCTCATTCATCTCATGGGGCAAGGGGCCTTTCCAGTACAACGTCACGCCGTCATCCTCGAAGGCGATGCTGGCGAAGCCGGAGTCCGGGAACTTCGACTGTGCCTGCTCCAGGGCAGCCACGGCAGGCCGGAGCGCCTCCTGGCGCCGCATGATGGCCAAAGTTGCAGGTGTGAGCGTGTCGATTGAGAGAAGTGGCCGGGTCCGACTATCCACGGACTTCTGCTTGGCGCGGGCCGACCATGTCGCGTCCCGGGTCGCGGCCATGATCGTCAGCAACGCAAGCCCGAACGCCGTAAGCCAAAATACTTTCCGACTCATATTGGATTCTCCTTTGGGTATTGGTAACCATTGATTCAATCGTGAATTGCATCCTCTCTGCTCAATGGTGAAGTGGAGCGAGGGTTGAAACTATTTCAACCTCGTCGAAAAATTCTTTGGGACGGGTTTTCGGAAAGAAGTTAGTTTCCAATCAACGGCTGAGCGCGCGGAACGTATATCTGGCGATTAACTTGCGAGTCCCTGCTGCGGAGAACCCTTCGAGGGTCAGGAGGTATGTTCCCGGCTTCAACAGGCCGGAATTGAAACTGAGGGCCAGGCCGTCTTCGGATTCCGGCTTCAATCCGGCCCGGCTCCAGACTTTGCGGCCGTCAGCCGTCAAGACGGCGGCGCGATATGCTTGAATATCGGGATCGGGGTCCATCTCCAGCGACAGGACCATCAATTTAGATGAGGCCGGAATCGTGATCTCGTCGACCGGATCGGAGAGGTCGGGGTTGCTATCCCGCACCATGCTCAAAGTGAAGATGGGGACGACGGCCTGCGTTCCCGCGGCGCGGTTCGATCGATTGGCCAGGCGAGCCTGCATCTCACGTTCGCCCTCAAGTTGAGCGGCGAGCCGATCCCGCTCCGCGGCGATGGCGGCTTCACGGTCCTGGATCTCTTTCGCCAGATCGCGCGCCGCCCGGGCATCCTGTTCGTACCTGTACTGCAAGGCCGAGGATCTCCGCCGGGCCTCCATCAGGTCGCGGCGCGCGCTGTTCCACATCCAGGCCAGCCAGGCTGCCGGGGCCATGAGTAGAACGACTGCGGCGATGAGTATGGCTCGATGCCCCCGGCCGAGCCTGGCAGCCCGCACCGGCCATCCGGCCCGGATGTGAGTCTGCGACAGCCAGGCATCTTCCACCGCCGCGGCGCGCAGCCCGGAGCGGATCTCATCGGTCGTCTCGATCTGGTCGGCGCAGTGCGGACAACCCAGGAAGTGCTCCTCGAAGCGCATCAGCTCATCATCCGACAGCCTGCCTGACAGGTAGCGACCGATGACATCATATTTTTCTATATCCGAATGCTTCATTCGAACCGGGTCGTTCTACTGTTTATCACGCATTACCTGCTCATAAAGCTTCCGGTAACGTTCGCGCGCGCGGTGGAGGACGAGATTGAATTGCAGGCTGGTCAATCCCAGATCTGCGCAAATTTGTTCCTTCGTCTCTTCGGCGAGATGGTACCGCAGGAGCACCTGGATGTCCCGCTCGTTGGGCATCTTTTGGAGTACCTGCCGGACGATAATGGCCTTCTCCTTCTGCAGCAGCTTTTCGAGCGGACCCGGCGCGAGATGCGTGGGAACGTCGGTTTCGGCCAGACTCTGCCACCGCGCCGCACGCCTGAAGTGCTCGATGACCAGGTTTCTGGCCACGCTGCGAATGAATCCCGGAAGCTTCTCCGGCTCCCGGATCTCTCCTCGCCGGACCTTTTCAATCACGATGCGAAAGGTCTCCTGCGAGAGATCATTGACAGCCGTGGCGTCACCTCCCGCCCGGCGAATGATGATCCTGACTCCACGGCTGTAACAATCGATCAGTTCGGCCTCGGCTTGCCGGTCGCCGCTCATAATGCGACTGACAAAATCGGTCACACCGCCGCCGCTTTGATTGATGGCTGGAGTTTCCACTCGCGCACCTTCTCTGATTTAGATTTTGAACACTCGCTCACCTCTGACCGTCAAGGTCGGTCCACTTACCCGACTGGATGAAGCTTGCCCAATAGTACGGATGCCGTCTCTTCACCTGCTTCAGCATCGTCAACTGGACCTGTCTCAACGCTTCGCCGCGTCCCTCCCCCCGCTGCAGTCTGCCGTAGTAGGCGATCATCAGGTCACGCGTCGCCCTGTCCTGAATGGGCCAGAGGCTCATGACTTGCGTCTCCGAGCCGGCCAGCACCAGCGCCCGGCGCAAACCGTGAACGCCGTCCCCGTTCTTCACTTCGCCCACTCCGGTGTCACACGCCGAGAGCACAACCAGCCTGGTCCCCCACAGGTTGAGCCCGGTCATCTCCAATGCGGTCAGGATTCCGTTGTCTTGCTCCTGGTGTTCGTTGGCTCCGGCCAGTGCCAGACCGGAACGCAGCAGCGGGCTCTCGACGCGCAGGCCTCTCCTTTCGATCTGTTTCAGGATTCGCACGGGATCGTCGTCGAGCGCCTGAGAGCCGCGC
>DATEFT010000635.1:0-77836 GCA_035280505.1 Blastocatellia bacterium | reverse complement strand
CCGGTCAGCGACTCCAGAAAGGCGATCAGTTCGAGTTGCTCTTCCGCCGTCAAATCGAGCGGATGGAGTTCTTCTTCGAGATTGATGTTCGGCCGGCCTCCTCCGTGGTAGAACTTCACCACGTCAGCCAGCGTCTTGGCGCTGCCATCGTGAAAATAGGGCGCCGTCAGCGCGACGTTCCGCAAAGAGGGGGTGCGATAGGCGCCGAGGTCGAAGAGTTGATATGAGACCAGGATTCGCCCGAGTTCCTGACCTCCCTCCCGGGTGCCGAGTCGATCGATCATCGCCCTGGCCTGATCGGTCTCCGCCGCCGCCGCCGCCTGTCGAGCCAGTTGGGCATAGGCCGGATGATCGGCGGCGACTCCGGTGTTGTGATAACCAAAATCGGTGAAGAACGGGCGTTGCTCGCTGAAAGCGTGGCACCGGGAGCAGCGCGCCCGGCCGCGGAAGATGGCGAAGCCGCGTTTGGCCTGTTCGCCGATGGCGTTCTGATCGCCCGCGAAATATCGATCGAACGGAGAGTCGCCCGAGAGCAGGGAACGTTCGTAAGCCGCGATCGCCTGGGCCAGGAGGTCGATCGCGATCTCGCCGCCGAAGGCCGATCGGAACTCCTGCCGGTATTCGTCGATCCGGCGCAGCCGCTCGATCACTTGATCGTGCGAGGTATTGCCCATCTCCAACGGGTTGACGAGAGGTTGGATGGCCTGCTGTTCCAGCGTGTCGGCCCGGCCGTCCCAGAACTGAGAGGGATTGAAGACCACATTGAGCAGGCTGATGGAGTTCCGGGGGCCGCGCCGTCCGGAGACTCCTTCGGCCACCGGCCGGCCGTCGGTGAAAGCGAGTTCGGGTTTGTGGCAGGTGGCGCAAGAGACGGTGCCGTCGGTCGAGAGCCGTTGATCGAAGAACAGTTTGCGGCCCAGCTCGACCTTGGCCGCGGTGACCGGATTGCCCTTCGGAACATAGTAGGTCCAGAGGTCCGGCGGCAACCCCAGGGGCGCGATCAGGTTCAACTGCTGTTGCTGAGCGCCGTATCTGGGCGCGATCAGAACGAAGACGGCCGGAACGAATGCCGCCAGGATCAGGATTCTTAGCGATCGCCAGTCAGGTCTCCGAGTTCGCACTCTCATCTCAGTATTTCCCTCGTTCCTATTTTAACCGCGAACCACGCAAAATACGCGGAAGATGGTCGATTTCGCATATTTTGCGTGGTTCGCGGTTAAATTTTGTCTGAGTCAAATCTGATCGAGAATCAACTTCGCAATCGTCAGATAGATTAAGAGGCCCGTCGCATCGACCAGGGTCGTGATCAGCGGGGCCGAGAGCACCGCCGGGTCTACCCCGAAGTGCCGGGCGAGCAGGGGAATGGTGGATCCGACCGTCGTCGACCAGATGCAGATGGCACAGACCGTGACGGCAATGGTCAGGGCCAGCTTGAGGTCCTGCGTCACCCAATAGGCCTGTCCGAAGGCGATGATGCCGATCAGCGCGCCGACCATGAGGCCCGTGGTGGCCTCGCGCCGGGCGACGCGCCAGGCATGCTTGACGCCGATCTCGCCCAGCGACAGGCTGCGGATGACGGTCATGACGGTCTGGGCGCCGGCATTGCCGCCGGTGCCGATCAGCAGCGGCACGAAGAAATTGAGCGCCACCACCTTGGCCAGCTCGTCTTCGAAGCTGTGCAGAACCTTGCTCGTGAGGGTGCCGCCGATGAACAGAAACATCAACCAGACGATCCGTTTGCGAACCACGTGGACCACCGGATTGTCGAAATACGGTTTATCCAGCGCGCCGGGTTCGACGGCGGCCATGCGCAGGATGTCTTCGGTCTGTTCTTCGATCAGCACGTCGATCACGTCGTCGACCGTCACGAACCCGACGACGCTGCCGTCCTTCTCCAGGACCGGCACGGCGAGCAGGTTGTATTTGGCGATCTTTTGGGCCACGGTCTCCTGGTCGTCGTGGGCCTCGACGGTGACCGGCCGGCGGCGCATGACCTCGGTCACCGGCTGGTGCAGTTCGGCCATGACCAGGTCGCGCAGCGAGACCGCGCCGAGCAGATGGCCCGAGCCCGAGTCCAGCACATAGCAGGCGTAGATCGACTCTTTGTCGCGCGCCACCGCGCGGATGTGTTTGATCGCCTCGCCGACCGTCATCTGCGGATCGAGGTGGACGAACTCGGTCGTCATAATGCCGCCCGCCGTGTGATCGGCGTATTGCAGCAGATGCTCCAATTCGGCCTTCACCTCTTCGCTGACCCGGGCCAGGATCCGGCGGCGTTCGGTCAAGCCCATCTGCTGAATGATGTCGGTCCGTTCGTCGGCGGCGAGCCCCTCGATGATCTGGGCCGCCCGCCCGGGTTCGAGCTTCTCGATGATGGCGCCGCGCCGGGTCATGGTCGGCTGATCGATCAGTTCGATCGCCCGAGGGATGGAGAGCATCATGATCACGGAAGCGGCTTCGATCAGCGTCAATTGATTGAGCAATTCGACCAGATCTTCGGGGGCCAGGTCGACGACCTGCTCGCTGATGCCAACGAAACTCTCCTCCAGCCGGAGATTGATGCGTTCACGCAGATCTTCCAATGTCGCCACTCCGTTACCTCCTCTCCTCCCACTTCTTCCTCAGTTCGTTCATGAGGCCGATGAACCGCAGGTCGCATCGCAGATTGTCCAGTCGCGGATTGTCGGCAAAGAGCGGATAGTTTTCGTTGCCGAGCTGAATCGAGAGTTTGACCCAGGCGATCGCTTCGTCGCGCAGATTCTCCATGGCGTAGAACGAGGCGAGCCAGATGGCGACGTCGTGGTCGGCCGCCGCAATCTCTTTGACGTGAGGGGTGATCAGGGAGCGCGCCTGGTCGTGCTGGCCGCGTTTGCTCAGGCACCAGGCCCGCAGGACCTGGAGCGCGTCGAAATGCGGATGCTGATGCAGCACCTCTTCGAGCAGCGTGTAACAGCGATCGATCAGGTCCTGGTTGAAATAGGTCAGCGCCAGAAAAGTCTTGATCAGCGGATGTTCGGGCTCGACCGCACAGGCTTTTTCGAACTCGGCGAGAGCCTTGTCGTATTCGTGGCGATAGGTGTAGAGCCGGCCGCGATTGTAGCTGGCGATGACGATGTCGTTCGGGTTGAGCTCGAGCAGTTTGTCGTACTGCTTGAGCGCCTTGTCGTAGAGCCCGTTCAGCCGGTAGAGCATCCCCGCCACGATCAGGACGGACGGATCGTTGGGCGCGTCGCGGCGGACCTCCGCCAGGGTGGCCAGGGCCTGCTCCTTCTCGCTGCGATGCAGGTAGATGTAGACCATCTGCAACCGCGGGCCGGTCAGCTTCGGATCCAGGCTCAACGACCGATCCAATGACTTTTCGGCGAGATCGAAATATGAGCTGCCCCCGTATCCCTGTCCATAGTGGACGTAACAGCGGCCGAGCCCGTAATGGGCGCGGGCGAAATTGGGATCCAGCCGGGTCGCCTGCTGAAACATCTGGATCGCCAGATCCAGGTCCTGATCATCGAAACTGTGCGAAATATACTGAAAGAGCAGGTGGCGGCCGCGCAGATAATATTCGTAGGCCTCGGGACTACTGGTCAGCGGCTTTTCGATCTTTTGCTGCTCCTCTTCAGTCATCTTGAGCTTGAGCCCGGCGATGACGTGTTCGGTGATCGTGTCTTGAATCGTGATCAGATCCCGGGCGTCGATGTCGATCTTCTGGCACCAGAGCATCTCGCCGGTGGCGGTGTCGATCAGTTGAGTCGTGACCCGAAAACGTTCCGGGGTCTTGATGAAACTGCTGGCCAGGACCGTGTGGACCGCCAGGGCCTCGCCGACCTGCCGCGGATCGACGTTCTGACCCACATACTGCGAGATGTATTGGGACGGTCGCACCACGAGCGATCTCAGGTTCGCCAACTCGGTGATGATTCCGTCGGCCAGCGAAAATTCATAGAAATTGTCTTCGGCCCGGCCCGACAGGTTTTTGAAGGGCAGGACCGCGATGGTCTGTTTGGTCTCGGTGCCCCAGGCCGAAGGCCGCACCGCCGTGGAACCGGTACTGCTGGTGGGCGACTGGCTCGGGGTCGACCGTGAATCGTCGCTCGCGAGCTGCGAGGGCGATGGTTTTATGGACTGACCACGATTGGCTGGTTGGACGTTCCGCAAACGGCCCAGGACCCGATTGCCGAAGACCCGGCCGAGCGCCCCGGTGAATCTCCAGGAGTTGCGCGCCCGCTGCGGCGCGATCAGGTGGTCGGCATAGCTGGACGGCAGCTCGTCCGATTTTTGCAGCAGCCGGTGGAGCAGGGCTTTGAGTTCGTCGCGCATCTGCGCCATGGTGGCGAAACGATCCTTGGGTTTTTTGGCGAGCGCCTTGTTGAGGATCGCCTGGAGCTCCGGCGGCGCATTGGGCGTCAGATCTTCGATCGGCTCCGGCGTGCTGTTGATGACCGCGTTGAGAATCTCGATCCGATAGCGGCCCTGAAACGGCGGCCTGCCTGTCACCATCTCATAGAGCACGACGCCGAGGCTGAAGATGTCGGTCCGATGATCGACCCGTTCGCCGACCGCCTGTTCCGGCGAACTGTATCCGGTGCTGCCATAGGGCACGCCGATCTCGGTCACCGTCTTTTCATGATCCTGATTTTGACTCTCGGCCTCCTCGTCGCCAGTGATCATCTTGGCCAGGCCGAAATCGAGCACCTTCACCTGGCCGCGGGTGTTGACCATGATGTTGGTCGGTTTGATGTCGCGATGAATGATGCTGCGCGAGTGCGCCGCCACGATCGCGTCCGCCACCTGAATGGCGATCGAGAGCGCGCTCGAAATTTCGAGCGGCTGTTTGGCGATGACCTGTTTCAGGGTTCGCCCTTCGATGAAGGGCATGACAATGTAATAGAGTCCTTCGCTCTCCCCGATGTCGTAGATGCTGCAGATATTCGGATGATCGAGCGCCGAGGCGAGTCTCGCCTCGCGTTCGAAACGGCATCGCGCGCTCTCGCTCGCCGCCAGTTCGGGGAGCAGAGTCTTGATTACCACGAGACGCTTGAGACGGGTATCTTCGGCTTTGTAGGCAGTGGCCTGTCCGCCCTGACCAAGCTGTTCGATGATACGGTAGTGCGAGATTCTGATGCCTGGAGTGAGCGGAGTCATTACTTACCTCTTATCGAATTGGAAGATCTCTTTACATTGAATTAAGACTAGAGAAACGCCTAACGAAAAGTTCAATACTGTTATATAGGTGAACGCACTGTATGCTACTACCGGAGAGAGGCGGCTTCAAGTTGAGAGCGGACAAATTGGGACTCGCCGCGGAAATGTAGTGGAACGTGACACTCCGAGTGGCACGCGGATTACGGACGCGGCTCCGCGCGGACATCGAAGGTCCGTGCGAGTCTGGAAATTGGAATCAGGACCTTATGCGATCCTGAAGTGTGCCGCACCGCATAGACTTGTGCCGTATGGGTTCCGGCGGTCCGACCGGCGGGGTCGAGAGCGAAGGTGAAGCCGTGATTGGGGATAGTCGTCGCGCCTGCCGCTACTAGGTCGTCACGCCTCTCGTCGGCCCGCCGGGCGGCGACGAATTGACCGTCGATGAAGAGCATGACCTCGATCGCTTCCGCGGGCGAGAGCGGATCGTGAACCCAACCGGCGATCAGTTTGTGATCGGCCACGTCGATCGCACCGCGCAACAACGGACTGAAATTCGAAAAAGCCGCGATGGTCGCGACCGCACAGACGAGCAGCAGCTCGATCATGGACTTGGCGACGATGGCTCGCATCAGTTTGGAAATGGTCGCTTGATCGGGAACGGTCGTCATCTCTCTACAGCACCAGCTCGGCCAGGGCCCGCAGGGTGTCGAGATCGGAAGTTGCACAGATCATGGTGCTGACTCCGCTCTGTTTCCATCCCGCCAGGCGTTCGGCGATTCGTTCCTTCGGCCCGCAGAGGGCCACCTCGTCGACCAGTTCGTCAGGCACCGCCCTGGCGGCGTCTCCCCGCCGCCCCTCCAGAAAGAGATCTTGAATTTTGTGCGCGGCCTCTTCGTAACCATAACGGCAGGCGATGTTGAAATAAAAATTCTGTTCGCGCGCTCCCATGCCGCCGATGTAGAGGGCCAGATGGGGTTTGACCAGATTGCGGCAACGGTCGACATCGTTGCTCATCTGAATCGCGACGGTGGGGGCGATCTCGAAGTTGGAGAGGTCTTTGGTCTCCGGCGAGACGGCGCCGGCCTGAGCGGCCGCGTGCCTGGCAAATCCCTCATCGAGCCATTCCCGGTAGACGTTCATCCGCTGGGGAGAGAAGAAGACCGGCAGCCAGCCCTCGGCGATCTCGGCCGCCAGCGCGACGTTCTTGGGCCCGACCGCCGCGAGATAGATCGGGATTCGCGGCCGGAGCGGATGAATGATCAGTTTCAGCGGTTTTCCGAGGCCGCTCCCGTTCGCGCAGGGGATGTCGTAATGCTCGCCGTGAAAATCCAGCGGCTCTTCGCGCTTCCAGACTCGGCGCATGATCTCGACATACTCGCGGGCGCGAGTCAGGGGCTTGCCGTAAGGCACTCCGTGCCAGCCCTCGACGACCTGCGGGCCGGACGCGCCGATTCCGAGCAGCATGCGCCCGCCGCTCAGCATGTCGATGGTCGCCGCCGTCATCGCCGTCATGGCCGGGACCCGGGCGGTCATCTGCAGGATGGCGGTTCCCACCCGGATCTTTTCGGTCTTGGCCGCCAGCCAGACCAGCGGCGAGACCGCGTCCGAGCCGTAAGCCTCGGCCGTCCAGACCGAGTGAAATCCCAGGCGGTCGGCTTCCTGTGTCAACGCCACGTTGTCGACCGGAGACGATCCCCAATAACCGACGTTCAATCCAAGTTGCATCTTCAACCCCCCATGAATCATGAATCAGGTCACGATGATAGAAGCGACTCTTTCGGTTGTCCATCCTTGCCGAACCAGCGCCGAAAGGTCACCACCCAGGACAATACAAAGTAGTAGATCGGAAAAGCAAGCGAAGCCCAGATCAGCTCTCTCGGATGGTCGACCACCCGGGTCGTGACCAGGAGCACCGCCAGCGTCCAGAGCACGCAGAGCAGATTCGTGAGCTTGTTCAGCGGCCCGCCCTGCGATGGGTAGAGATAGAACGACGGGACGAAGGTCAGCAGCGAGAGCCCGATGATCAGCGACAGCGAGATCCAGACCGGCAATTGCAGCCAATAGAGATAGGCCGCAATGACGTTCCAGTAGGACGGGAATCCGAGGAAGAAGTTGTCCTCGGTCTTGGCGTCCGATTGCGAGAATCCGTAGGCGCTGGCCAGGAGCGGCAGCAACAACCACCAGCTCAAATCCCCCGGCAGGATTTCGGTCCGCCACATAAACAGGAGCGGCAGCGAGGTGTAGTTCTGGAAATCTATGATGTCGTCCAGTCGGCGCCCGTCGAACTGCGGCAGCACCTTCTTGACCTGCGCGCGCCGCGCCAGCCAGCCGTCGGTCGAATCGATGACGGTGGCGATGATCATCAGGAAGATGCATCGGTAGATCGAATCCTGATCACCACGAATAATAAACATTGCCATCCCGGCTGCCGCCAGGAGGCCGAGTCCAGTGTAGAGGTGCACGCACCAGGCCTGTATTTTTTTTCTCTTCATTCGCTTGTTGTCATTACTCACCGATTTGGAATTTCAACGGTCACATTCTATTAAACTCATCCGGGGGGTGAGAATGGAAGCGGGGCGGGGAAAAAAACTCATTTTCGCTTGACGTCTTGTGGGCCCTCAGTGTATGGTGGATTTTGAAAAATTAGGTCGTGGTGATTTAAGGCGACTTGCTCCACGTAAAAAATGCGCTAAAAAGCCCGATGGTTCAAATTTCAGCCTCGCGCTAATTGGCGCGGGGCTTTTCAGTTTTTGAGCCAAGTCTCCTTTGACATTCTGAGTGGCGATTTGAGCTACTTGCTCCACTATAAAAACTGCTAAACAGCTAGGCACCGGCCCTACGCTAACTTTAGCGTGGGGCCTGTTTTGTTATCGGCGGTCAATCATACACAGGACAACACATGTTTTCGTTCAAAGATCAGGTCATCCTGATTACGGGCGCTTCGCGTGGTGTCGGAGCCGCAACCGCGATCAAGTTTGCGGAGGCGGGGGCTGCGGGAATCGTCATCAACTACCATCGAAACTACGAAGCCGCACGGTCGGTCTCCGAAGCCGTCAAACGGGCGGGGGCGACGCCGCTGATTGCGCAGGCCGACATCTCACGCACTGACGAGGCGATCTCGCTGGTCAGGCAGAGCGAGGGATCTTTCGGCCGGCTGGACGTGGTGGTCGCCAACGCGGGAGTCTGGCCGGCCAAGGACCATCCAATTACCGAACTCGGCGAGATGCAATGGGAAGAGACGCTGCGGGTCAACCTCAGCGGCGTCTATTACATCTGCCGGGAAGCCGCTCGCATCTTCATGGCCCAGGGCCACGGCAAGATCGTGACCGTCAGCTCGACGGCGGGTCAACGTGGCGAAGCGGGGCACGCCGATTATGCCGCTTCCAAGGGAGCGGTCATCAGTTTCACCAAGTCGCTGGCAGTGGAACTCGGACGTTACAACGTGCGGGTCAACTGCGTGGCTCCGGGATGGATCGAGACCGAGATGGCGGCCCCCGCGTTGCACGCGAGCGAAGCGCAACGGGCCCAGATTCTCGGCGCGATTCCGCTGGGCCGGGTCGCCGCCTCCGAGGATGTGGCGGGACCGATCCTGTTTCTGGCTTCCGATCTCGCCCGTCACATCACGGGCGAAGTCCTCAACGTGAACGGCGGCGCGGTCCTTTGCGGCTGATTCCGGGGACGAGCCAGGTTCGCGAAATTGAGAATCGAGACTTTATTGGGAGGAGCGCATGAGTTACGTCAAAGGCCTGAAATGTCGAATCTGCGGGACGCCTTATCCGGTCGAACCGTTGGCAATTTGTGAAGAGTGTTTTGGTCCGCTGGAGGTCGATTACGATTACGAGGCCATCGGCCGAACCCTGACGCACGAGGTGGTGGCCTCGCGTCCCAAGACGTTGTGGCGGTACCGCGAGCTGTTGCCGATCGACGGCGAACCGGCAGTCGGCAGCCAGAGCGGATTTACGCCTCTGGTGCGGGCCGATCGTTTGGCCCGGGTGCTCGGCGTGGGCGAGCTCTACCTCAAAAACGACTCGGTCTCGCATCCGACCCTGTCGTTCAAGGACCGGGTCGTGGCGGTCGCGCTCTCCAAGGCGCGCGAGTTCGGGTTCGAGGCGGTCGGCTGCGCTTCGACGGGAAATCTCGCCAACTCGGTGGCGGCCAATGCGGCGGCGGGCGGATTTCCGGCCTTCATCCTGATTCCCGACAACCTGGAGAAGAGCAAGGTCCTCAGCACCCAGATCTTCGGCGCGACGGTCATTCCCGTCCGCGGCAATTACGATGACGTCAACCGGCTGTGCAGCGAGATCTCCGGGCGCCATCCCATCGCCTTCGTCAATGTCAACCTGCGCCCGTTCTATGGGGAAGGCTCGAAGACCTTCGGCTACGAGATTGCCGAACAACTGGGGTGGCGGGCGCCGGATGCGGTCGTGGCTCCGATGGCGGGCGGTTCGCTGATCACCAAAATTTACAAGGCCTTCACGGAACTCGAAAAATTGGGCCTGATTCCGCCGGCTCGCCCGCGGTTCTACGGCGCCCAGGCCACCGGCTGCAATCCGATCTCGGCGGCGGTCAAAGCCGGAACGAGAGAGGTGACCCCGGTCAAACCGAATACCATCGCCAAATCGCTCGCGATCGGCAATCCGGCCGACGGCTACTTTGCGACCGGAGTCATCACGGAGACGGGCGGCTGGTCCGAAGACGTCAACGATGCCGAGATCCTCGAGGCGATCAAACTCCTGGCCGAGACCGAAGGCATCTTCACGGAGACCGCCGGCGGCGTCACCGTGGCGGTGACCAGGAAACTGATCGCTCAGGGGCGATTGACCGCGAATGATCGACTGGTCCTCGCCATCACCGGCAATGGATTGAAGACCCAGGAGAGCTTGACGCTCGCCGATCTGAACTCGATTGAGCCGCGGCTCTCGGCCTTCGAATCGCTCTTGAACGAGCGCCAGGGGGCCGCCGCCGCCTG
Organism: Blastocatellia bacterium; assembly: GCA_035280505.1. GTDB lineage: Bacteria > Acidobacteriota > Blastocatellia > RBC074 > RBC074 > JAKEHZ01. The sequence goes on along the minus strand of DATEFT010000635.1, from coordinate 67,728 downwards.
AGGCGGCGAGGTCAGATCCGGGAAAGGTCAAATCTGAAAGGAGAAATAATGGCTCAAACCGTAAGTATTCCGACGCCATTGCGCCGATTCACCAACGGGACCGAGAGCGTTGAAGTCGCAGGCCGCACCGTGAGCGAGGTCTTCGATCAACTGGAGTCCCAATTTCCGGGCATTCGCGCGCGTTTATGCGAGGAGAACGGCGAACTGCGGCGATTCATCAACGTCTATGTCGACGGGGAGGACATTCGGTTTCTCGAGCGGCTGGAGACTCGGGTCGGCGAGACGGCCGAAATCTCCATCGTTCCGGCGATCGCCGGAGGGTAGGGGACGGCCGGCCCGTTCCCTCTCAATGCCGATTCTTCTTGAAGCGGGTCGCTCCCAGCACCTCGCCGGTGTGGATCGGAGTGGCCTTGTTGAGCACCGTATGGTGGAGCGTGATCAGGAGCTGGTCATCTCGGCCGCGAAACCGGCCGGTTAATGGCTGATTGCCGGTCTGCACGACGACGCCTTCGCGCACCATATTCCAGAACTGTTTCTGCGTGATCCAATATTCCTTGCCGTTGTTGCAGACGATCAATGCGGTCTTTTTGACTCTCATAGTTCAGCTTGCGCTGTAGTTCTCCTGCCCTTGGCTCCTGGCCGGTTGGAAAGAGTCACCGGCGGGCAAGAGCGACAGTCTCATTAGAGGATCGAATTCAGGGAGAACCTACCACTCGGCTATTCTGACACGCCGAGCGCGGCCAGGGCAAGGCGGCCTCTTTTCAAACTGCTTTCAAACTGCTTTCAAACCGCGAAACACGCGGCTCGGACCAATTGCGGTCCGCCGCCGTCAGCGTGTTTCGCGGTTCAAATCTCGAATGATCAACCGATCTCGTCGCGGCGCAGATCGACGTACGGTTGCAGTTCACGCATCAATTTGGCGAACTCTTCGAGCCGCAGCGATTGCGGACCGTCGGACCAGGCTTTCTCCGGCCACGGATGAACTTCGGCCATCAACCCATCGGCGCCGACCGCCACCGCGGCCTTGGAGAGAGGACGAACCAGGCTCCGTTTGCCGGTGGCATGGCTCGGATCGACCACGACCGGAAGGTGCGTCAGCTCATTGAGTAACGGCACGGCCGCCAGGTCGAGCGTGTTGCGAGTCGCGGTCTCGAAGGTCCGGATCCCCCGCTCGCAGAGAATGACGCGCGGATTGCCATGCGTCACGATATATTCGGCCGAGAGCAGAAACTCCTTGATCGTCGCCGACAGCCCGCGTTTCAGCATCACCGGTTTGTCGATCTCCCCGAGTTTTTTGAGCAGGGCGAAATTCTGCATGTTGCGGGTCCCGACCTGCAGAATGTCGGCATACTCGGCCACGATCTCCACATCTCCGGTATCCAGCACTTCGGTGACCACCTTGAGGCCGGTCCGTTGGCGAGCCTCGGACAACAGTTTCAGCCCCTCTTCGGCCATCCCCTGAAAATCGTAGGGCGAGGTGCGGGGTTTATAGGCCCCGCCCCGCAGGATCTGGGCCCCGGAGGCGGAGACCGCCTCGGCGGTGGTCATCAACTGTTCGTGCCCTTCGACCGAGCAGGGGCCGGCCATCACGACAAATCCGCCGTCGCCGATCACCACATCGCCGATCTGAATGACCGATTTCTGTTTCTTGACCTCGCGGCTGACCAGCTTGAACGGCTGCAGGATGGGAAAGGCGTCCTGCACCCCTTCGGCCGATTTGAGGTGCTCGATGTGCTCTTTCTTGTCGCCGGGCCCGATGGCGGCCACCACCGTCTGTTCGGTGCCGCGGATGACATGCGGCGTGTATCCGAATTCGCGGATCCGGTGACAAATATGTTGGATCTGTTCTTCGGTTGCTTCTGCTTGCATGGCTACGATCATATTTGATTACTCCCTCCTCAGGAGATATCGGATTTCAGATTGGAAAACCAAAAACTGAAATCCGAACTGAAAACCGTCCTCATTCATCGCTATTTCTAGGCGCTCGCCGGTAGCAACCAAGGACTTTGATGGTCGTGGCGAATTCGCCCAGATGCGCCAGCGCATTGCGGACGCGGGGCTCGGCCATGTGGCCGATGAAATCCAGGTAGAAACTGTATTCCCAGGGTTGACCGACGAGCGGCCGCGATTCGATCTTGGTCAAATCGATGTCGCGCAGGGCAAAGACGGCCATGGCCCGGTAGAGAGATCCGATCTGGTTGCCGAGCGCGAAGACGATCGAGGTCTTGTCCGCGTCGGCCGGAGGTTCGTTGCCGCGGTCGTTGTGGGAGAGCAGCAGAAACCGGGTGTAGTTTTGCCGATTGTCTTCGATTCCGGCCGCCAGGACCCGCGCGCCGTAGTAGTCGGCCGTCATGGCGCCGGCGATCGCCGCCGCCCCCTCCTCCCGGTTCTCCATAATCATCTTGACGCTGCCGGCCGTGTCGTACGCGGCGACCGGCCGCATCTTCGGGTGGTCGTTGAAGAAGCGCAGGCATTGGCCCAGGGCCACCGGATGAGAGTAGACGCGTTTCACGTCCTCGATCTTCGTCTCCGGCGCGGCCATCAGGTGATGGACGATCCGCAGGTAGGTCTCGCCGACGATCTGCAGATTGTGCTTCAGCAACAGATCGTAGTTCTGATAGACCGAACCGTAGAGCGAATTCTCGATCGGCGCCAGACAGTAGTCGCACGTCTCATTCTCGGCTTCGCTGAACATCTTCTCGAACGTCTCACACGGTACGATCTCGACCTCTTCTCTGAAGAGTCGGCGGGCGGCCTCTCCGCTGAAAGCTCCGGGTTCGCCCTGGTAGGCCACCCGTGGAATTTTCGACTGGTTGCTTGAATGTCTATGGATTTGATACGTCATTTACTAGTGCCTATTTAAAACTAAAAGGCCCCCCGTTCAGCTTTGAACGAGGGGCCTTGATCATCATTCCGTTTATGCCTGGCTCAGGCTAACGAACCTCCGACCCCTCTGGAGCTGCTAAAGTAGAAATAGAAGCTATATCCAAAGGAGAAGCGCCAGGCAGACCATCCCTGGATGCGCGAAACCGCACGATCGATGATGGTTTGCATGGTGGCGAGCCAGATTCTCATATGTCTCATAAAAGTTAAGATAACGGCGGCAGCCGTCTGAAAAACCGCCGCGCCGGGCATTATCCGCAATGCGTCACGCGGAGTCAAGAAATTCCGGGCCTTCGCCGGCTCACTTGACCGGGGTCCGCTCCCCCAGCTCCACCTCAGGCGAGATCACATGCAGATTGAAGTAGGCTTTGATCTCCGCTCCCCACTCCCGGAGGTTCCGGTAGTCGATCGGATTTTTGGATTGCAGGTCCGAAGACATCCCGACGGCATCGAGCCCCAGCTCGTTGGCGATGTAGAGCGCGCGCGGCAGATGGTAGCCCTGGGAGACCAGCACCGCCCGTTTCAGTCCGAAGACGTCCTTGGCCCGGAGACAGGTCTCGTAGGTCGAGCGTCCTCCGTAATCGACCACCACGTCCCGCGCCGCCACGGCATGCGAGATCAGGTACTCCTGCATGGCTTTCGGTTCGTTATAACTCGGATGTCGATTGTCGCCGGAGACCAGGATCCGATCCACTTTCCGGACCCGGTAGAGTTCGATCGCCATGTTGACCCGATCTTCCAGGACCGGCGAGAGCTCGCCGCTGCCGTAGACACTGGCCCCGAAGACGACGGCCACGCGCGGCTTCGGCCATTGACTGGTGTCCAGATCCCTTATTTCCGTGATGATACGGTCGTCGTAGCCATGCACCTTGAAGTGAACAAAGAGAAAGCCGGTGACGGCGATCAGTAGTGAAATGAGAAGAAAGCGACGGTGCGTCATCGTAATAAGGTGTAAAGCTCTCCCGGGCATTTCTGATAGAGCAACCATTATCAAACTATTTCGTAGGTGGCGCTGTCAAGACGCGCCCCCGCTTACTGGTTCTTTACTCCACGATCTAATCGACCGGTCGGGATCCAAATTTCAGGATCTCAACGTTCTAATTTGGTAGGATCTCGAGCGAAAAAATAACCTCATTAATCGACCGTCGAGCGCCGGACCGCGATGGATGGACCTTTTTAATTGCCCTTTAGTGCCCGTAAACATTGGGGCTCCCGACAATCGCGCTGGAAATCGGTAGAGACGGTTGACACCCACAGATTATACGACCTATAATTTTCGGCTTTCTACTATAAGAATGAATGGAGGAATTATGGGAGTGGAATACGCAATCATCCGAACAGGTGGGAAACAGTTCCGAGTTAGTCCTGGTGATGTGGTGCGCATTCCATCGCTTGCGGGCAAGAATGCTGGCGATACGGTGGAGTTCACTGAAGTTCTCGCCGAGGGCGGCGACAAGGGGCTTCGGATCGGCGCGCCGATGTTGGAGGGCGCACGCGTGACAGGAACGGTCGTGAAGAACGGCCGCGGACCCAAGATCATCGTCTTCAAGTTCAAGCGGCGGAAACAGTACAAGCGGAAACAGGGACACCGTCAAGACTATACGGCAGTCAAGATCGACGCGATCTCATGAGTGTGGCGGTCGATGAGATCGAGAGAGAAGGAATTGTTCAATGGCACATAAAAAAGGAGTAGGTAGTTCAAGGAACGGACGGGATTCGCAGTCTCAACGGCTGGGCGTCAAACGCTTCGGCGGTGAGCAGGTCAGTGGCGGCTCGATTCTGGTTCGCCAACGCGGCACGCGTTTTAAGCCCGGCCGGAATGTCGGGATCGGCAGCGATGATACGCTCTTCGCCAAGATCACCGGGGTCGTGAAGTTCGAAGACCGGGGCCGCAAAGGGCGCTTCATCAGCGTCTATCCCGCAGAGTAGGCCCGCGGAATAGGCCGGCAGAGTCGGCCGGAAGAGTAGCGTCGATTAGCGATAGGTTCGGAGTGAAGAGTTCCTCTTTACTCTCGTTCGGGCTTATCACTCATCAGGTTTTATGTTTATTGACCGCGCGAAAATCCACGTGAAAGGCGGGGACGGTGGTAATGGAGTAACCGCTTTTCGCCGTGAAAAGTTTGTCCCGCGCGGTGGTCCTTCAGGCGGTGACGGCGGACGCGGTGGATCGATCTATTTTGAATCCACCGGGAGTCTCAACACTTTGCTCCACTTTCGCTATAGCCCGGAACAGATCGCCGGTCGTGGACGGCACGGCGAGGGGGACAAGCGACATGGAGCGAACGGCGAAAACATCGTCCTGCAGGTTCCGATCGGCACGATCGTGACGGATGTGGGGACTGGAGAACTGATTCACGATTTCACCCGCGCCGGAGAGAAGGTTCTGGTTGCGGCCGGAGGGCGGGGCGGTCGAGGCAACGCTCAGTTCGCCACTCCCACCAATCGCGCGCCGCGTCACCACGAAGACGGCCGGACCGGCCAGGATCGATGGTTGATGCTGGAGCTCAAACTGATCGCCGATGTCGGACTGGCAGGCCTGCCGAATGCCGGCAAATCGACGCTGATCTCACGCATTTCAGCAGCGCGTCCGAAGATTGCCGACTATCCCTTTACCACTCTCGAACCCAATCTGGGGGTGGTCGATCTGGGCGATTTCAAGACTATGGTCGTCGCCGACATCCCAGGATTGATCGAAGGGGCCCATCTCGGAGCCGGGCTTGGGGATCGTTTTTTGCGCCATATCGAGCGCACTCAAATACTCCTGCATCTGGTCGACGTCTCCGGCCTGGCCCGGGACCCGATCGCCGATTACCGGACGGTCGCCCGCGAACTGGAGGCCTATAGTCCCCAGGTGGCGAAGAAGCCCAAGATCGTGGTGGCCACGAAGCTCGACGCGCTCGATGATCCGGAACGGATCGGCGAGCTGGCGCGCTTCTGCGAGCAGGAGGGGCTGGAATTTTACGGGATCTCGGCCGTCACCGGTCAGGGAGTTCAGGAGATGTTGCGAGCGGTCGAGCGCCGGCTGGACCGCCTCAAGCAGGACGACGATTCGAAGAATCTGGTCGCCGCCCCGGCTTGAGCGATGGGCGATGGAATCGAGCTGAGCGAGGAAGCTTTGGAGAAACGCGTCGGCGTCTATGGCGGCACGTTCGATCCGATGCACAACGGCCATTGGCAGGTCGCCGAGGCGGTCTTACGGGCTTTTGCAATGGATCGGCTGCTTTTCGTTCCTGCTTATGTGCCCCCTCATAAACGGGGGCACCTGATCAGTTCGCCGTATCATCGCCTGGCGATGTTGATTCTGGCGACGGCTCAATCGCCCAGAATGTTCGTCTCCAGCGTTGAACTGGAGGCGCCGTCCCGCCCCTACACGGTCGAGACGCTGCAGAGATTGCAGAGCGAGAATCCCGAGGTTCGATTGTTCTTTGTCATGGGAGAGGATTCGTTTAAAGACGTGATGACTTGGCATGAATACGAACGGATCCTGAGCGAATACGATGTGATAGTCGCCACCCGTCCGGGGTATGGTCAGGATCAGAGCGTGGTTTCGCGGCTGACGCCCGAATTACGGGCGAGAGTCGTGGATCTGCGGGGGGGACGGTTTCCGTCCGATGAAACATTGGCATGGCCCCGGATCTATTTAACTGATTACATAGAGGTCGATGTGTCGGCTACAAATGTGCGCGAAGCTGCCGCGCGGGGAGCAGCCATCGAGGGGCTGGTTCCGCCGGCGGTTGCCGCCTATCTCGTCAAATACGGGTTGTATCGGAAGTCTGAATGTCAAAAGTCCTAAACGAAGAAATTGCGCAGAACGAACAGTTGACCGGGACCGCTGTTCTCGCTCCCGAGGACCAGCAGATCTTTGAGCAGGTCAAACTGGCCGCGGCCGCCGCCGAAGAGAAGAAGACGCAGGATCTGCTGCTGCTTCGGCTGTCAGCCATCACGGAATTTACCGATTACTTCATGATCTGTTCGGGGAGTTCGACGCGGCAGACTCAGGCCATCGCCGATGCGATCGTCGAGCAGTTGAAACTCTCCGGCGTCCGCCCGCTCAATACCGAAGGCTACAACAGCGGGGAATGGATCCTGATCGATTATGGGGCTTTCATCGTTCACATCTTCACCGAAGAGTCACGCCGCTTCTACGATCTCGAACGATTGTGGCGCGACGCTGAAAAAGTCGAACTTTAAGGGTGCGACGTGGAGTCCGTGACCGGATGCGTCTTCACATCGTCTGGATAGGTAGAACCAAGGATCGCCATTGTGCGGCGTTGATTGACGGTTATTTGAAGAGGATGGAACATTTCGTCACGCTGGAGGTGGGCGAGTTAAAGGAGCCCAAAGGTGAAGCCGATAAGAGGCGTGTCGTAGAGGCCGAGGGCGCCCGGATCCTCGCCGCGATCGAGCGTGATGACTTTGTAATCTTGCTTGATGAAGACGGCCGGGAACTTTCATCGCCAGAATTGGCTGAGTTGATCGGGACCAAGCAGCGGGTCGGGATCAAGCGGTTGGCCTTCGTGATCGGAGGGTTCGCCGGCGTCAGCCAGAAAGTTAAGGATCGTGCAGACTTGAGAATGGCTCTCTCGAAGATGACGTTGACGCATGAACTGGCGCGCGTTTTTTTATCTGAGCAGCTCTATCGCGCTTTTACGTTGTTGGCAGGATGGCCTTATCACAAGTTTTAACTTCAACCCCCTAGAGTGACGAGTGAAGCGTGGCAAGTGACATTTCAGGCATCGAACACTCGTCACTGTTAGCCGTCACTTGCCGCCGATCTCTTGATGAGGAGAAGAGTAGATGGAAAAAAAGAAACTGAAAACTTACCGTGACCGTCTGGTCGAAGAGCGTTCGGCTCTGATTGGCGTGGTCGGACGCAATGAGGACTATGGACGCGAAGCCGACATCGAAGCTACGCAAGATCCGGCTGACAAAGCTTCAAACTCCTACACCAAAGAACTACTCTTCAGCCAGTCGACCAACGACCGGCTCATCCTCACGCAGATCGAAGAGGCTCTCCAGCGGATCGACGACGAAGAATACGGCGTCTGCGCCAATTGCGGCAATGAAATTCAGCCGAAACGCTTGGAGGCTCTACCCTGGGTTCGTTACTGCATCACCTGCCAGGAACTCCAGGAACGCGGTCTGCTTAACGATGAAGAATAGCTCTCGGTGAACCGGGGCCGATAGAAAAAGCCCCGGAATAATCGAAAATCGAACGATTATTCCGGGGCTTTCGTTTGACAGCAACTCCATCGACGGTGGCTCGGTTACTTCTTCTGTAACTCCGCCAGGGCCGCCAGAACTTCCTCGCTGTGCTTCGCCACGCTGACCTTCGGGAAGACCTTGACCACTTTTCCTTCCGGATCGATGATGAAGGTATTGCGCGCGGAGAGCTTGTTGTCGTTCAGCGAACCGTAGGAAGCCGAGACCTTGGTTTCGGTATCCGCCAGCAGCGTGAAGTTCAATCCCTCTTTTTCGCAGAACCCTTTGTGCGATTCAACCGTGTCGACGCTGACCCCTAAAATGACGGCGTTGGCCTGTTGATATGCCGCCAGGTCTTTCTGGAAATTCCGTGCTTGAACCGTGCACCCGGAAGTGAAGTCCTTCGGATAGAAGTAGAGGACTACCCATTTACCGCGATAATCCTTCAAATTCACGTCCTTCCCCGCATCGGTCTTGAGACTGAATTCCGGCGCCGCCTTGCCCACCTCCGGCAACTCTCCGACCGGCGCGGCAAATGCCGGAATTAGCCCCAGCAAACTGATAATGGTTAGATGAAGTATCAATCGTTTCTTGATCATCGATGTTCTCCTCTTTTTAATGGTATCCGTCACTCAAGGGGAATAATTGTTTCCTGAGCAACTAATCCTAGCAGCCTGTTGGCTCAGACGGTGTAATTTATATGACGGATTCGCCAAAAATTATTTCAGACAATTAGGGGAGTCTAGAGAAGTCGGGAACAGTCCAGAGAAGTCTAGAGAAGTCGGATACTTAGCCTGGAAATTATCCGGCGCAAAGGGCGATTCCGAGATAGATTTTTGACTTTTCCAGGCTTCTCTGGACTTCTCTTTTACCTGTTGACGCGCGCGCCGCCGCCCTTCATCACGCTCTCGACCTCGGCCAGGGTCACCATGGAGGTATCTCCGGGGGTGGTCATCGCCAGCGCGCCGTGCGCGGCGCCGTATTCAATCGCGCGCTGCGCGCCTTGATCGGTCAGGAAGCCGTAGATCAGCCCCGAGGCGAATGAATCGCCCCCGCCGACGCGATCGAAGATCTCCAGATCCTCGCGCAGGGGGGCCTGGTAGAGTTCGTTCTGGTGGAAACAGACGGCGCTCCAGTCGTTGATCGTGGCGGTTTTGGCATTGCGGAGCGTGGTGGCCACGACCTGGAAATTCGGATACTCCTGAACGGCGCGTTCCATCATCTTCCGGAAATTGCCGGGATCCAGGTTCGAAAGATGTTCATCCAACCCCTCGACCTTGAACCCCAGGGCTGCGGTAAAGTCTTCTTCGTTGCCGATCATGACGTCGATCAGCGGCGCCAGCGCCTGATTGACCTCTCGGGCCCGCGCCTGACCGCCGATCGATCTCCAGAGCGAGTCTCGATAGTTGAGGTCGTAAGAGATGACGGTTCCGTATTGTCTGGCGGCTTCCATCGCCTCTGTGGCCACCAGGGGCGTCGTCTCCGAGAGCGCGCAGAAGATGCCGCCGCAATGAAACCAGCGCGCGCCTTCGCGGCCGAAGATCCGTTCCCAGTCGATCTCTCCCGGTTTGAGCTGCGAGGCGGCGGTCTGCCCGCGATCCGAACAACCGAGCGCGGCACGGACTCCGAAACCGCGCTCCGTGAAATTGAGGCCGTTTCGCACCGTGCGTCCGACGCCGTCGTACTTGACCCATTTCACATGCGATTGATCGACTCCTCCCTGGTAGATCAGATCTTGAATCAGCCGGCCGACCGGATTGTCGGCGAACGCCGTCACCACCGCCGTCTCCAGGCCGAAGCACCTCTTCAGTCCACGCGCCACATTGTATTCGCCGCCGCCCTCCCAGGCTTTGAACTCGCGGGTGGTGTGGATGCGCCCCTCGCCCGGATCGAGCCGGAGCATGACTTCGCCGAGCGCCACCAGATCCCACCTGCATTGATCTTTCGATTTGAGCTTCAGGCTAGGCATGGGTTTTCTCTCTCTCCTCTTTCACCAGCCTCACGGCTTCTTTCGCCAGTTCCTGGATTCGGTCGAACTGCCCGGTGCTCATCAATTCGGAGTTGACCATCCAGCTTCCACCGCAAGCGATGACCTGCGGCAGCGCCAGATAGGATCCCAGATTGTGAGGATCGATTCCTCCGGTCGGAATGAAATGGACCTGCCGGTAAGGGGCGCAGATCGCCTGCAGGAACTTCACGCCGCCCATCTGCTCGGCCGGAAAAAATTTCAGGACGTCGAGGCCCTTGGCCAGCGCGATCTCGATCTCGGTCGGGGTGCAGACGCCGGGAAAGATCGTCACGCCTTGCGTGATGCAGTAATCGACCACCGCCGGATTGGTGCCGGGCGAGACGATGAACTGCGCTCCGGCGTTGAGCGCGACTTCCGCCTGTTCGGGCGTCAGGATGGTGCCGGCGCCGAGAAATAAGTCCGGATGTTTGGCGCGAATCTCCGCGATCGATTCCGCCGCCGCCGCCGTCCGGAACGTAATCTCGGCGCATGGCAAATCTCCTTTGAGCAGGGCTTCAGCGAGCGGCAACGCATATTCAAGCTTGGGTATGCTGACGACGGGAATGATTCCCAGTTCCCGCACACGATCAACTATCTCCACTTTGGTTTCTCCTCAAAAAAGTATAGAGCAAGTACGATAGCTTGCTGTTACAATCGAATAAGATTTATCACTGGCTGGAGGCTAATTGGCCCAGTGTGTATGAGAGATGGAGAGCATCATAGGTGATGATCACGCGCCGATGCAAGGATTGAGGGTGTGATCAGGCGCCGCGCCCACTTCGATTGCCGAGACTTGACATATGTCGACAATTCAAATTCCTCAAATCATCAAGCCCGGAGCCCTGCGGAGAGGCGAGACGGTGGCCGTGGTCGCTCCGGCGAGCAATCTCAAGTCCGACTATCTGGCGCGCGGCGTCGCGGAACTGGAGCGGCTGGGCTTTCGGGTGAAGTCTGCCGAGAGCATTCTCTCGAAAGACCGGTACACTGCGGGCAGCGACGAGCGTCGCGCCCGGGAGTTGATGGAGGCTTTCCGCGATCCGGAGGTCAAAGCCGTGTGGGCCGCGCGCGGCGGATACGGGATGATGCGGCTCTTCGGTCTGCTCGACGACCGCGAACTCCGCTCGAACCCGAAGATCTTTATCGGATACAGCGATTTGACGGCCCTGCATCTCTATCTCCACCGGCGATTCAACTGGGTGACCTTTCACGGGCCCATGGTCGCCAAGGATCTGGCCGGCGGCGAAGATCACTACGATCGTGAAACCTTGATCCGGTCCATCACGCAAACCACGCCCGTCGGCGAGATCATGGCCTCCGGGACCGAAGTCTTGCACGCCGGAGACGGGCGCCCGGTGAGTGGGCGATTGCTGGGCGGGTGTCTCTCGTTGATCTCCGCCTTGATGGGCACGCCCGATGAACTCGAGACCCGGGACTCGATCCTCTTTCTCGAAGACACCGGGACCAAACCCTTCGCCATCGATCGGATGCTGCAACAACTGAGATGGGCCGGAAAGTTCACGGAAGTTCGCGGGATCGTCTTTGGCGAGATGCTGGATTGCATCCAACATGCCGATCAGGGCTATCGCATTCAGGACGTCCTGGCCGAATGTACCGCCGATTTGAGGGTGCCGGTGCTCTTCGGCATGCCCAGCGGCCACAGCCCGCACGGCAACCTGACCCTGCCCCTCGGAGTCAGGGCCACGCTCGAGATCGATCAGGCCAGATTGAGGATTGATGAGTCCGCGGTGAGTTAAGATCTGGTCGAGAAGATCGGTTGATCAACCGCGAAAGACGCGAATTTAGTGATTTTCGCGTCTTTCGCGGTTTCGAAAGGTCTCCAGGCTTTCCTCACTACCATCTGATTCTGACGGTATACGAGCCGCGATTATCGCGCAGGTTGTCGTCGTTGATCCCGAGGAGGAGACGCCCGTATTCGTTCTGCTCGGTCGTGGGAGTTCCGCGGGAACCGATGAAGACCAGGTTCGAGTCGCGGCCGTTTCGATAGCGGATCTTGCCGATCAAGGCGCCGACGCCCTCGCCCGGCAGCGGGTAGTTCGCCGATCTGACGATCGCATCGCGATTGCCGTCCGGGCCGCTGGCCTGGCGGTTGCCGAGATCGATCTGGCCCTCAGCCACAATCTCGAACGTCATATTCGGTTCGACATCGATTCCGGTATCGGTCCAGGGCTGATTGCTCTGGACGGTGATCGTGCGTTCACGCGCCCCTTGTTGCTGTCCGGAGGCTTCGGAACTCTCGCTGCGGCCGCTGCCGCGGCTCACGGAGACATTGACGTTGAACGCTCCGCGCGCGCCCTGAGTCTCCCAGTGATTGACCGTGAAGTAGAGCACTCCGTCCCGGTCCGCCGTGAACTCATTCGAGCGTCCAATCAGGATCGATGGAGAGTTCGGGTCTTGACCGATCGCGGCGATCAACGCCCCGTCGTTCTCATTGGGCAGCGGGGCCTCGGGATCGCGGCGGCCGCTCAATCCATCGGGGCCGGTAGGCGTCCGCCCGTCGAGGTAGATGGTTCCGCCGGCGTCAACCCGCACGCGCTGACCGCGCGAGACCTGCACCTGGGAACGGACCCACTGGCCTTCCAACTTCACTTCCACCGAAGAGGTCGATCCCGGCGACGAAGACGATCTGCCGCCGCCGCGCGACAGCACGCTGCCGCTCCGATCCGGTCGTTCAGCCGGCCGTTCGGCCGGCCGTTCCGGGGGCGGGAGCGAGTCGACGCTGTCAGAATCGCTCGGATCCGGGCTCCGGCGTTCGGTCCCGCGGCGGGTGAGAATCGGCCTCCCTGAATCGCCACGGTCGGAACCACTGTTGCCCACACTGCCGCCGCCGCTGTTGCCGGAGTAATCGCGATCGAGCGCCACTCGCGAGACTTCGCCGGCCGGGAAATTAACCCGGCGGCCGCTGCCGAGTTCGAAGACGAACTCGCCGTTCTCATACCCGATGAACGTTCCTTTGAGGACGCTGCCGTTCTTTAAATAGAGGGTATCGGCAAAGACCGCGCTTCCCAGCAGTGTCAGCAGGGCTATCGTCGCAAGCAGTTTTTTCATAGCCTCTTTGATCATCAGATGGTATTGCCTGGCCAGATCATCTGATGAAACTCCTCCTCTCTTGGTTTGACCCGGGTCAAATCTGTAAGTTTCATGCAGGGGCGAAAATCGCGAAGAGTATATCATAATGAATTAAGTCGAGTCAGTGACCGCTCCGGCGGCTATTCCGAGGCAGGTCGTTTGAGTTTCGAGGCTCGAAATCTTAAACTCGCGCCTTAATCAATCATCTAACAGACCTGGGAGAATTTCATGAATCAGAGCAAGTATTTGCAAGGCCGCCGCATTGCTCCGACGCCGATCACCAAAGAGACGACGGTCGTGCAATTGATCGAAAGCAATTTTCAGGCTTATAACGCCGGGCGGTTGCGCGAAGGCGCCCAACTGTTCAGCGACCGGATGCTGCAGGATGAGGTGACGGTCGGGCTCACGCTCACCGGCGCTTTGACTCCGGCCGGATTGGGCATCTCGGTCCTCATTCCCTTGATCGAGGCGGGATTCGTCGACTGGATCATCTCGACCGGCGCCAATCTCTATCACGATGCGCATTTCGGACTGGGCCTCTCGATGCATCGCGGCAGCCACCAGATCAGCGATGTCGTGCTGCGCGAAGAGGGGGTGGTCCGGATCTACGACATCTTCTTCGATTATGAAGTTCTGCTCTCGACCGATGCCTTTTTTCGGGAGATCATCCGGGCCGAGGAGTTCCAGCATGAGATGTCAACCGCCGAATTCCACTATCTCTGCGGCAAATATATCGCCGAGCGCGAGCGCGTGCTCGGTCTGAAGAGTCAATCCTTGCTGGCCGCGGCCTATCATTACGGGGTCCCGGTCTACACCTCGTCGCCCGGCGATAGTTCGATCGGGATGAACGTGGCGGCGATGGAGTTGCAGGGAGGAAAGCTCCGGCTCAATCCTTCGGCGGACGTGAACGAGACGGCGGCGATCGTTCTCAACGCCAAACGCACGGGCGGAAAATCGGGGATTTTCATCTGCGGCGGCGGCAGCCCCAAAAATTTCGCCCTCCAGACCGAACCCCAGATTCAGGAGGTGCTCGGAATCGAAGAGAAGGGGCACGACTATTTTCTGCAGTTGACGGACGCGCGCCCGGATACCGGCGGGTTGTCGGGGGCCACTCCGAGCGAGGCCGTCAGTTGGGGGAAGATCGATCCCGACCAGTTGCCGGGCACGGTCGTCTGCTATCTCGACTCGACGGTGGCCTTGCCCTTGATCACCGCCTACGCCCTGGCGAAGCGCGCGCCGCGCCAGTTGAAGCGTCTGTACGATCGACGCGGCGAGATGATGAATCTGCTGCAGACCGAATATGCCAGGTCGCACCGAAAATAGGGGCCGTCCCATGTCGACTGAATACACCGACCATCAGGCCCTGATTGCCGAGTTGAGGGGCTTCAAGACCCTGGGCGAACTGCAGGAATCGGCGGCCTATCGGCGTCATCGTGAATATCTGGCCGACCTCCTGGAACAGCCGAGGCTCTTCCCGGTTCCCGAGGCGCGCCCGCGGATCCGTGATTTCGTCCGCCTCGCCCATTGGAACATCGAGAAAGGGCGATATCTGGACGAGATCATCGAGGTCTTTCGCCGGCATCCGATTCTGCGCGAAGCCGACCTGATCTCGCTCAATGAAGCCGACGTCGGGATGAACCGCTCGGGGCAGCGGTTTATCGCCCGCGAACTGGGCGCCGCCCTCGGCATGCACTGCCTGTTTGCGCCGGCCTATCTGGAGTTCTCGAAAGGCTATGGCGAGGATTTGAAGATTCCGGGCGAAAATACGATCGCGCTCCAGGGAAACGCCATCCTCTCGCGTTATGAGCTTCGCAATCCGCGGATTCTCAAACTCCCGGTCTGTTTCGATCATTTCGCGCATCAGGAGCAACGTATCGGCGCGCGGCAGGCGGTCGCCGCCGAGATCTCGGTGGGGGGCGGGACGCTGGCCTTTGCCAGCACCCATCTGGAGGTCCGGAATAAACCCGGGTGCCGGGCCCGGCAGATCCAGGCGCTGGTCGAGGCCCTGCACGGCCAGGAGGCCGCCGTCATTGCCGGAGATTTCAACACCAACGCCACTCCACGGGGCGGCTGGTGGCGCACCTTGCGTGCCGCCTTGCGGCTCTCATTCGCCGACAAGGATCGTTTGACCCACCTCTTTGCCAATCCGCAACTCCAGGAACCGTTGTTCGACGTTCTCCGCCGTCACGGATTCACCGAGCAGGGGTTCAATTGCCCGGCGACCACCTGCATCGTGCCGATGCGTGGGTTCGAGGACCGTTCGGCCTTGCCGAGATTTCTGGCCGATGCTTTCGAGTCCCGGATGGCGCGGTTCGACTACCATCTCGATTTTCGCCTCGATTGGATCGTCGGCCGCAGAGTCAGGCCGCTGGGCCAGGACGAGATCGTGGACTCGGTGAGCGGCCAGGCCAGCCGGAGACCGCAAAGTATCCCGGGATTGAAGAACGGGCAGGGCGGGCAGATCTCGGATCATGACCCGATTGCGGCAGATCTGATGTTGGCGTGACAAAAAAAAGACCGCGAAAAATGCCGTCGTCGGCGTCTTTCGCGGTCCGGATTGCGGCCTAATCGAGCTTAGGCCGGTGCAGGATTACCGCCCGTAATCGGCGGCAGAATCGGTTTCAACATCGGTTCCTTATCGGCGGGCTTATCCTTATCGGTGTGGATCTTGGGCGCCGGAGTATCATCGTCCAGCGGAAGTCCGGCCACCACTCGCCGAATTTGAACGGAATCGAGCGTCTCCAGCGACAGCAGGGCCTGAGCCAGGCGGTCGAGAGCGTCGCGATGATCGAGGATGATCTGACGGGCGCGTTCGTACTGCTCGATCACGATCCGTTTGACCTCCTGATCGATCTTGATCGCCGTGTCCTCGCTGTAGTCCTGATGCTGAGCGATCTCGCGGCCCAGGAAGATCTGCTCTTCCTTCTTGCCGAAGGTCAGCGGACCCAGATTCGACATCCCGAATTCACAAACCATCCGCCGGGCCAGTTCAGTGGCCCGTTCGATATCGTTTGAAGCTCCGGTCGTGATCTTGCCCAGGAAGATCTCTTCGGCCAAACGTCCGCCCATCAGGATGGCGATCGAGCCCTCGATGTACTCACGGGTGTGGGTATATCGATCTCCTTCGGGCAGTTGCTGCGTCAGACCGAGCGCCATCCCGCGCGGAATGATGGTCACTTTGTGAACCGGATCCGCGTTCGGGACCTTCAGGCCGACCACCGTGTGACCCGCTTCGTGATAGGCCGTGGTGGTCTTCTCCTCTTCGGACATGACCGCCGATTTACGCTCCGAGCCCATCAGGACCTTGTCTTTGGCCCACTCGAAGTCGTGCATCGAAACGACCTTCTTGTTGTAACGGGCGGCGTTGAGCGCCGCTTCGTTGACCAGGTTGGCGAGGTCCGCTCCCGTGAATCCCGGAGTTCCGCGCGCGATCACGGAGATGTCGACATCTTCGCTGAGCGGAATCTTGCGGGTATGAACGGCCAGAATACCTTCGCGGCCCTTGACGTCCGGACGGTTGACGATGACCCGCCGATCGAAGCGGCCGGGCCGCAACAAGGCCGGATCCAGGACGTCGGGACGGTTGGTGGAGGCAATCAAAATCACGCCGTCGTTGGACTCAAATCCGTCCATCTCGACGAGCAGTTGGTTGAGCGTCTGTTCGCGTTCATCGTGACCGCCGCCCAGACCGGCCCCTCGATGGCGGCCGACGGCATCGATCTCGTCGATGAAGATGATGCAGGGCGCATTCTTCTTGCCCTGCTCGAACAGGTCACGAACCCGGCTGGCTCCCACTCCGACGAACATCTCGACAAAATCGGAGCCGGAGATCGAGAAGAACGGAACGTTCGCCTCGCCCGCAATGGCTCGCGCCAGCAGCGTCTTGCCGGTGCCCGGAGGGCCCATCATCAGGACGCCTTTCGGAATTCGCCCACCCAACTTCTGAAACTTCTGAGGCTCTTTGAGGAACTCAATAATCTCTTGTAACTCTTCCTTCGCTTCTTCAACACCGGCCACATCCTTGAAGGTGACGCGCTTCTGTTGATTGGAGAGGAGCTTCGCGCGGCTCTTGCCGAAGGACAACGCTTTGTTGCCGCCGGATTGCATCTGCCGAAGCATGAATATCCAGAACGCGATGATCAGGATGAATGGTGCATACATCACCAGCATGTTGGCCCAGAGGCCGCTGCTCGATGACGGATCGAAATCGACTTTCACTCCGTTCCTCTTCATCGCATCGGCCAGATCGCGAGCGACAAAGTCGTTACCGAGTTTGGTCGTATAGTTCTGCTCGTTGCTCAACTTACCGTAGATCTTTTCTCTCTCGATCGTCGCCGTCTTCACCCCCTTGCTTTCGACTTTTTCCAGCAAATCGGAGTAGGAGAGCGATAACGGCTGATTGACACTGGGGTTGTGGAAGAAACGGTAGAGTAAAATCACCCCACCGATGATTACCACCCATAGGATCACTTGTCTGATTGTCGAGTTCAAAATGTTTACCTCCGTTGAAAACCTACCCACACATTCTAGCCTATTTCAACAAATTTCGCGCCCCCCTTTCTCAACAAAGTTGTTGACGAGAGGCCTTCCGGCGCGGTTTCAACATTATCCCCATCACTCAGCGCGCCGGGTTCTTCCCGATGATCATCTCGCGAATGATCCGACCGCGACCAGGAGGCTCAAAAAAGTCTAGAGCGCTCGCGAAATATTTTTATCGAAAAATTTTTCGCTCATTTCGTGTTCAACTTTTCCGCCGTCACCAACGCGCAACACGCCTCGTTCTCAAACTCGGATGCCGCAAACTCCCTCGCAATAGGCAGCCCGGGCGACCAGACGATCCGGTCGTCTCCGGTCACCAGCACCGGATACTCGTCGCGCTGCGAAAGAGGGACCTGGTGGCGAATCATCAGAGTCTTCAATTTCATCGGATGGCGCTTGCCCGCCGGGACATAGGCGTCGCCCTGGCGCCGTGTCCGTAACTTCAAATCACTCAGCTCTTTGCTTTCGCGCAGCCGGGCGCTGTACGATTCCATGCCGCTAGGTTGTGCATCCATCAAGCTTTCACGTGGAACATTTCTTCGTAAAGTCAAGAGGAAGGGGCCAAAATAATGTTTTTGATCTTGCGGAAAATTAATCTGAAGGGCTTTAGGTTCATTAACTTGCGAGCGGGAGAGCCGCAGCCGGTCGAATTCCCGGAGGACCAGCCAGCCGCCCGGCAGTTCGATCGTGCGCCCGCTCTGCTGGCGGACCATAAGCTGTTCAATGGCAAATAGATGTATTGAATCGATCCGTTGCAGGCCGCCCCGGATCTCGTTCAGCCACCGGCGAATGATGCGCCGCCGAATCGCCGGGTGGAGGTTTTTGAGCGGTTCGATCTCGAGCTTGTTGCCGTCGCTGATTTTGGTGTAGAACTCCGAGGCGAGCTGGTGCAGATAGTCTTCATCCTCCGTGATCAGTTCCGAGGTCTGGAGCAGGGCCAGATCGATCCGCGGATTGAAGTCCCGTAACAACGGCAGGAGTTCGTGGCGCACGCGGTTGCGCGTGAAGTCGAGGGAGAAGTTTGAACTGTCGGTGCAGAAAGCGAGTTCGTAGTGTCGGCAATGCCGGATCACCTCGTCGCGAGTGATGCCGAGCATGGGCCGGATCAGGTGCACCTGTTCGCTGAGCGGTCTGATCGCGTGAATCCCGCGGAGTCCCGGCGGTCCGCTGCCTCGCAACCAGCGCATCAGGACGGTCTCGACCTGATCGTCGCGGGTATGCGCCGTCAACACCATCTCCGCCCCTTGCTGCTCGGCGACTCGCCGCAGGAAATCGTAACGCAGCCGTCGCGCCGTGGCTTCGAGGTTCCGAGGCTCCCGGCGGAGCTGATCGGCCAGATCGATTCGCTCGATCGCGCAGGTGAGCGCGGATCGAGCGGCCAGGTCAGCCACGAATCGCTCGTCTTCATCCGACTCCGCGCCCCGGAGCTGATGGTTGAGGTGAGCGGCGAAGATCTGTTTCGGAATCCCGGTCTGCTCGCGCGAGCGGACGAGCGCATCGAAGAGGGCGGTCGAGTCGGCGCCTCCCGAGACGGCGATCACGACCGTCGAATCAGCGTCGATTCCCAATCTCTGAAGACTGGCCCCCAATTTTTTTTCAAGTTTTGTCATGAGACCTGAGAGAGAATACGCAACATCCGCAAATAACGAAAGGCCGCGAAGATCGCGACCTTTCCGGGCGCTTTCGTTGTTTTTGGCCGGTCTATTTTTGATTGGATGTTCGTCTCGCGAGGCGGAGCAGGCGCGGGTGCCGTCGGTCGAGGAGACGATGGTGAAGCTGGGTTCCTGCCTGCGGGAAGAGAGCCCGGAAGAGAATCTCGAAGAGAGCTTCAAGCTGGTCCTGGCCGAGACCACGCTCAAGCCGGATGAGACCCTGGTGCGGATCGTGGCTTATGCCACCGGGCGCGCCGTCGATTTCGATCTGCCGGTCTACCGGATGAGCAGCGGCCGGTGGTTGATCAATGAGAAGAGGCGCGTCTATCTGGTCGATGAGGCCTGCCGCCAATATAAGTTGAAAGATCGAGGCTTCGCCGCCGAACAGACCCTGGGCCCACAAGACGGACGAATCCGCCTCAGTCCGGGTCAGGCTTTTGAAGCCACGCTCAGTTTTCCGCGTCTGCCTGATCAGACGCGCATGGGAGTTTTGGTCTACGGTGAGCGGAGAATGCTCTTTACGCTCTGGAAGAAACCTCAGTGAACGCCCTATCTCGGGAAATTGGTCGTCCTCGATTTTCCTCCATTCTCACTGATTCTGGCATAGAACGAGGCGGCGCAGGCCTGACACGTAAAAGCTTTGTAGTGGATAAAGGAGAAGACCGCGCGCTCGAATCCGTTGCGGTGCCGGCGCCGGACGTTCTGCGAATTGCATTCCGGGCACAGGACATTCGGATGCAGCGGGATCACCTGCTTCGATCCCTGATGACTGGGAACGGCCTTGGCGCCGTAATCATACAGTTTGGTGATCTGAGTGCGCAGATCGCGACGATCCGTCATGATCAGTTCGCCGGTGACGGTCGGCTGGGCCTCCGTCGTTCTCGGGAACGGGTTCAGAATGATTCGGGCGGTCTGTTTCTGGCTTTGGCCGTTGGCATTCTGGTTGATTCGCTTCAGATCCACGACCGGTGCGGGAGTGAAAACGTCGGCGAGATGGGGCGGCTTGTCTGAACCTCGACTTTTGGGGGGCGTCAGAGCGAAGGCGCGGAATTGATGGTTGCAGTGATCACATAACAGGGCTCGTATTCCAACCATCCGGAGCGTCAGCGGGGCCGGTTTGTAATCGTTGCGAATGTGTGAACTTCCACAAGATGGACAAATAATCATTGACGAATCTCCTTCCCGATTACTTCTTAAGTCTTCTTTTTATTTTCTGGTTGGGGGAACTGGCTCAATGAACTTAACCAACTGAGAGTGAGCTATCATTGGGGGAGATCCAGGCAACGATAAAATAGCATTTTCACTAGCCGGTTAGGAAGAGAATTCGCGGCACTATGATATGTTCATAAAAATATTGAAAGTGCTTAAGGATTGAGCATGTTTATTGATTGAATCAAACGTCGAAGGAAAAGGAGTTCGAGGTCGATGTTACCTCTCACCGATTTTATTCACCGCATGCCGAAGGTCGAGCTACACGTCCATCTGGAAGGCTCGATCGGGCCGGAGACCTTGTTGCAACTGGCGCAACGTAACGGCGTTAAACTTCCCGCCGATTCCGTGGAGGCCCTGCGCCAATGGTACCTCTTCACCGACTTCGCTCACTTCATCGAGATCTATCTGACGGTCTCGTCTTGCATCTGTACGCCTGAAGACATCGAGCTGATCGCCCGTGAATTTCTGCGAGGGCAGGCCGCCCAACGGATTTGTTATAGCGAAGTGACCTATACGCCCTACACGCATTTCAGCCGGAACCGGCAGATCCCTTTCGCCACGCAACTGGAGTCCTTGAGCCGGGCCCGTGAATGGGCCGCGGCCGAACTGGGCGTCGAGGTCGGGTGGGTCTTCGACATCGTCCGAAACCAAGCCCCGAGCGAACATTCGTTGCAGGTCGCGGAGTGGGCGATCAGCGGAAAGAGCCGCGGCGTGGTCGCTCTCGGACTCGGCGGTCTCGAAGCCGGCCATCCGCCGGAGTGGTTCCAGGAGGCTTTCGCCCGGGCGCTCCGGGCGGGATTGGGGAGCGTGCCCCATGCCGGCGAGATGGCGGGCGCCGAGAGCGTTCGGGGCGCACTGGACTTCCTGCAGGCCCAGCGCCTCGGTCACGGAGTCCGCTGCCTGGAAGATCCGGACCTCGTCCACCTCTTGCGCGAACGCCAGGTCCCTCTGGAGGTCTGTCCCAGTAGCAACGTTTGCCTCGGAATTGCTCCGAACCTGGCGGAGCATCCTTTACCTCGGCTGCTGGATGCGGGGCTGTATGTTACTATCAACTCCGACGACCCGGCCCTGTTCAATACCACGCTGACCGACGAATACCTGCGGATTGCCGCGGCCTTCGGCTACCAGGTCGAGATGATCGAGCGATTGGTGCTCAATGGCGTCCGGGCCAGCTTGCTGCCCGAATCGGCCCGACTGCAGATGGAACAGGAGTTTCGGCGGGAGTTCGACGAGTTGAGGGCTGAACTTCCAGGTTGACATACCAACCGCGAAACACGCGGAGAGTGTTGATTTCGCGGTTGGTAACCCTGAAGTCTTCAGTCGCCGCTGGTTCTACCTTTAACGATCTTGTCGACCGAGGTTTGCGCGATCGGATGATAACCGGCGCGGGCTTTTTGATAGATGCTCAGGGCCCGTTCCTTACCTTCGGGCGTCTTGACCAGCTCTTCATACAACGGCTTGATCAGTTTTTGCCGGCCGATGGAGGTCAGGTACTCTTCGAGGCGCCGATCGGCCGGATGGTATTGATTACGAATCGAGATCAGGAGCCATTGATGGGCGATCTCGGCGTTGCCGGCTTTCGTCAGGTTGAAAGCCTGGTCGAGTTCCTGCATCTTCTGCGGATTCAACTGCTGCGGCAGGAAGCGCAGGAAATGCAGCCATTGCTGGGTTGACCAGTCTTTAGTATTCAACTTGGCCGCCGGAATCTTTCCGTCGAGCCAACCTTGCGCCTGCTCCTCGATTTTGGCGAAAGCGTCGGATTTGGGTTGCGGCGCTCCAGGCGGCAGGCCCGGTTTGAAGATCCACTCCTCGACCGGGACCTTCGCCGCGAGTTGAGCGTCGGAATCGAGCAGATTCTTCTGCAGGTACTCGATAAAGGTCGCCGTGGTGATGCTCTGGAAGGAGTAATGCTCGAAGTAGCCTTTCAGGAATCGATCGAAACGTTCGCGGCCATAGGTCTCTTCCAGATGCCGCAGGAAGAGCGCGCCCTTCTCATAGGGGATCTCGGTGAAACCATCATCCGGATCGCGGCCCTGGAGGTCGATATGCAGAATCTGGTCGCGGGCATCATTCGAGGCTAACTCTCTGCCCAGTGTCTGCCGTCCGAGCGTCGCCTCCATCTCTTCGCGTGGACGGCCGTAGATCGCTTCGATGATTCGCCGTTCGAGATAGGTCGTGAATCCTTCATTGAGCCAGAAATCGCGCCAGGTGGCGTTGGTGACCAGGTTGCCGGACCACGAATGGGCCAGTTCATGCGCGATCAGCGAGACCAGGCTTCGATCTCCGGCCAGGATGGTCGGCGTGGCGAACGTCAACCGCGGGTTCTCCATGCCGCCGATCGGGAAACTGGGCGGTAACACGAGGACGTCGTAACGCCCCCACCGGTAAGGACCGTAGAGCTTCTCGGTGGCCGCGACCATCTTTTCGGTATCGGCCAGTTCGTGCGCGGCTTTTTCGAGCATGGCCGGTTCGGTGTAGACCCCGGTTCGCGGCCCGAGCGATTTGTAGGCCAGGTCGCCGGCTGCCAGCGCAATCAAGTACGAGGGGATCGCCTGCTCCATCTTAAAGGCGTAACCGCTTTGACCCGAACCCGGCGATCCTTTGAACGCGACCGACTCCGCGCTCATCACCGCGCGCAATCCTTTCGGCGTGAGAATGCGGGCCGAGTAGGTGACGCGCACGCCGGGCGAATCCTGCAGGGGGATCCAGCTTCGGGCATGAATCGCCTCCGACTGAGTGAAGACGTACGGATGTTTTTTGCCGGCCGTCTGCGCCGGTTCGAGCCATTGGACGCCGGAGGCATGCGGACTGGTCTCGTATTCGATTCGGACCCGGGTCGCGTTCGCCGGCAGTTGAATGGTCAGTGCGGAGCCGAGAATCTTATCCGCCTCGCCGAGAGTGAACTGGGCCGGCGTGAAATTATTTCCGTCGCTCGACGCCTCGGCTTTGACGATCTTCAGATCACGGGTATCGAGCCGGAGCGGGTCGGCGCCATTCGGCGCGCGTTCAATCGAGAGGGTCGCCGAGCCTTTCAGGACTCGGCGCTCAAACTGCACTTCCAGTTCGAGATCCACGTGGCGCACGCGGACCTGCCCCGGGTTGGCATATGAATGCGAATCGCGCGAGTCAGGAGTCTCGATCTCGGTTGGTGGAACTTGTTGCGAATGGGCTGGCAGGGTATTTCGAAAAGACATGGTTGACAAACACCAGAAAATGAATAAACCAATGAGGGCCGGTTTTTTTTTCATGAGTTCTACTCCTAGCTAAGACAATTTATCCAGGCGTCAGGGTCAGGTTGTCAGAGCCAGTTAAAAGTGTCAACTGAGGGACCAGATCTTTAGGGAGTGTCAGGTTATGAAATTCTCAGAAGCCGTCGAATTTATCGCTCAATCAAAACGGATCGTCGGATTTTCGGGCGCCGGTATCTCAACGGAGTCGGGGATTCCCGATTTCCGCAGCCCGCAGGGAATCTGGGCGAATAACCGCACGATCGAATATGACGAGTTCCTGAACAGCCGTGGGGGGCGCATTGAATACTGGCGGCAGAAAGTGGCGATCTGGCCTCCCATGCGGGACGCCGAGCCGAACGCCGGTCACGCGGCCTTTGTCGAAATCGAGCGGCAGGGCCGGTTGCGGGCCCTGATCACGCAGAACATCGATGGGCTGCACCAGAAAGCCGGGCAGAAGAATGTGATCGAACTGCACGGCACGACGACGAAGGTTGAGTGTCTGGATTGTCAGCGGCGAATCTCGATGGACGACGCCGTCGCGCTGATCGAAGCCGGCGACGAGGCGCCCGAATGCGAACTGTGCGGCGGGCTGCTCAAACCGGCCACGATCTCGTTCGGTCAGGCCATGCCGGCGCGGGCCATGCAATTGGCCCTGGCGGCTTGCGCGGACTGTGACGTCTTTCTGGCGGTGGGTTCGTCGCTGGTCGTGCATCCGGCGGCCTCGCTGCCGGTGATCGCCAAACAGATCGGAGCGGTGCTGATCATCATCAACCGCACCTCGACGCCGCTCGACGGCATGGCGGATGTAGTTCTGAACGATGAGATCGGCAAGGTCTTGCCGGCGCTGCTTCAGGGGCGATTATAGGCTGAGCAAAAATTGTCTGACGTGATCGAAGGCTGGATGATTCCAGGAAAAATATCCGGCCTTGGCCGCTTCACCAACGAGTATACCGGGATTACGTCTCGACGAGGGGAACGCGTGCAACCTGGCTTTAGTGGGGTTGCCGGGAGATAGGCCAATTTTTCCAACCGGGCTTTAAAACTGAAGCCAGGCTACTTTGGTAAGCCGATTCGGCCGAGGCATTCGCCGAAACCGATCCGTCTGAATCCGTCGCGTTCGCAGTAACCGCGTAAGATCACTTCGTCTTCGTCCTGCAGAAAACGTCGCACTTCGCCGGTCGGCAGTTGGATCGGCTCGGTTCCGCGCTGGGTCAGCTCCAGCAGGCAGCCCAGACTCTCTTTGGTCGCGCCCGAGACGGTGCCGCTGGCGATCAGGTCGCCCGGCCGCAGGTTGCAGCCGTTGCCGGCGTGGTGGGTGACCATCTGGGCGAAGGTCCAGTAGAGATCCTTGGTGTTGCTGTCGCCGGTCAGACGGTGCGGCGCCAGGTGCCGGTTCCGCATCTCCGGCGTCGAGAGGTAGACCTCCAGCTTGATGTCGAAGCCTCCGCGCTCGCGGTTCCGCAGCGAATCGAGATAGGGCAGCGGGTCCGGGTCTCCGGCCGGACGTTTAAAAGCCGGGGCCCGAAAAGGCGCCAACGCCTCCATGGTAATGATCCAGGGCGAGATCGTCGTGGCGAAGCTCTTGGAGAGAAACGGTCCCAGGGGTTGGTACTCCCATCGTTGGAGGTCGCGGGCCGACCAGTCGTTGACCAGGCAGAGCCCGAAGATGTGGTCTTCAGCCTCCGTGATCCGGATCGTTGCTCCCGGTCGATTGCCGGAGCCGATCAGAATGCCGACCTCCAACTCATAGTCCAACATTCGGCTCGGGCCGACGGACGGCGTCTCCGCCTGGTCGTCTTTGGTCTGGCCGGTGGGCCGGTAGACCGGCGTCCCGCTCAGCATGACGGAAGAGGCCCGCCCGTGATAACCGATCGGGACCCATTTGTAGTTCGGCATCAACGGATTGTCGGGACGGAACATCTTGCCGACGTTGGTGGCGTGAAAGATCGAGGCGTAAAAGTCGGTGTAGTCCCCGATATTGATCGGGAGCAGCATCTCGACCTCATCCATCGGGATCAGAAAATCTTCGACGATATAACGCTCATCGCTGAAATTGTCGGCACGCAGCAGCTTGCTGACCCGCCGGCGAAGCTCCGACATGCTTTCCGGCTCCAGCGTCATCATCATATCCAGCGATTCGTAAGAGCAGGCATCGCCGATGTCATCCGTAAAGTCGAGACTCCAGAACTCGTCGGCCACGGCGGCCAGATCCAGAATCTGGTCTCCGATCGCCACTCCGATGCAGGGTAACTCTTCGCTCTCCGGTCGGGTGAAGATCCCGAAAGGCAGGTTCTGGATGGGAAAATCGCCGGTAGGATCGTTTGCCGACTCGACCCAGCTTTTCAGATTCGGATCATGAGTTTCGTTAATCGAATAGGCCATGATTGAGCACGTGATGTTTACAGCAACCCGAGTTTTCTTAATTCGCCGACAGGTTCTTCAAACGAGCAGGACCCGAAGGCGACGGCGAAGAGCCTTCGCGAGTTTCTCACGTGAGACCTGACGACCAAGTGTCCGCGCCAGTGTACGCTGTCTTCCTCCAACTGAAAAGCTTCCAATGATCGCTCTTCGAGCAATTCGACCAGCCACTCCCGCTCCACTCCGACCTGGGCGAAGGCGGCGGCCAGAAAGAGATTCAAAAATCCATGCATCAATGCCCGGGGGCTCTCCGGTTCGGCGGTCAGTTTGTTGATCGAGCGCAGCGCGTGATGCAGTCCCGCCGTGGCCTTGAAGGCGACGTCTTCATCGGCGCAGCTCTTGATGAACCGGGCCAGATTGAAGGGCGGCGGAAAAGACTCGACCGAGACGCCGCCGGCCCGCACTTTGGCCCGCGCGCCGGTGGCCGCGATCGCCTTGATCAGGTCGATCGGATCGCCGGCCATCGAGATTTCGAAATATGGAGTCAGGGTGCCGGGGATCGATCCCATCGCCGATTCGATCTCCGTGCTGCCCATGGCCTTGATCTCGATCGTGTCGATGAGGACCCCGTCGTCCGTATGACGCTCGTTGAACTCGGCGATCTTCCCGAGATCTCTCTCCAGCTTGACGCTGCTCAGCGCGCTCAGCCGCCATGGCTGCTCGCTCTTCTCCAGACCCTTCACGGCCTGTTCGTACTCACCCAGCCGCTCGACCGGGATCACGAATCGCCCGAGCCAGGGCGCGTCGGGCCCCAGGCTATACTTGGCGAAATTGCGGGTCGCCGAAGCCATATCGAGCGTGGCCGGCGGGAACAGACCGGCGTAATCGATCAAACCTGTCAACAAGTCACGAATTATCGGGTTCATAGATTAGGGGAATTTAAACTCCTTCAAGATCACCAGGCCGAGAAATTCTTCTTCAGCCCCTGCCAGCACGCATCATAATCTTTTTGCCGGGCCGTCGTCTCCAGGGCGAAGCTGGTCGGTCGCATGACGTACCGGGTCTCGAACATGAAGGCCAGCGTGTTGTCGTAGCGCTGCGGTTTGAGTTCCGCCTGGCTGGCCCGCTCGAAGGTCTCGGCGTCCGGGCCGTGGCCCGACATGCAGTTGTGCAGGCTGGCGCCGCCCGGCAGAAAGCCTTCGGCCTTCGCATCGTATTGACCGAAGATCAATCCCATAAATTCGCTCATCACGTTTCGATGGAAATATGGCGGGCGGAAGGTGTGTTCCGCCACCACCCAGCGGGGCGGAAAGATCACAAAGTCCACATTCGCCATCCCGAGCGTCTCTGAGGGTGAGGTCAGCACGGTGAAGATCGAAGGATCCGGATGATCGAAACCTACGGAATTGATCGGGTTGAAATCGGCCAGGTCATACTTGTACGGCGCGTAGTTGCCGTGCCAGGCCACGACGTCGAGCGGTGAATGGCCGATCGCGGCCTCCCACAGGTTGCCCTGGAATTTGGCGATCAGACGAAAATCACCTTCTTGATCATCATACGCCGCAATCGGCACCAGAAAATGTCTGGGATTGGCCAATCCGTTGGCACCGATCGGCCCCAGTTCCGGTAACTTGAAATGCGCGCCATAATTTTCGCAGAGATACCCGCGCGCAGACCCGTCCGGCAGTTCAACACGAAATTTCAGTCCTCGCGGCAAGACGCAGATTTCACCGGGCGCTACTCCCAGCCACCCGAGTTCGGTCTGGATGGTCAACCTCCCGAGTTCAGGCACAATTAGCATCTCGCCGTCAGCATTATAAAAGAAACGGCCCTGCATGGGGATATTGGCGGCATAGATCTGAATTCCGACCCCGGTCTGAATTCCCACGTCCCCGCACCCGGCCATGGTCGTCAGACCGTCGATAAAATCGGTCGGTTCGTCCGGCACCGGCAGGGGATCCCAACGCAACTGGTTGGGAGGAGGCGGCGCCTCGTTGAAGGGGGCGCTCCGCAACCGGAGATTGGATATCTGGTTGAACGGTCGATGCAGGACCGAGGGGCGGATCCGGTAGAGCCAGGAACGGCGATTCGCGGCCCGCGGCGCCGTGAAGGGCGAGCCGCTGAATTGCTCGGCGTACAGGCCATACGGCGCTTTTTGCGGCGAATTCTGACCCTGGGGGAGGGCTCCGGGGAGGGCCTCGGTCGCCAATTCATTGCCGAAGCCCGACTGGTAGAGAAATTTTTCTGTTCGCATATTCATCACTCTGTTTACAAAATCGGGATCCCAACCGCGAAACACGCGAAATACGCGAAAGATGGACGATTCAGCGTGTTTCGCGCGGTTCGCGGTTGATCGGCCAATTATTGGAGGCGCATAGAAAAAGACGACCCCCGCGAAATTACCGCCTCTTCGCGTGGATCGTCTCTTTCGCGTGCCTCGCGTTCTCCCTCTCTTAGACCAGGTTGCCGCGCCGCGCCTGCTCGCGCTCGATCGCTTCAAAGAGGGCCTTGAAATTGCCTTTGCCGAAGCCCTGGCAGCCCTTGCGCTGGATGATCTCGAAGAAGAGGGTCGGGCGATCTTCGACCGGCTTGGTGAAGATCTGGAGCAGATAGCCTTCTTCGTCGCGATCGACCAGCAGCTTCAATTGGCGCAACTGCTCGATCTCTTCGTCGATCCTTCCAACCCGCGTGGTCAGCGATCCGTAGTAAGTGTCGGGCACCTCCAGAAACTCCACGCCGTTGGCGCGCAGCCGGCTGACGGTCGAGACGATGTCGGCCGTCGTCAGCGCGATGTGCTGAACTCCGGGGCCATCATAGCATTCCAGATACTCCTGGATCTGGCTCTTGCGGCGACCGGGCGCCGGTTCGTTGATCGGGAACTTGACGCTCCGCGAATCGTTGGCCATGACGACGCTGTTGAGCGCGCTATACTCGGTCGAAATGTCCTTATCGTCAAAGGTCATAAAGCGCGTGAAGCCGAAGACCCGCTGATACCACTCCTCCCATTCGGCCATCTTGCCGAGTTCGACATTGGCGACGAAATGGTCGATCCGGAGCAGGTCCGCCGAACGGCCCTCGACCCGGGATTCGATGAAGCCCGGCAGGAAGGGCCCCTGGTAGTTCGCCCTGGAGATGAACGAATGGATCGTGTCGCCGTAGACTTTGACGCTGGCTTGGCGGATCGAGCCATGATCGTCTTTCAGGGTCCGGGGCTCGACATTCGGAATCGCTCCGCGTGAGACCGCCAACTGGAACGCCTGGTCGGCGTCTTCCACTTCGAGGGCGATATCCTTGACCCCGTCGCCGTGGCGGCGCAGATGATCGGCGAGGTGCGAGTCGGAGTGGTGCGGAGTGGTCAGGACCAATTTGATCGTACCCTGCTGAAGCGCATAGGCGGTCTGTTCGCGGTCGCCGGTCTCCAGCCCGGCATAGGCGATGCGCGAAAAACCGAAAGCCTGGCGATAATAGTAATCGGCCTGTTTGGCATTGCCGGTATAAAACTCGAGATGATGAATCTTCTTGATTTTTATTAGATCGCTGCTCATAACTCACCTGTCGGATCGCCTCGGGCGATCGTTCAAAAGCTCTCGATGAACTTTCTGGTTACTTCTTTCAAAGATCCATATGACGGAATGACGAAGAGCGTCGGTTGCATCTCCGAGTAGTCATATGGGGTGTTGATGACCTCTTCCAGGTCGAATTGGCGGCGCTCGACCGTCTCGCCGAACGCGTGTTCCAGTTCGCTGTAGGACGACAGCAGGCCCGCGCCGAAGGCCTTGATCTCGTCACCTTCTTCGATCAGGCCGAATTCGACGGTGAACCAGTAGAGCCGGCCCAACTGCTCCAACTGTCGATCGTCGGCGATCACGGCTCCCTGGCCGATGAACTGGGAAAAATCGCAGAAATCAGGATGCGTGAAGTTGGGGATGTGGCCGATGGCCTCGTGCACGATATCCGGCTCGGGGGTATAGTCCGGTCGCGAGTGATGCCGGATGTATTGAGTGCAGAGCATGACGCGTTTGCTCAGCCAGCTCAGGAACGCGCGCGTCTCGACCAGGCCCTCGATCGGAGCGAGGCGAAAATCGGTCATCCGGCGCAGTTTTTCGGCCATCTCATCGACCTGCGGAATTCGGTTGCGGCAGATCCCGAGCGCGCGTTTGGCGGTCAGATAGAACGAACAGGCGCGGCGTTGCTGGGTCTCTTCCAACTGGTCATAAACGTGCCGCCAGATCGCCGTCTCCTGCCTGGTATAGTCGACCACCGGAATAACGTGCTTCGGATCTTCGCGATACTGTTTGGCCAGCCGGGCGATGAAGTCGCGCCGAACCCGGTACTCCGGGTCATGCGCGCCCGGATGATCGATCGGTAAGAGGCTGATCTCCTCAAACCCCACGTCGGAAGTCAAAAAATCTTCGATGGGTGCAGTTGATATGGACATCTTTCTCCCAGGAAAAGTCTAGAGAAGTCCAGGAAAGCCGGGAGAGATCGAGGGAAGTCTAGGTCTAGAGGAGGCCAATAGGCAGAGAGTGTCATTCATCTAGGCTTCTAGACTTCTCTCGATCTCTCCTCAACATCCGCTGAAACTGGGGCGAAACGGCAACTCCGAGACCTCTCTAGACTTCTCTAGACTTCTCTAGACTTCTTTATTTCATCGACCGCCGCCGGATTATCCAGCGCGGTCACGTCGCCGATCTCTTCGCCCAGGTAGGCCGCGCGGATGACGCGGCGCATCACTTTGGCATTCCGGGTTTTGGGCAACGCCGGAACAAAGAGCACTGTTTCGGGCCGCAGCGGTTTGCCCAACTCGGCCGCCACCCTGGCCTTCAAGGTCTCCGCCAGTTGTGGCGTGGTCTCCGCCCCGGGCGCCGGCACGCAGAAGACGACCAGCGCGGTCCCCTTCAGTTCATCGGGCACACCGATGGCGGCGGCTTCGAGCACCGATTGATGGCCCACCAGGATCGACTCGACTTCGGCGGGGCCCACGCGCTTGCCGGCGATCTTGAGCGTGTCATCGCTGCGTCCCAGAATCTGCCAGTGGCCCTCGGCGTCGATTTGGGCCCAATCGCCGTGGATCCAGATCTCTGGAAACCGTGACCAATAAGTACGCAAATAGCGTTCCGGATCTTTCCAGAACCCGCGAGCCTGACCGATCCACGGACTGCGGATCGCCAGCTCTCCGACCGCCCCGTGCACCGAAGCGCCGTGTTCATCGACGACGTCGGCCGCAATTCCCGGACAGGGGGCCGAGAACGCACAGGGTTTGATCGGCAGCAGCGGGTTGCTCATCAGGATGCCGCCCGAGATCTCGGTGCCTCCGGAGTAGTTGATGATCGGCACGCGGCCCTTTCCGACCTTCTCGAACAACCACCACCAGGGATCTGGATTCCAGGGCTCGCCGGTCGAGGCCAGGATTCGGAGTTTGGAGAGATCATGCCGCGTGGTCCAATGGTCGTCGTGAGTCGCGAGCGCCCGGACCAGCGAGGGCGAGAGGCCCAGCACCTCCACCTGATGCCGCTCGCAGAAATTCCACATGCGGTCGGGGCCGGGATAATCGGGCGCGCCGTCGAAGAGCACGATCGTGCCGCCCAGGATCAGCGCTCCATAGATCAGCCAGGGGCCCATCATCCAGCCCAGATCGGTGAGCCACGCGATGCGGGTTCCGCGCCCGACATCCGTGCCGAAACACATGTCCTGAGCCGATTTGACGGGAAAGCCGCAGTGGGTGTGCAGGATTCCCTTGGGTTTTCCGGTGGTTCCCGAGGTGTAGATGGCGATCAGCGGGTCTTCCGCCTCGGTGATCTCCGCCTGTCTGAGCCCGGCGTTCTTCGCGCCGGTGGCCAGGAGCTGGTCGAAATAGAGGTCACGGCCGACCTTGATCGGAACGGTCTCCATCGAACGACGCACGACGAAGACCCGCGTGATCTCCGGCAGCTTGGCGACGGCCTCGTCGATGACGGTCTTGGCGGCGACCTTTCTGCCCCGGCGGAAGAATCCGTCGCAGGTGAAGACGGCTTTGGCGCCGACGTCGCTCAGCCGCGATTCGATCGCCGACGGGCCGTAACCGGAGAAGAGCGGCACGGCGATCCCGCCGATCCGATTGATCGCCAGCAGGGCGATCACCGTCTCCGGGACCATCGGCAGATGCAGTCCGACCGCGTCCCCTTTCTTCAATCCGCAGGCGCGAAGTCCGGCGGCGCAGAGACCGACCTCGTCCCAGAGCTCCTGATAGTTGAGCGAACGAGTCTCCCCGGCTTCGCCCTCCCAGATCACGGCGGGCGTCTGCGCGGTCGACTCCTCCTCGATCCAGCGATCCAGGCAGTTCCTGGTGATATTGAGCTGCCCGTCCACGCACCATCTGGGCCATTGCGGACCCCGGGAGAGATCCAGAATCCGGCGATAGGGCCGGTCGAACTGCAGATCGAGAAAACGCACCAACTGTTCAGTGAACCAGGCGACGTCTTCGATCGAGCGCCGGTAGAGTTCGTCGAAGGTTTGGAGCCCGCAGAATGAGAGAAAGCGGGTCAATTGCGCGCGCGCGACGACCTCCGCGGAAGGGCGCCAGGCGATCGCGTTGTCATTGCGGAATTGCATGGTCATCTGATGAAACCTCCGCTCGCAAAATCGATAGTCCTGAGACTACTACGCGGCCGCGCCGACCAGGGTCTCTACCGGGTAGAGCCAATGCCGATAGGGTTGCAGAGTCGATTCTTCCGATGACCGGCCGCCTCCGGAGACGATGCCGGAGAAGATCGCTTGAATCCGGTCGGTGACCGGTCGCGTCCGGCCGTCCCCGATAGACCGGCCGTCGACTTCGCGGATCGGCGCGATCTCGACGGCCGTCCCGGTCAGGAAGGCTTCGTCGGCGCTCCAAAGATCATCGAGCGTGAGCGTGCGGATCTCAACCTCGTAGCCCAGATGCCGAGCGATTTCGATGACCGACGCCCGCGTCACCCCGAGCAGAATGGAAGACCTCTCGTCATTCGTCAGCAGTTGGCCGTTCCGCACCAGAAAGATGTTCTCGACCGCGCCCTCGGCCAGATTGCCGTCCATATCGAGCAGGAGCGCCTCGTCAAAACCGCGCGCGGCGGCGTCGCGCACGGCGAGGATCGAATTGAGATACTGGCCGGTCGATTTGGCCGTAGTAGGCATCATACTGTGATGGAATTTTCTCCACGGCGAGATGGTGACGCGCAATCCCCGGGCCTTCTTTTCAGCATCCAGCGCATTGGGCCATTCCCAACTGATGATGGTGACGCTGACCGGGCAGGTCGAACGAATTCCCAGGCTGCCGCTGTCGTAATAGGCGATCGGCCGGATGTAGCAGTTTTGGAAGTCGTTGAGAATGACGGTTTCGCTGATCGCTTCGCTCAGCTCTTCGGGCGAATATCCGATCTCGATTCCATAGGCCCGGGCGGAGGCATCGAAGCGGTCCAGATGCTCTTTCAGCCGGAAGATGGCCGGGCCCTCTTCCGTC
Source organism: Blastocatellia bacterium (assembly GCA_035280505.1). Classification (GTDB taxonomy): domain Bacteria; phylum Acidobacteriota; class Blastocatellia; order RBC074; family RBC074; genus JAKEHZ01. The sequence goes on along the minus strand of DATEFT010000635.1, from coordinate 34,083 downwards.
TGATAGGCGCGAATGCCCTCGAAGACGCCGGTGCCGTAATGAAGCCCGAAGGCCGATGCGTGGATCTGCGCTCCATTCCACAAGACCAGTTTGCCGTTGTGCCAAAGCCATCGCGTTTTCTCAAATGACATCGCCTCTCCTCCTGTTCCAAAATCATAGAGCGCGCGTAAAAACCGATGAAGATCTGATTGAAGGTATTGCAACGACCGCGCCTAATATTTAAAGTTATTCCGCAAAATGGCTTTAGAAAATGAAAAATTGCTGGACGACATTGGCTGGCATATTCTGAAAGAGTTGCAGGATAACGGGCGAATATCCTTTTCCGAGCTGGGACGGCGGGTCGGACTTTCGATCCCGGCGGTGACCGAACGGGTTCGCCGGATGGAGGACGCGGGGATCATCACCGGCTATCACGCCGAGGTGAATTTTGAAAAGATTGGCTATCCGATCCTGGCCTATATTCGGATGAGCATTACCGGAAATGTCTCGGCGCGGATCGTCGATTTAATGAAAGATCTGGCTGAAGTGACAGAGTGTCACCGTGGGACGGGCGGAGATTCTTTTATTCTGAAAGTGCGCGTCTCCTCAGTTGCTCACCTGGAACATGTCATCGAAAAATTGTTGCCCTACGGGACGACGACGACCTCCATCGTTCTCTCATCGCCCGTCACCAAGCGATTCATCACACAGCCGGCCGAGCCGGAGACCGGAAAGCGAGGGCGGAAAGAGAGATAGGTTCTGACCCGTCGGGCGGACCCGGCTCGTTTCCACCATCTACTCCTGGAACAGGTAGACTCGCTTGATCGCGTCACCGACGCGAATCTGACGCACCACCTCCAACCCCTCGGTGACGCGGCCGAAGACCGCATAATTGCCGTCGAGAAACGGGGTCGGCGCCAGCGTGATGTAGAACTGCGAACTGGCGCTGTTGGGATCCGTCGCGCGGGCCATGGCGACGGCGCCGGCCTCGCCGTGTTTCAGGTTCGGGCTGACCTCGAGCGGGATATTTTTGCCCGATCCTCCCGTCCCGGTTCCGTGCGGGCAGCCTCCCTGAACGACAAAATTCGGTTCCACTCGATGAAACTTCAAGCCGTCATAGAATTTTTTTTCGGTCAGTTCAATAAAATTCCCCGTGGTCGTCGGGGCGAGATCTTCGGCCAGCAGAATCTTGATGGAACCCTTGTCGGTTTCGATCACCACTGTCCGATTTTTGGTCTCTGTCATGTTGGCTCCTTCTGTAATATAAATTTCTCTATGGCTTCGGCCACTCCGTCTTCATTATTGGAAGACGTCATGACGAAACCCATCTGCTTTAATTCTTCTTCGGCATTGGCCATCAGCACGCCGAGCCCGGCGTACTGGAGCATCGGCAGGTCATTATGATTGTCGCCGATGGCCATGACCTCCTCCCGGGCGATCCCTCGTTGGCCGGCGAACTTGGCCAGGCTCTGGCCTTTTGACGCTCGAACGCTGAGGGCATCCAGGATCGTCAGGTCCGCCGCCGGATAACGCGTTTTAAAGATCTGGATTCGTTCACGCATTACCGATTGCAGATCCTCCGCGAATCGATCCATGGGTTCGCACGGACCTGAAAACATAATCTGGATCGGCGGACGATCGATATATCCGATCAAGTCGGCCACTTCAACGACCGAATCCCGATATTTCTCCAGATATCGGCGCAGCAGAACATTGGTCTCGGAGACGTAATCAAAGACCATGACTCCGACGCCGAGCGGTTCATCCCAGCAACAGATCATATCGATGCCGGCCCCGCGCGCCGTCAGGACGATCTCCCTCGCGACCTCGACCTCGAGCGAATGCAGGTCGAAGGTTTCAAGCGAGAGGGGATCTTTGCTCAACGCCCCGTTATGCGAGATCACCGGCAGCTCGAGGCGCAAATCCTGCAGCAGCAAGCGGGCCGAGTCGAACCGGCGCCCGGTGACCAGGACGACCTCTACTCCGGCTAGACGTGCTTTGTGGAGGGCGGCCTGATTTCGTGCTGAGAGTTCCCCTCGCGGTGTCAGCAACGTTCCGTCGATATCGAGTGCAAGTAACTTGATCGCCATAGCAGCCCGCCAATCTAGCATCCAAATCCACAAAATTCAAATTCTAAAATTCTCATCGGGTTTCACCTCTAATGATGTAGTATGGCGACATCAGTTATGTTAAGCAACTTTCCTTTTAATCGAGTGTTGGTCACGGGCGGCGCCGGGTTTCTCGGGTCCTACCTGGTCGAGAAGTTGCGGCGGCGCGGAATCGAGTCGCCCTTCGTTCCGAGATCCAAAGACTACGATCTGGTCCGGATCGAGGATGTGCGGCGCCTGTATGACGATGCCCGGCCCGACCTGGTCGTTCATCTGGCCGCGGTCGTCGGCGGCATCGGCGCGAATCTCGCCCAACCGGCCCGATTCTTCTACGAGAACCTGATCATGGGGACGCAATTAATGGAGGAGGCCAGGTGGCGCGGGGTCGAGAAGTTCGTGGCCGTCGGAACCATCTGCAGCTATCCGAAATCGGCGCCGGTCCCTTTCCGGGAAGACGATCTCTGGAACGGTTATCCGGAAGAGACCAATGCGCCTTACGGATTGGCCAAAAAGATGCTGATCGTGCAGTCCCAGGCCTATCGTCAGCAGTATGGATTCAACTCGATCTCACTGTTGCCGGTCAATCTCTACGGCGCCCGCGACCATTTCGATCCGCAGTCCTCGCACGTCATTCCGGCCCTGATTCGCAAGTGTCTGGAGGCCGTCGAGAGCGGGGCCGATCGGATCACCTGTTGGGGGACCGGCCGGGCCACCCGCGAATTTCTGCACGCCGACGATTGCGCCGAGGCCATTCTGCTGGCCGCCGAAAAGTACGACCGGCCCGAGCCGGTCAATCTGGGCACCGGTCAGGAGATCTCGGTTCATGACCTGGTAGAGAAGATCGCCGCCATCACCGGGTTTAAGGGCCGTATCGAGTGGGATCCCTCCAAGCCCGATGGGCAACCGCGGCGCCGGTTGGAGGTCTCGCGCGCGGAGCGCGAATTCGGATTTCGCGCCCGGATCGATTTCGACACCGGGCTGCGCCAGACGATCGACTGGTACCGTGAGCATCGAACCGAAAGTTGAACCGCCCTCCCGGTCGCCGGTCTGCCGGCGCGCCGGATTTTAATTCGTCGGCTCTTTCACCGGCTCCCTCGCCGGCTCGGCATTTTCCGGTTCCGGCTCTTTCGCCGGCTCTTCTTTATTCGCTGGCTGTTTCCCCGACTCCTTCGCGGCTGAATATTTACGCAGGGTTTGCGGGAAGATCAGAATGGTCGATGGCGTGCGAGCCTTGCCGTCGATGATGATTTCGCGGGCGGTGATCTCCTGTTCGTAGATATCTTTGTTGGAATCCTTGTCCGGCATGATCACGGCTCCCTTCAACTCCAACCCGGCGAAGAGGCCCCGGCTGCGCGAATAGGAGAGGATTTGCGATTTCAGCAGAATATCGGTCGAGGCATGGGTATTGCGGCCGACCGGCCCCGCCGAAGCGGCGGCTCCGGCTCCGATCTCGAATTTATCCTGGAGCAGGCCCTCGACGCCGGATTGATTCATAATCAAGAGCACCAGATCGACCGTCTGACCGCCGATCTGCAGCCCGAAGCTGCCGCCGCCGATCGTGAAGTAGGCTGGTGCGCCCCACGAACCTTCGGGCCGGCGACAACTGATGAGACCCTTGCCGTACTGGCCGCCGAAGACGAATCCTCCCTTTTTGACCGAGGGGAAGACGGCAATGCAATAGGCGCGGTCGAGCAGGTCCTGCGGCACGGCCTGGTCGGGAGCGGCCATAATCTCCTGAAATGCCTGCGCGGCTCTCTGCGCTCGTTCTCTCGCTTCAGCCTTGGAGCGGGCCCAGCTTGGCGTTGCGCAGGTCAACGTCATTAGAAGCCCGAGGGCAGTGGCTGTATATCGCTTCATTAGATAATCTCCGATCGATATTAGTGGGAGACCGCTCTCCCGAACCTCGCCGTGGATCTACGCGGTTGCACCGTGCTGAGTTGCAATCTTATCTTATCTCTGACGACAATTTCCAACCTGGACCCGAATGTTTTCCAAGCCTGGATCAAATCGCTTAAGATGTGCGCGGAAAGCTTACCGAAACTCGAGGATCGGGCTGGAATTGAATGAACTCTTTCGACACCTTCACCATCACGCCGATGTCCGCCGGTGACATTATCGACCGGGCGGCGCGGCTCTATCGGCGGAACTTCAAGGTGCTGCTGCAGATTGTGCTGGTGCCGAGTCTGGTGGCCTATGCCGGTTCGATCCTGCTGCTGCTGGGCGTTCGTAACTTCTCGATGGTGCGGGGCGAGTCCCGGTTGGTTCTAACCGTGCTCATGGTGATCGGCGGCGGTTTGCTTCGGCTGGTCGGGACCGCAGCCCTCTTCGCCGTCCTGGGAGGCGCCTCACGAACTCTGGTCTACCACTTCTTCGACGGCACTCCGCTGCGCGCGCGCGCGATCTATCAGGCCGTCCGCGAAAAGTTGGGTCCCCTGATCCTGGCCATTTTTGTGGTCTCGCTGGTGATCCTCGCTTTCGGCGTCTTGATCTACGTGGTCCTGGGCCTGCTCTTGGTGCTCTTTCTGTTTCTGGCCAGTATTGCCGGCGGCCTCCTTCCGGAATGGCTTCGATTGGTGATGATCGTGATCTTCGCCGTGCTGACGTTCGCCTTCATGATCGTCATGATCTTAATGCTGTTCAGCCGGATTATCTACGTGCCTCAGGTGATGATGGTCGAGGGCAAAGGGGTGCTAAGTTCGATCGGCCGCAGCTTCGAACTGGCCGGAGGATCGTTGCCGCGGATTGGCGTGATCATCCTCTTCTGGACCTATGTGGCCTGGTCGTTATGGTTGTTGCTGATCTTTCCGTTGCTCATCTACGGGCGCTGGGTCGAGGGCGATCTCAACTTCTTCGGCGATGATGTTCCTTTTTGGTTTACCATCGCGCAGGAGGCTCTGACGCAGATCAGTCAAATTCTGATCGCGCCGATCGTCATGCTCGGATTTACCTTGCTCTATATCGACAGCCGGGTTCGGAAGGAGGGGTTTGATGTGGAACTGCTGGCCAATCGGGTCTTGCTGCCTCCTACTTATCCGATTCCTCAGGCGCCGCTGTTAGATCCCGACGCGCTTCGGCCGGTGAGGGATACAGGGCCCTTGGACGACGCCGCTCCGACGATGGAATTTAACGACGAGCCTCCGATGACTTCGACCCCGGAATTGCCGGCGCCGAGTCTGCCGGATTCATTCGATCCAGCGGCCGCCGCGCTCAATGTCCCGCCGGTCGAACTGCCCGCGGCGTTGCCCAGATCCGAGACCGCGGTGGCCGACGATCCGGCCGTTCAATTGCAGGTCGGGCGGCGACTCTGTCGATGGTGTCGAACGGAGGCCGATGTCGAAGACCGTTTTTGCCGCGTCTGCGGCGCCCTTTTTTAATCGATGGCCATGAATCTTCAGCTCAGAAATGGGGGAGGGGCTCTGCGTCCGGGGTTGATCGGCGGATGGCTCTTCACGCTGTTGATGGTCTTGCCGGTTGCCGCCGCGGTCCCGCTGACAGACTACGCGGAGCGGTTGTCGCGAGCCCGGAAGATCATCGATCAATTGATCGAGAGCGAAGCTACCGACGGCCGGTGGCTCTCGTCCCTGACGGCGGTCAAAGACCTGCTCCCTCAGCGGGAGGTCGTCGAGTTTGAGGGTCAGGAGGTGCGGGTCGATAATGCCTGGTTGTCGGAAGCGGTCGACGACGTCTTCCAGAATGCCGCCGCCGATCTCGAACTGCGGCGGGCGCTGCTGGGCGAAATTAGCGAGCGGCTGCTCAGCCTGGAGGAGAGAGTCGAGGCCGCCGGGTCTCAATCGTCATCCGGGGCCGATGATCGGCGGGCGCAACTCGACCGAATTCTCGCCCGCCCGGAATACGGTGCCGAAGTAGAGCAGGAGTCGATCATAAAAAAATGGCTCAAACAACTGGCCGAGGCTCTGCGGCGCCTGTTGAGCAAACTCCGGCCGGCTTCGGCTCCGGTCGGCGGGGTGGCTATCGGAGGCGCCGTGGAAGGGATTCGGATCCTGGTCCTGGCGGTGGTTCTGGCCGCATTGATCTTCGGCTCCATCTATCTGGGCAAACGTCTGTGGAAACAACGTAAGTCCGTCCAGCCGTCCGGCCCGCGCGAGGTCCTGGGTGAAACGATCGGCAGGGAGGTGACCGCCCAGGATCTGCTCATGCACGCCACCGAACTCGCCAGGCAGGGAGATTATCGAGCGGCCATTCGCCGGGTCTATCTGGCGGTGCTGATCGAGATGGAGCACCGCGGCCGATTGCAACTGCATCGCTCGAAGACCAATCGCGACTATCTCGATGATTTGCGGTCGATGCCCGAGATCTTTCCGCCCTTCTCGGCCATGACCTGGGTCTTCGAGAAGGCCTGGTATGGACAGACTCGGGCAACCGAAGAGGAGTTCAACGGAGTTCTTTCGCAATACCAGGACTCTCTAAAATAGAGTCTAGAAAAGTCTAGAAAGGTCGGGAGAAATCTGGAGAAGTCTGAATCGGGACCGGTTTTGACTTTTCTAGACTTTTCTAGACTTCCCTAGACTTAGAGATTATGCGTCGTTACTTGGGATTGATCATTACCGGGCTGTTGGTGCTGGCCGTGCTTCTGGCTTTGAGCGCGGCGGGCAGTGTCGAATTTGATCGGCCGGAAGAGAGCGAGCAGCGGCCGATTCGTTCGAGTTACAGCAGCGGGCCGACCGGAACGCGGGCTTTCTATCAACTGCTCGAAGAGACGAACCGGCCGATCGCTCGATGGCGCGAATCGTATCAATCGCTCGGTGAAAAAGCCGATAAGGCGTTGCTCGTAGTGGTCGGGCCGTTTCAGTTCGGTCGAGAGCTGCCGCCCGAAGAGACCCTGGCGTTGCAGGCGTGGATTGCCGCGGGCGGCAATGCCCTGATCATCAGCCGCACCCCGGTCGTCCAACTCGGTGATTCGGTGATCCATTCGGAGATCACGGCCAAACCTCCGCTCTGGCAGGCGCCGCCCGAGTCGTTGGTCGACGACCGCAGCGACTTGTTGATCGTGCAGCCGACCGATTTGACGAGAGGTCTGAAGGGGCTGGCGCTCTCCACGCTCGCGGCCAGGATGAAGTTCGACCCTCCCGACTCTCAGGAGAGCGAGGCCTCTGAGGAAGCGCCCGATCAAAATGACGAAACGGAGAAGGAGGTGGCGCCCGCTCCCGAGGCTTCGCCTTCACCTTCGCCTTCACCTTCACCTCCGCCCCCTCCCTCCGAACCCGTCGCCGAAGAGGAGAAAGAGCTTTTGGCGCTCGCGGCGCCCGTGATTCATCTGGGCGATAAAGACGGCGCCGTTCTGGCCGATTTTGCCTTCGGTGAGGGGCGAGTCGTCTTCCTCTCGGATCCGTTTGTGATTGCCAATAACGGCGTCGCCCGCGGCGCGAACCTGGAGTTGGCGCTCAACTTGATAGATTCGCTCAGCGTCGGCGAGGATGAGACGCCGCGCCGGATTCTCTTCGACGAGTTTCATCACGGGTATCAGAGCGGGGGCAACCCGCTGATCAGCTATTTTCGCGGCACGCCGATGCTCTGGCTGTTGGTCCAGGGGCTGCTGCTGGGTCTCTTGATTCTCTACAGCTCGGCGCGGCGATTTGTGCGACCCTTACCCCTGGCCCGGCCGGATCGTCACTCACCGCTCGAGTTCGTCAGCTCCATGGCCAATTTGCAGCGGGTGGCGAGGGCGCGGGATCTGGCGATCGAAAATATCTATTCCCGATTCAAGACGCAGCTCTGCCGCCGGCTGGGGCTCTCATCTCGCGCCACGGTGGAGGAGATCGTCTCCAGCCTACGACGTCGTCAAGTGCCGGTTTCAGAGATGGAGGTTCGGCAGGCTCTGAGCGCGGGCGAACTGGTGCTGAACGGGGAACCGATCGACGACCCGCACCTGATCAAGATCGTCGCCCGGATGCGCCGGATCCTGGCGCAACTGGGCAAGTAGTTTCGGCGGTCAGTATTGGGAGTTGTGAGTGAAGTCGAAGGTCAAGATGCCCCGCACCTTGACCGGAGCGCCGTTGAGGGTTGTCGGTTTGAAGACCCACCTGAAGGCCGCTTCAACCGCCGCCCCGCGCAGGGCCATGTGCCCGGTGATCGCCTTGGCCTCGATGACCTTTCCTTGTTCCGAGATGGTAATTCGCACCCTGACCTCTCCGAGCGCGTTCATCAATTTGGCGTTGGGCGGATAGACCGGTTTGACTCTGGTGATGGCTTTGCCGTCCAACAGTTGCTCGTCCGATGGCGTGTCCGGTGTCAGGCTGGCCGTCGTTTGAGAGGTGTCGCCGGATGCCGGAACCGGTTGAGGCGCGTTGGCGGGCGTCGGCGCGGTCTTTAACGGAATCGGAGGGGTCTGTTCCAGGTCGGACACATCGGGCCGCAGGTTGGAGTTTGGGGCGGCCAGCAGCGCCAGACGCAGCGGATCGGCCTGAACCAGGAACTGAAGTTTGGTTCGTTCCGCTCGGATGATGGGCAGCTTGACGGCTCGTTTGCTTGCTCGGTTGGCGGCCGGAATCGCGGCGGGTTTCGGCATGGAGAGCATTCCCGGGAGATCGCGCAACCGGGGGGCATCATAGAGCTGTTCGTTGCGTTCGATGACGGCATGAAAGAAGGCCGGGGTGCCGGTGATCCCCTTTTTGAAGGTTCCGATGGTGATCGCGACGATCACTTTGCGGCCGTCCGGCAGGCTGGCGTTGACCTCGGCACAGGCACACAGATCCGGCCCCTCCTCGGTGGAGGCCTTGATCGGTTCGCCGCACTCGGTCAATTGCCAAATCACCCCCGCCTGTGGGCCCAGCAGTTGACTGAACCAGGTCGGGAACGGAAGTTTGGGCAATTCCGCGTCCAGGTCAGAGGCCAGGGTGCGTTGCACTAAGGCCAGAGCCTGATTCTCGAACGACGCTGTTTGCGACCTGGTGTTTACCGCTAAACACACCGCAATCGCAATCGCAATCGCAGAGACTTTCATATCCCTTCTCCTTCAGCTACCTCCGGACTTCCATTCATTTGAGTGCGGGGAACGCCAGCCACCTGGACCTCGGTCATCAGCCGCTTCGCCAGTGCCAGATCACTGGCGCTCCCTGTCCTCTACTCTCACCTGACCGCTCAAAGAAGGTCCGGTTAGAAATTGAGCTTCAGCGCGAGTTGAAGGACTCGCGGGTCATAGGTGGAAGTAAATCCGCAAAGTGAAGTCGTCGATTTATCCGAACAACCCGAGATCCGGCTATCCGAATATCCCAATTGATCGAGGTAGAGCACCCCGCCCGTGTTGTTGTTGACGTCACGATAATTGACCCGGTTGAAGATATTGAACGTGTCGAGAATCGCCTCGATGGACCGGGCGTTGTCGGCGCCGAGCGCGAACTTGCGGCCGACGCGCAGATCGGTCGAGAAGAATGCCGGTCCCATCCCGGTATTTCTTCCGATCGCAAACGGACGATCGTTGTTGTTGTTGTCCCCGTTGATGTCAACACCGGTCTGGATGTTGAAGGGGAATCCCGACCGCGCCGTCACGATCGGCGAGATGTAGAAATTGGACAGCGCCCGCTGATAGAACGGTTGGCCCGCGCCGCTGCGGAACGGGCTGTCGATCAGCGAGGAGAGCGAGAGCCGATGGGCGACGTTGAACGACGACAGCCCGCGATCGAGCCGGGCATTGGTCGGGTCTTGCGGTCCCTGGTCCAGATTGAGATCGGTGGCATCGTCGATCGCCTTGCTCACCGTGTAAGCCGCGATCAATTGGAAGTTGCGATTGAATCGTTTGTTCATCGACACGGCCAGCCCGTGATAGATCGAATTGCCCGCCGTCTCATAGACGAAATCGACCAATCTGGTGGGATCGAGGCGTCCGGTCAACGACGGCCGTCCAAAGGCATCGAGCCGGGTCGGATCGGCGAAGGTGTTGGACTGCCGGGTGCGGCCCAATTTGACCCCGTGATTGACCAGGTAGCTGACCGAGACGAACAGGTCTCGTCCGAACTCGCGGTCGACCCCGAGGCTCCCTTGCAGGCTGTAGGGGTTGACCGCCCCGTTATGCAGCCTGATCACCACCCGATTGTTGCTCGTCGCGGTCGTCAACCCCAGCAGGTTCGCGTAGGCCGACTGCGGGATGCTGCCGATCGAGTTGAAACCCACGACTCCGGTCGAGACCAGCGTCTGGTAGAAGCAGGCCGACGGAGACGGCGCCATCGCGCAGACCGAGTTGGGGGCCGCCGGCGTCATCGTCGGATCGATCGAGACCAGGATATTGGTGATCTGTCCCTGACCCAGCACCCTGGAGATGAACGAGGTCGCGCTGTACAGCGACTGGTAGTAGAGACCGCCGCCGCCTCGGATCACGGTCTTGCCGTTCCGGCTCGGGCTATACGTGAATCCGACGCGCGGGCCGAAATTGTTGGGGTCCCGCGGAGTCCCCGTCGGCTGCAGGTCGTAATCGTAGCGCAGACCCAGGTTCAGGTAGAGATTGGGTTTCAATTGCAGACCGTCCTGGGCGTAGAGCCCCAGGATATTGCCGCTGATTCTGGCCGTCGGGTCGCCGAAGCCCTGATTGATCACCCGGGGCAGGCCCAGGTTCAAATGTTGCACGGAGGTCAACGGCGTCGAGAGCGCCTGGACCAGATCCGGGCGGCCGAAGCCGCCGGCGGAGACCGGCGTCTGCAGGTTGTTGGTCAATTGCGCGAGCGCGGCCGGACCGTAGACGCCTGCCAGGTAGGTCCCGAGCGGGACGACCGGCGAGAAATCCAGGACGCCGCCGCCGAAGAGCGGGGTCGAGACGTTGAACCGGTAGTGACTGAAATCGCCGCCGAATTTGACGTTGTTTCGGCCGCGTTTGAAACTGTAATTATCGAGGAACTGGTACCGATATTGGGTGCGATCCGACGGCGCATTGAAATCCCGGCCGAAGGTGCCGACGCTGGGCACCAGATACTGGGGGCCGAACGGATCTACCGTGTGAGCGTTGAAGACGTTGCGCGAAAACTCGAAGCGGAACTCGTTCGAGGCGCCGTTTCTGAAGATATGGTTCTCACCGACAACAATCGCGCGATCAATAATGCGGTTGTCGAAACCCGCCGACGGACCCGAGAGGCCGCCCACGCCGGTGTTGTGCAGCGTGTCGTTGGTATAGTTGGCCCGGAGGAAGAGATAGTCCTGCTCTCTCAAAGCCTCATCGATCCGGAGACTGGTGGTGCTCGACGACTCCTGCACCGGGAAGATGCCCTGTGCGGAGGTCAGGAAATTAAAAGTCGAGAGATTCTGCTGGAACGGTTGTCCCGGTTGCAGCGGACCCATCGTCGGCGGCGGGCTGTTCGGTCCCGTCGTCAACAGGGCCTGGAGCTGTTGCCCCTGCAGCGCCGCGGCCGCATTGCCGGAATTGATCAGGGTGTTGATCAGGTCCTGCTGGGCCGAGGTCGGGTTCAGGATCGAAGGATCGTTGAGGACCGTCGTGATCGCCGACTCGCGCCGGAGCAGGCCCTCGGAAGCGAGGAAGAAGAAGGTGCGGTCCCTTCTCAACGGTCCGCCGAAGGTGAAGCCGGGTTGATTCCTTTTGAAAGGAGGATCCTGCTGGAATGACGAGGCGAAAGTGTTGCGCGCGTCGAGCCGTTCGTTCCGGAAATAGTTGTAGAAGTTGCCGTGAAATTCGTTGGACCCGCTCTTCGAGACGATGTTGATCACGCCTCCGCTGGCGCGGCCGAACTCGGCGCTGTAGCCGTGGCGATTGATCTGAAACTCCCGAATCGCTTCCTGGCTCAGAGTCGGGCGGACACCGTTACTGGCGATGTCGTTGTTGCTGACGCCGTCGATCTGAGTGCTGTTGGCGCGGCCGCTCTGACCGGCAAACGAGAGGCCCGAGGTCGGCAACTGCGGAGCCTGGGTGTTCGTAACGGTCGGACTCTCCTCGACCACGCCGGGCGCCAACCTCGTAAACTCCATAAAATTGCGCCCGTTGATCGGCAGATTACTGATCTGTTTCTGGGTGATCGTCGAAGCCTGGTGGGTCCGTTCGGGCTCGATCAGGGGCATGGCGGTCTCGATCACTTCCGTCTCCATCTTGACCCCGATCAGCAGATCGAAATTGATCACTGCGGTCTGTCCGACGGTCAGGACGATACCCCGTTTAACCTGAAGATTGAAACCCGATGCCTTGACCTTAATCTCATACTCGCCCGGCGGCAGCAGGGAGATACGATAGTTACCATTCGAGTCGCTGGTGGTGGTGCGCGTCAACTGCGTCTGCAGATTGACGGCCGTAATCGTCGCTCCGCTGACCACCGATCTCGAAGAATCAAAGACGACGCCGGTTAAATCGGCTGATGAACCTTGGGCTTGGGCAAAAGCCGAAATGGTGCTTACAACAAGCAGGGCACACAAAGATAATATCCTTATCATTGGCTTCAGCATTGGACCTCCTTCTTAGCTCGACCGAGCGGCAAGGACTGCCGCGCTGCAAGTTAGTCGTATCTATTCCGCTTGCATCGCCTTGGGGGAAGATGCGCGCGGAGCGGCATTTAAGAATCCATAATTGCCTTGAAAAAAGTATGATATGGGCGAGCGTAGAGCGTGACTGCGCTTTGCGATATGAGGCCCCACCCGGTTGTGATGATAAGGTTCACATCGGGCGAAACGGTGTAATTCTCTGATTTGCGCTGCTACATCTCGCTTAGGACTAACTAACGGGGCTCCTGCACGGGGGTCATAGTTTTGAAGCGAGTCGTGATTGGCTGTGCCTATCTGTTCCGAATCTTAAGAGGCAAAGTGAAAGAGGGAACAGCACCTCTTAAGATGATATAAAATAAATATGAATAATCGTTAGTACACGTCTTGACCAGTTCACATTTTGATGAGGAGCGCCGATAAGCTATACATTTCGCAGGGAGATGTCAATGGATTACTGCTACCAGCCCCTGCGGCGATCCGGCTTTTTATCGATAAGTGATTGATCGATGATGGCTTATCCCTATAATATCGGCATCAAAAATGTTGTATTGGTACGGAATTTGTAGGTATTTTCCTTACCAGGCGAGTAGGTATTGGCTGAATATTCGCTAACTTGGCGGGTACCAATTGTAAACTCGAGGTACTTCGAAGGTTATTCTTGGAAGGTCGGAGTTAAAAACCAGGTACTCGGGTTGGTCACTTCTAAACTACGAAATACGCGAATTGGATCGACTCTTCGCGTATTCGCAGTTTAAGAAATGTGCAGGCCGCGCAGTTACTTTTCGAGTCGACGGACTAGACCTTTTCGCCGCGCGCGCGGATCTCGGCCAGCACTTTTTCGATTCCGAGCTTGTCGATGGTCTTGATTCCACGAGCGGTCACCCGCAGCCGCACCCAGCGGCCTTCGCTCGGCACCCAGAAACGGTGATGTTGCAGATTCGGTTCAAAACGGCGTTTCGTTTTGTTGTTCGCGTGTGAAACATTGTTACCGGACATGGGCTTCTTGCCCGTGACCTGACATCTCTTAGCCATTGAAAAACTCCTTCTAAAAATCTCTGATGATCACGAAGTTCCGAAACATATCATAAAGCTTCCACATCATGCTAGGGCTGACGGCCACTTCCGGAACCGGGGACCGGCGCGGGGGGCGGGTTGGATTCAAGCCGCGAAACCCGCGAAATCCGCGAAAAAATGCTGATTCAGCGTGTTTCGCGGATTTCGCGGTCTAGCCATCGATTCGGTCAAGAGAATCTTTAGAAATTGAGTTTCACCGCCAGTTGAATGACGCGCGGTTCATAGGCGGAGGTGAAGCCGCAGAAGCTGCTGGCGGCCCGGTCGGCACAGCCGGTCACGCGGAAATCGGTGATTCCCAACTGTTCGAGATAGAGCACGCCGCCGGTGTTGCCGTTCACCTCTTTATAGTTGACCCGATTGAAGAGGTTGAAGGTGTCGAAGATGGCCTCGATGGTGCGCGGGCTGTCGGGGCTGAGCCGGAACCGGCGGCCGATCCGCAGATCCGTGGTGAAGAATCCGGGTCCGAGGCCGGTATTTCTCCCGACGGCGAAGGGCCGGTCGTTGTTGTTGTTGTCCATATTCACGTCGATTCCGGTCCGAATGTTGAAGGGGAAACCGGACCGGAGGGTCAGGATCGGCGAGAGATAGAAATCGGCGAGGATCCGATCGTAGAGCGGTCTCCCGGCGCCGCCCCGGAACGGGCTGTCGAAGAGCGAGGTCAACGAAAGCCGGTGGCTGACGTTGAATGACGAGAGACTCCGGTCGGCCCCGATCCGGGTCGGGTCTTGCGGACCCTGTTCGAAGTTGAGATCCGTCACGTCGTCGATGGCCTTGCCGAAGGTATAGGCTCCGATCAACTGGTAATGCCGGCTCAACCGTTTGTTGAGAGAGACGGCCAGACCGTGATAGATCGAACTCCCCGCCGTCTCATAGACGTAATCCGCCAGCCTGGTCGGGTCGACGCGGTTGGTCAGCGCCGGGCGTCCGAAGGCGTCGGTCATCACGGTGTTCGGCAGGGCATTGACCTGGCGGGTTCGGATCAACTTGGTGCCGCGATTGATCAGGTAGTTGACCGAGAGCGAGAGGTCGCGCCCGAACTGATGGTCGATGCCGAGGCTGCCCTGAACGCTGTAGGGGTTGACGGCATTGTTGTCCAGCCTGAGGATCACGCGGTTGGCGCTCGTTTGGCGCGTCAGTCCGAGCAGATCCGAATAGGCCGACTCCGGGATCGTCGAGGTCGGGGAGAAACTCAATCGGCCGCCGGCGACCAATTGCTGATAGAAACAGAAGGACGGCTGCAGGCCGGACGCCAGCGCCTGACCGCAAGGCGAATTGGCGGCGATCGGCGTCAGCAGCGGATCGGCCGAGACCAGGACGTTGCTGATCTGTCCCCGGCCCAGGATCGTGGAGATGAAGGCGGTCGCCGTGTAGAGCGATTGATAGTAGAGGCCGCCGCCGCCCCGGATCAAGGTCTTGCCGCCTTTGAACGGGGTATAGGTGAACCCGAAGCGCGGGCCCAGGTTGTTGCCGTCGCGGGGCGTGCCGTCCGGTTGCAGTTCGTAGTCGTAACGAAGGCCGAAACTCAAATAGAGATCGGGTTTGATCTGCAGGCCGTCCTGCAGATAGAGCCCCAGGATGCTGCCGTTCAGGTTCGTGTTGGGATTGCCGTAGCCCTGGTTGATCGCGCTGGGCAATCCGAAATTGATCTGTTGCACCGTGGTCAGCGGTTGGAGGAGCACCGAGCCGAGTTCGGGTCGTCCCAACCTGGAGAGCGCCGCGTTCAATTGCGCTTGGGTCTTGCCGTTCAAGACCGCGCCGAGCGGAATCGGCAACTGGGTGAAATCGATGTTGCCGCCGCCGAAGACCGGATTGTAGACCTCGAACGCATAGCGGTTGAAATCGCCGCCCAGTTTGAAATTATGGCGGCCCCATTTGACGCTGTAGTTGTCCAGCACCTGCCCGCGCCATTGCGTGCGATTCGAGGGGGCGGTGAAGTCGCGCCCGAAGGTGCCGATCCCGGCGATCTGGTAATGCGGGCCGAAGGGATCGACCGTGTTGGCGTTGAAGGCATTGCGGACCAGTTGGAGCCGCAGTTCGTTGGTCGAACCGCCCCGGAAGAGATGCGTCTCGCCGAGGACGTAGGTGTGATCGATGATCGCCAAGTCGAAACCGGCCGAGGGCGCGAAGAGGCCGCCGATCCCGATATTCCGCTGGCTGTCGTTGGTCAGGTTGTATCTGGAGAAGAGATAGTCCTGCTCGCTGAAAGCATGGTCGATCCGGAGGCTGCCCGTGTTCGAGGTCTCGTTGACGGGAAAGATTCCGGTCGACGCGGCGAGGTAGTGATAGGTGGCGCGGTTCTGCTGGAGAGCCGGGCCGATCGATTGAGGTGCGCTGTTGGCCGTGGTCGTCAGCAGCGCCTGCAACTGTTGACCCAGGAGGACGTCATCCGGGTTGGTCGATCCGAGCAGCGGGGCGATCAGGGACTGCTGGCCGGTCGTCGGATTGAGGATCCAGGGATCGGCCAGGATCGTCGAGATCGTCGATTCGCGCCTGATCAGTCCTTCATATGAGGCGAAGAAGAAGGTTCGATCTCGCTGCAGGGGACCGCCGAGCGTGAAACCGGGCTGATTGCGTTTGAAGGGCGGATCCTGCCGATAGGCCGAGGCGAAGACGTTGCGCGCGTCGAGCCGCTCGTTGCGGAAATAGTCGTAGAGGTTTCCGTGCAGTTCGTTCGAGCCGCTCTTGGAGACGATGTTGATGACTCCGCCGCTGGCGCGGCCGAACTCGGCATTGTAGCCATGACGATTGATCTGGAACTCCCGGACCGCCTCCTGACTGATGGTCGGGCGCACCCCGTTGCTGGTGATGTCGTTATTGTCGACCCCGTCGATCTGGATGCTGTTGGAGCGTCCATTCTGCCCGGCGAACGAGAGCCCGGAGGTCGGGAGTTGAGGAACCAGGACCTTCGCCACCGCCGGGCTCTCCTCGACCACGCCGGGTGTGAGCCGGGCGAAATCCAGGAAGTTGCGTCCATTGAGCGGCAGGTTATCGATCGGCCTCTGGGTGATGGTCGATGACTGATGGGTCCGTTCCATCTCGATCACCGGCGTGCTGGTCTCGATCACCTCGGTCTCGGTCTTGACGCCGAGCGCCAGATCGAAATTGATCAGCGCCGTCTGGCCGACGGTCAGCATGATGTTGCGCTTGACCTGGACGTTGAAGCCCTCGGCGCGAACCTTCAACTCGTAGCAGCCGGGCGGCAGCAGCGAGACGCGATAGACGCCGGTGAGGTCGGACGTCGCGACTCGAATCAACCCGGTCTCGAGATTGACCGCCGTGACGGTCGCCCCGGAGACCACCGCCTTCGACGGGTCCGCGACGGAACCGGTCAGATCGGCTGAAGCACTCTGCGCCTGGGCCAGACCGGGCCCGGCGGTCAGGAGCAGCAGGCTGAACACGTAGCATACCCTTACTAGATCTCTGAGCATTTAACCTCCAATTACCGATTGTTCGCCGCCTCGATCAGGCACAACTCACCCGACCCTCCGCTGGAGCGGGATGGTGGAGCAGCGCACAAGAATGATGATTGTTTTGATAGAGCGGCGCCGAGAGTGAGAATGTCGCGAGGCTGCTTCTCCGGGCAGCACCGGATCCAGCAGTGAGGACGCCAATCACGCCGAGCGTGTGGTGGTGAGGATCTCCATTGGGTCTTTGCCGGGTCTTGGTTTATTGGGGCGCGCAGCGCGGGGGCTGATCGGAATAGGGCTGATCGAAGTTATCGCTCCTGGCTTAGATCTAAGAACAAAATAGCAGTCTCTATCAGAACAATGTTGGCATCGTTATAAGTTAGTAGACTATGGTTAATAACAAACGAGGGCTAAGCTATAGTTTTTACCTCGTGAAGTCAATAACTTTAACCTGCCGGCCGTCTATTATGATTTATACATCGGGCCTCGATCCGCCTGTTATTTTCCGCCGGGCGTGAAGATGAAGGTCAGGATACTTTGAACCTTGACTGGATCGCCGTTGAGCAGCGTCGGTCTGAAGACCCATTTGTAGGCGGCGTCCTCGGCCGGTGAGCGCAGGGCTTTATGTCCGCTGGTGGCGTGGGCGGCCGTCACCTGGCCGGTCTCCGAGATCGTGATCTCGACCATGACCATTCCGTTCAGGTTCAGCATGCGGGCGGCGGGCGGGTAGATCGGTTTGACTCGGGTGATGGTCTGGCCCTGGATGACGCCCTCCGAGACCCTCTGCGGCGATGAATCAGTCTCGGCGGATGGAATGGAGGGGAGGCCCGGTTTGGCGCCCGGTTTGGCGCCCGGTTTGGTGCCTGATTTGGCGAATGCTGGGGCGGTGGGCGGCGGAACCACATTCTCTTCCAGGTCCGCTCGAGGGAGCGGCAGCCAGGGCTGATTGGCCCGTGAGAAGAGCTGGGTTCCGAAGAGATACTGCTGGTCGGTCCGCTCTTGTCGATCGAACTGATCCAGATTGATGGCCGGCAACTTGATGAAATGATCCCTCGATTTTGAAGAGCCCCGGACCGCCAGCGGAGCCTTGTCTTTGGAGATCGACTGCGGGACCTCGTGCAACCGGCCAATCTGATAGAGCTGTTCGCCGCGTTCCACGACGGCGTAATAGAAGATCGGAGTCCCGATGATTCCTTTCTTGAACGTCCCGACCATGACGGCGATGATCACCTTGCTGCCGTCGGGCAGGCTGGCGTTGACCTCCGTACAGGCGCGCAGATCCGGCTCGGCCTGGTCGGAGTCCCTGATCGGGGCGCCGCATTCGGTCAATTGCCAGACGATGCCGGCTTGCGGGCCAAGCTGTTGGGTGAGCCAGGTGGAGAACGGAAGTTTGGGCAACTCCGTGTCGAGCGCGGAGGCCGGCATCTGCCGGACCAGCGCCACGGCCTGCTTCTCGAACGACTCCGTCTGGGCCGCGACCCGGATCTCCGCACACAGCAGCAACGCCATTGCTATGATCATCGCAGAGGTCTTCATCTCACTCCTGATCTATGATCGTTCGGGTAGATTATACAATACCGCGAATGACGGAAAAGCAGGCGGAACAGACGGAAAAGGAGTTCTCCTTTTCCGTCGTTCCGTTCTCTCCAGGAATTCGCCACGGTCTGCGAGAGCCGTGCGATCTCAATTCCAGTTAGAAGTTGAGCTTGACCGCGAGTTGAATAATGCGTGGGTCGTAAGCCGCGGTGAACCCGCAGAGGGCGCTCGTCGCCCGGTCCGTACAACCTGCCACGCGGACATCCGAGAAACCGGCCCGGTCGAGATAGAGCTGTCCGCTGGTGTTGTTGTTCAGGTCTTTGTAGTTGGCGCGGTTGAAGAGATTGAAAGTATCGAAGATCGCCTCGATCGAACGCGAACCGTCGGCTCCGAGCGGGAACCGGCGACCGATTCGCAGATCCATCGCGAAGAATCCGGGCCCGAGGCCGGTATTTCTTCCGACCGCAAAGGGACGATCGTTGATGTTGTTGTCCAGGTTGACGTCGATTCCGGTGACGATGTTGAATGGGAAACCGGAGCGCACGGTCGCGATCGGCGAGAAGTAGAAGTTGGCGAGCACCCGCTGATAGAGCGGTTTGCCGCTGCCGCCTTTAAACGGACTATCGATCAGCGAGGTGAGCGTGAGCCGTTGCCGGACATCGAACGCCGAAAGACCGCGATCGGCTCCGGGGTTGGTCGGGTCTTGCGGACCCTGTCCGAAAGCGAGATCGGTCGCGTCGTCGATCGCCTTGCTCAGCGTGTAGGCTCCGATCAACTGATAGTAACGGCCGAACTTGCGATTCACCTCCACCTGCATGCTGTGATAGATCGAATTGCCGCCCGTCTCATAGATATAGTCGATCAGTTTCGTCTGGTCGGCGCGTCCGGTGAGGGATGGGCGCCCCAGCGCATCCAGCCGGTTGGGATTGGGGAGCGCGTTGATCTGGCGGCTTCGGATCAGGTTCACGCCGTGATTGAGCTGATAGTTGACCGAGACGAAGAAGTCACGGCCGAACTCATGATCGATCCCGATGCTGCCCTGAAAACTATACGGATTGACGACGTTGTCGGCCAGCCGCAGCACCGCCCGATTGACGCTCCCCGCGCGGTTCAGGCCCAGCAGTTGCTGGTAGGCCGATTCAGGAATCGTGGAGGTCGACGGGAGCGTGATCACGCCCTGCGCGGCCAGTGACTGGTAGAAGCAGGCGGACGGCGGCACTCTGGAGGTCGCTAGCTGCCGGCCGCAAAATGAATTCGGATCGATCGGCGAGATCAAGGGATCGGCCGTGACCAGGATATTGCTGATCTGTCCGCCGCCCAGAATCGTCGAGATGAAGGCCGTCGCCGTGAAGAGCGGTTGGTAGAACATTCCGCCGCCGCCGCGGATCACGGTCTTGCCGGATTTGAACGGATCGTACGAGAAACCGATTCGCGGGCTGAAATTGTTCCGATCGCGATTCACTCCGGCCGGAGGTTTGTCGTAATCGTAGCGGAGACCGAAGTTCAGGAACAGATTGGGCTTCAGTTGCACGCCGTCTTGCGCGTAGGTCCCGAAGAGGTACCCCGAAAGATCGGCGCTGGGATTGCCGTATCCCTGGTTGAGCGAGGCCGGGAATCCATAATTCAGCAACTGCACGACGGTCAGGTTCTGCCCCAGGACCGCCTGCAGATCCGGCCGGTTCAGTCCGCCCGGACCGAGCGCGGTCAGCACCTGGCCGGTATAGGCCGGGTCCAGAATCGCGCCCAGCGGGACCGGAATCGGTGAGAAGTCGATGTTGCCGCCTCCGAAGATCGGTTGATTGACCTTGAAGCTGTACCGGTTGAAATCGCCGCCGAATTTGATCCTGTTCTTTCCTCGCATCAGAGAAAAGTTATCGAGCAATTGCGTTCGATATTGCCGGCGATCCGAGGGCGCGCTGAAATCGCGGCCGAGGGTTCCGATCCCAAAGAGGTTGTACTGCGGACCGTACGGATCGACCGTGTTGGCGTTGAACGTGTTACGCACGAACTGAAAACGAAGCTCGTTCGCCGAGCCCCCGGAGAAGAGATGGGTCTCGCCCACCACGAATCCGTGATCGATGATTCCGATGTCATAGCCTCGGGAAGGGCTCTGCAGACCGCCGACTCCGACCCCATGGATCGCGTCGTTGGTGAAGCTGTATCGGAACAGGAGATAGTCCTGTTCGTTGAACGCCTGATCGATCCGGAGGTTGGAGGTCGAGGAATTTTCGCGAATCGGGAAGATCCCGGTCGCATTGTTCAGGAATTGATAGGTCGCCAGATTCCGCTGGAACGGCGGCTGGGCGTTCGGGCCGATGTTGAGCATGTTTTGCAGCCTCACACCCAGGGCCGGATTGCCGGATCCGAGCAGCGCGTTGATCAGCGCCTGCTGTCCGGAAGTCGGTTGCAGAATCGAGGGATCGGAGAGGATGGTCGTGATCGCCGACTCCCGGCGATAGAGCCCCTCGTGCGAAACGAAGAAGAATGCCTTGGCTCTGAGCGGGCCGCCCAGCGTGAAGCCGGGCTGGTTCCGCTTGAAGGGCGGATCCTGCGACGCCGAGGTGGCGAACGTGTTGCGGGCATCCAGTTGTTCGTTGCGGAAATAGTTGTAGACGTTTCCGTGGAACTTGCTGGTCCCGCTCTTGGTGACGAGGTTGATGGTTCCCGCGCTCGCGCGGCCGAATTCGGGGTTATAGCCCTGACGGTTGATCTGATACTCGCGGACCGCCTCCTGACTGATGGTCGGGCGGACGCCGTTGCTGGCGATATCGTTGTTGTCCACGCCGTCGATCAGCACGCTGTTGGCTCGCCCGTTCTGACCGCCGAACGAGAGCCCGGACGTCGGAATCTGGGGCACCGCGACCTTCGTCACCAACGGACTCTCGTCGGAGACTCCGGGCGTCAGCTTCGCGAAATCCAGAAAATTGCGCCCGTTGATCGGCAGATTATTGATCGGTTTTTGAGTGATGGTGCTGGCTTGATGGGTTCGCTCCATTTCGAGGAGCGGCACCGAGGTGTCGATCACTTCGACCTCCATCTTGACGCCCAGCGGCAGCTCGAAATTGATCACGGCGGTCTGTCCGACGGTCAGCGTGACCCCCCGCTTGACTTGAGGGCTGAAACCCTGGGCCTCGCTCTTGACCTCATACGTTCCGGGCGGCAGCAGCGAGATCCGATAGACCCCGTTCGGGCCGGACGTCACGACCCGGGTCAACATCGTCTCGACGTTGGTCGCGGTGACGGTCGCACCTTTGATTAACGCTTTCGAAGGGTCAAAGACGGTACCGGTCAAATCCGCCGACGAGCCCTGGGCCTGAGCCCAAATCGGAACCGCGCCGAGGCAAAGCACGGCCAACAGACACAACCCCCTTATCAATTGCTTGAACATGTGACCTCCTGCTAAGTGGATTAACCTGTTACGAGCAGAATGAAATTCCACTCGTTAGATACTCGTAACTAATCCGACCTTACTTCCTCTCAAGGGATAGAGGTCGGGATGGCAGTGATTGATGATTAAGAGATCATAATAGCTTTATCGATTATGATGATTTCCAAACAAAGTACTGCCACTATCCACAAGTAGGTCTCACACCCATGGAATGAGGGCGCGGTGTCAAAGGTGATAGCCGTATTATAAATAATTTACGATCTTGATTATTCGCCAGATTACTATTCTGCTGCCGAACATAGTCCTGGGCTAGATGTTGCAGTGCTAGTGGGGCTAGCTGGAGGCGGTGCGCAAAACGACGCCCGCCCGGTACCTGCTTTCAAAGAAAGATCGGGAGAAACCTGACACAGCAATCCTTTGATCCTTTGAGAAGCATGGACAGATATTAATTATTTGTGTTAGCTAGTTAGTTTACAGACACCGCTAACTATACATTATCGGAGTGCGAAGTCAATGGGGTTACTTCCCTGGTCATGCGGAAGCGCGCGTCTAAATTATTGCAAGGCTGTAATTAGAGGATGAGCCGGATGAGCCGGAGTTACTGCTTCGATTACCAGGATCGATGGTACCTGGGGGCGGAAGTTACTAGCTTCCGGCGCGCGAGCTACTTTCCGGCCTGGAGCCGAACGTAACTCAGGACGCGGCCCAACTGTCCGAAGCGGGCGAACCAGATCTTCTTCTCCTGCCATTTGAGTTCGGTCGAGATGGTCTTGAGCAACTCGGCTCCGGCGATCAGTTGTTGGGGCGTGAAGGTGTTTCTGACGGCTTCCAATTCCCGTTCGATCTCCTGAGCCAGGTCGCGGTCCGTGACCTTCGAGAGGTCGGGAGTGAGCATCTCCTGGGGGTTCTCGGCCATTTTGCCGGCGAAGAGGGTGATGTCCTTGGGCGTGAGCGGCACGAAATTTTGGCGGTCGGTGGGGTAGACCAGGGTCGCCAGAGCCCAGACGATATCGCCCGTCAGGTAGACGCGTTTGCGAATCACGAGGCCCGGTTTGCTCTCGCACTCTTTACGGAGCGCGTTCCGCAGAGTGCCGGCGCCCGAGCCCTGGACTTTCTGGGCGAATCCCGGCAGATCGCTGACGGTCTTGTTGGCGCGGCTGATTTCGTTGGCGAAGCTGACCGTT
The DNA here is from genome assembly GCA_035280505.1 of Blastocatellia bacterium. GTDB lineage: Bacteria > Acidobacteriota > Blastocatellia > RBC074 > RBC074 > JAKEHZ01. The sequence goes on along the minus strand of DATEFT010000635.1, from coordinate 10,979 downwards.
CCCTGGGGAATGCTCATGGTCACGAAATCGTAGCTGGGAGGCGCCGAAGGCAGATATTTCAGCAACTGGTAACCGCCCTTTGTGCTATCGCTGCCGATCTCGATCAGGACGGATGAGTTGCGATTGTCGATCCAGGTATCGCCGATGCTCTCCCGCCGCGAGATGGTTCCGACGATGCTGAGCTGAACTTCGGTCTCCACATCGAGAAAGTTGAGGGTGCGCCCCGTGACCTTGGCGATGGTGCCGAGGAGGTCCTCCGGATGGTCGGCGCCGAGACTGCTGCTGCCGATCAGAAAGATTCGTTCGGCGGGGACGCGGTATTGCTGATCCAGGCGCCCCAACAATTTCTGGAGAGCCTGCGCGGCCTCCTCCGAGGCGCGCGGCGCGAACTTTCCGCTGCTGGTGCGACCCAGGCCGAGATGGATATTCTCCGAATAGAGCAGCTTGAGACTGGGCTCGTCTTCTCCGCGGGAGAAGCGGAGGGCCACCGTTCTGAGGCCGTCCGTTCCCAGCTCAATCCCGGCAAAGAGGTCACCCGCCTCGCGTTTCGCGTTCGTCTGTCCGAAGATCGTGGCGCTCCAGCAGAACAGCAAGAGGTTGATGGAGACAGCCGCCTTCAGGATTCGATCTCTACCCAAGACACTCAGTCTGAACCGTAATCGCATCGTTTGAACCTCGGAAATACTCTTTCTGTGGATTCTTAAAAACGCTGAATATCATAACTCAAATGACCCTACAGAATACGAGATAAACGAAGATAACGAAACAAACGAAAAGCGGGGTCGAGATTCGTTTCTTTCGTTATTTTCGCCAATCAATCCCGGGCTCCGGTCGTGAGGGGCCGCTATTTTTCACTGGGCGTAAAGATAAAGGTCAAGATGCCCTGGACCTTGACGGGAGTGCGGTTGATGGTCGTGGGTCTGAAGACCCATCGGGATGCTGCCTCAACTGCCGCGCCGCGCAGCGCCATATGTCCGCTGAGGGCCTTGGCATCGATTACAGTCCCGGTCTCCGAGATCAAGATTCGGACCTCTACCGGTCCTAAGGCATTCATCTTTCTCGCACTTAGCGGGTAACTCGGTTTGACCTTGGTCGTGGCGTTGCCCCGTAAGACTCCTTCCGCCACATCCTGTGTTTCCGGCAAGGCCTGGGGAGTGGACGATGGTGCCGGCGGTGGAGCCGGCGCCTCTTCTCGAATTAACCCCTGTGGAACGATCTCAAAAATCGGACTGGTCGGCAAGATGCGGGCGGCATAAAAAGGGAAATTAATTCCCGCCGGATTGGGTTTGAGCGCCGGCAGCTTGATGGAGAGCGCTCCCGATTTGGAGCGGCCCAGACTGCGGGGCCGGGTGGTATTCATGAGCAGGACCTCGGCCACTTCGCAGAGGCGCTGGACGGGACGGAGCTGTTCGTTGCGTTCGACCACGGCGCGAAAGAAGGCCGGTCTGCCGGTGAGCCCCTTTTTGAAGGTCCCGACGGTGATCACGACGATCACTTTGCCTCCATCCGGCAGGCCCGCGGTGACCTCCGCGCAGGCCGGCAGGTCCGATTCGGTTTCGCCCTGAGCGGAGATTCGTTCACCGCACTCGGTCAACTGCCAGATCACTCCGGCGCGGGGGCCGATCAGTTCGTTGAACCAGGTCTGGAAAGAGCGGGCCGGCAGTTCGGGATCGAGGCTCGAGGCGGGCATCTGCTGAACCGCGGTCAAAGCTTGCTGCTCGAATGAAATAGTTTGGGCCGGGGTCTTCACCCAGGCCCAGCACAGCATCAGGATCACCAAAATCTTCTTCATAAATCTTAAAAACAGAGAACGCGAAATTATGTGCCACCAAGTTATTTGGCGATCCATCTGTCTCTTGACCGCGAAATACGCGAAACACGCTAAATCATACGGCTTTCGCGTATTTCGCGTGTTTCGCGGTTGGCATCACAGATCTCAAGAACCAAATTTCCAAAATACTCGGTTAGTAAATTATCAGTTCGCGTGTTTCGCGTTCTCTGTATCATCATTCCCAGCAATTCTCAACTTTAGAAATTGAGTTTCAGTCCGAGCTGAACAATTCGGGGATCATAGGCCGAGGTGAAGCCCCGGAAACTGGTCGCCGGCAGGCTCGAAGTGCCTTTCAGGCTCATCTCGGAGCCGACGAGCTGATCGAGATAGAGCACGCCGGCGGTATTGTTGTTGACCCCCTTAAAATTGACCCGGTTGAAGAGGTTGAAGGTATCGAGAATGACCTCGAGCGAGCGCGGGCTGTCGGGGCTGAAACGGATGCGCCGGCCCACCCGGACATCGGTGCTGAAGTATCCGGGGCCGATTCCGGCGTTGCGTCCCAGACCGAGGGGGCGGTCATTGGCGTTGTTGTCCATGTTGATGTCGATCCCGGTCTGAACATTGAAGGGGAACCCGGAACGCACGGTCATGATCGGCGAGAAGTACATGTTGGCCAGGACCCGCTCGTACAACGATTTGCCGGCGCCGCCCTGGAACGGGCTATCGACGATCGCCGCCAGCGAGAGGATGTGGCGGACGTCGAACGACGAGAGGCTGCGATCGACCCGGGTATTGGTCGGGTCTTGCGGGATCTGCTCATAGTTCTGATCCGTGGTGTCGTCGATCGTCTTGCTCAGCGTGTAGGACCCGATCACCTGATAGTTGCGGCTCAGCCGTTTATTCATCGAGACGGCCAGCCCGTGATAGATCGAGTTGCCCGCGGTCTCGGTGACGAAATCGGCCAGCTTCGTCGGGTCCGCGCGCCGCGTGAGCGCCGGGCGTCCGAAGGCGTCGAGTCTGGTCGGGTCCGGCAGGGCGTTGACCTGACGCGGACGGATCAGTTTCGCGCTGCGGTTGAGGAGGTAGTTGAACGACAGATTCCAGTCTTGACCGAGTTGCTGGTCGAGCCCCAGGCTGGCCTGAATGACGTAGGGATTGACGGCGTTCTGGTCCAGTCTGATCACCTGCCGGTTGTTGCTGGTCTGGCGGGTCAAACCCAGCAGGCTGGCATAGGCCGATTCGGGGATGGGGCTGGTCGCGGGCATTCCCAACAACCCGCTGCCGACGAGCAACTGGTAGAAGCAGGCCGACGGAGAGAAGGTCGAGCCGCAGGGCGAGCTGGGAGCCACCGGGGTCAATCGCTGGTCGGGCGTGACCAGGATGGTGCTGATCTGCCCGCTGCCCAGCACCGACGAGAGGAAGGCCGAGCCCACGAAGAACTGCTGGTAGAAACTGCCGCCGCCGCCACGGATCACCGTCCGGCCGTTCCCGGAGACGTCGTAGGCGAAGCTGAAGCGCGGACCGAAATTGTTCTTGTCGCGGGGCGTGCCGGGGGGCAGCAGGTCGTAGTCGTAGCGTAGCCCGAAGGTGAGTTGCAGGTTCGGTCTCAGCCGGACGCTGTCCTGCCAGTAGAGCCCCAGAATATTGCCCGGGAACTTGGCCCTCGGATTGCCGAAGCCCTGGCTGATCGAACGCGTCAGGCCGAAGTTGACCTGCTGGACGGTGGTCAGCGGCTGGTTGGGACTGGTGAGCACCGGAATCAGGTCGCTCCGTCCCAGGTTGCCCAGCGCGTTGATCACCTGGTTGGTCAGCCCCTGGTCGAGCACCGCGGCGACCGGGATCGGCAGTTGCGCGAAGTCGATATTGCCGCCGAGAAAGATCGCGCTGAAGGTGTCGACGTTGTAATGGCTGAAATCGGCTCCGACTTTGAAGTTGTGCCGGCCGCGGGTGAAGCTCAGGTTGTCCAGAAACTGCACGCGCCGCTGGGTCCGGTCGGAGGGCGAAGCAAACTCGCGGCCGAACATGCCGATTCCGGCGATCTGGAGCCGCGGTCCATTGGGGTCGACCGGGTCGATGTTGTAGACGTTCCGCGTCAGTTGCAGGCGGAATTCGTTCGAGGCCCCGCTGTTCTTGAAGACGTGCGTCTCCCCGAAGGTGAAGGTGTGATCATGATTCGCGATGTCGAACCCGGACGACGGCGCAAACTGTCCGCCGATCCCGGCGTTGTGCAGGCTGTCGTTGGTCAGACTGTAGCGAAAGAAGAGATAGTCCTGTTCGGTGAAGGCGTGGTCGAGCCGGAAACTGGCCGTGCTCGCGTTCTGATCGATGGGGAACGCGCCGGTCGAACGAGAGAGATAGTTGTATGTGGCGCGGTTCTGCGGAAAGAACTGCCCGGACGGCGGCGCCGGACTGTTGGCGGAGGTCGTCAACAGGCTCTGCAGCGTCAACGCATTCGAGATGTTGGTCGGATTCCCGGATCTGAGCAGGGTCTGGATGACGGCCTGTTGGCCGGTCGTGGGCTGCAGGATCGAGGGATCCGCCAGAATGGTCGTGATGGCCGAATCGCGCCGGAAGAGCCCCTCGTAGGCCGCGAAGAAGAAGGTCTTGTCGGTTCTGATCGGGCCCCCGAAGGTGAAGCCGGGCTGGTTCCGGCGAAATTCCGGCCGCTCCGGCTGTCCGGTGGCGAAACTGTTGCGCGCGTCGATCTCGTCGCTGCGGATGAAATCGAAGAGGTTGCCATGAAAATCGTTGGTCCCGCTCTTGGAGACGATGTTGATCACGCCGCCGGTGGCGCGCCCGAACTCCGGATTGTAGCTGTTGCGATTGATCTGAAACTCGCTGACGGCCTCCTGGCCGATGGTCGGCCGGACGCCGTTGCTGGTGACGTCGTTGTTGTCGACGCCGTCGATCTGGACGCTGTTGGTGCGGGCGTTCTGGCCGGCGAAGGAGAGGCCGGAGGTGGTCAGCGGCCCCGGCTGCGCGCCGGCGATGGCCGGATTCTCGTCGGTCACGCCGGGCGTCAATTTGACGAAGGACAGAAAGTTGCGGCCGTTGATCGGCAAGTCGTTGATCGGCCTCTGCGTGATCACCTCGGCCTGGTGGGTCCGCTCGGGCTCCCCGATCGGCGCGTCGGTCTGGATCACCTCGATCTCCTTGGCGAACCCGACCGCCATCTCGAAGTTGATCGCCACCGTCTGACCGACCATCAGCGTGACGCCCTTTTTGATCTGCGTGTTGTAGCCCGCGATCTCGACCCGCACCTCATATTGGCCGGGCGGCAAGAGCGGAAGACGGTAGGCCCCGGTGGCGTCGGTGGTCGATGACCGGGTGAACCCGGTCGAGAGATTGACCGCGGTCACGGTCGCACCCTTCAGCCGGAGCTGGGTCGGATCCGAGACGACGCCGGTCAGGTCGGCCGCCGAACTGCGGGCTTGCGGCAAAACGGGGATGTTGAACAGAGCGAGTGTGGTCAGGATACAGACCAGATGGATGCATTGCTTGAGCATTTGACCTCCTATTTAAGGATCTGGTTCAAACAGTGGCGCCTGCCGCATTGAAAGCCAAAATGGATGGACCTGGTCTCCCTCCGGAGACCGATGAAAGCCGGTTCAGGAGGGAAGCGGAGCCCTGGGGATATTCAATTGAATTTGAGGATAATGAGGGCGTGATTACTTCACGAGTCTAGGTCTGCGTATATCACCTACCACCCATCACCTAACACCATCACCGCGCCAAGATGATATTTCCAGTTCCGGCAGGATAGGTCTCCCTAGTATTGATCCTACTAGGCGCGATCTATCTGACGTGAAATCCAAGATCGGGGATTTCGTGATCGGCTTCGTGCCGCCTCGGCTTCGTGCCGCCTGATGCTAAAGAGTTAGCTTATCGAGAGTGGGCAACAGATTTGGGACAACTTTGGGGTCGGGAAAATATCAATATTAACAAATTATACTGGTGGTGATTGCACTTGGCAATCGCTATTTTGAGTTGGGGGTGAAGAGGAAGGTCAGGATGCCCTGAACCTTGACCGGGGTTCCGTTGACGGTGGTCGGCTTGAAGATCCATTGAGAGGCGGCTTTCACGGCGATGCTGCGCAGCGCCATGTGCCCGCTGACGGCCTTGGCGTCGAGGACCTTTCCGCTTTCGGAGATCACGATCTGGACCTCCACCGCGCCCAGGGCGTTCATCTTTCTCGCGCTTGCCGGATATTCGGGTCTGACCTTGAACAGGGCCTTACCTTGCAGAATGCCCTCCGCCACGTCCTGGGGAGCGGCGGGAAGTTTGGCCGGCGATGCCACCGGTGGCGGCGGCGGCGCCTCCTCCTCGCGCGGACCCTGTGGCGCGATCTCGGAGTTGTGGTCGACCGAGGCGATCTGGGAGGCATGGAGCGGGAAGTTGACGGCCCATCCCTTCGCGGTCAGCGGAGGCAGATTAATCGAGCGTTTCGCGGGTTTGGGCGCCGCGGGGCTGGGCTGGCTCGGGGGCGTGGGGTCTCGTGGGGTGGCGGCGAGCTGCTGGGAGGAGAAGAGGGCCGTCGGCACCTCGCGCAGGTGGGCGACCAGGCGAAGCTGTTCGTCACGTTCGACGACGGCGCGGAAGAAGACCGGTTTGCCGGTGACCCCCTTCTTGAAGGTCCCGACGGTGATGGCGACGATCACTTTGCGTCCGTCAGGCAGACTGGCGTTGACTTCGGCGCAGGCCGGCAGATCCGGTCCGGGCTCGCCGGCGTTGACGATTCCTTCGCCGCATTCGGTCAGTTGCCAGACCACTCCGGCGCGCGGGCCGATCACCTCATTGAGCCAGGTTTGGAAGGGGCGTGACGGCAGTTCGGGGTCGAGGCTGGAAGCGAACATCTGCTGAACAGAGGTCAGAGCCTGTTTCTCGAACGATACGGATTGAGCCAGCGTCTCGGTTCCGGCCCACAACGTAAGCAGGATAGCGAAGATCTTCATCATAAGTTTTAAAGAACGAGCGAAACGCGAACCGCACGAATTTTCGGCTTTGTGTCAGTTTCGTGCGATTCGCGTTCACTCTTCATCATTCCACCATTCCTATCCATTCCCGGCACCACGGAATGAAGGGGAGCCCAAGTCGAATTTAGAAATTGAGTTTCAATCCGAGCTGCAGAATTCGAGGATCGTAAGCCGTGGTGAATCCCCGGAAACTGCTGGCCGGCAAGTCGGGACTACCCTTGAGTCCCAGATCCGAATTGGTGAGCTGGTCGAGAAAGAGGACGCCACCGGTGTTGTTGTTCAGCCCCCGATAATTGACGCGATTGAAGAGATTGAAGGTGTCGAGGCTGACCTCGAGCGTGCGCGGGTTGTCGGAGCCCAGATGGAAGCGCCGGCCGAGCCGCACATCGGTGCTGAAGTAGCCGGGGCCGAACCCGGCGTTGCGTCCCAGACCGAACGGGCGGTCGTTGGGGTTGTTGTCCATGTTGACGTCGATTCCGGTCAGGACGTTGAAGGGGAAACCGGAACGCATGGTCACGATCGGAGAGAGGTACATATCGGACAGGACCCGCTCGTACAACGATCGGCCGGCGCCGCCCCGGAACGGGCTGTCGACGATCGCCGCGACCGACAGGACGTGCCGCACGTCGAAGGCCGAACGCGCGCGATCCGCGCGGGCATTGGTCGGGTCCTGGGGAGTGAACTCGAAGTTGTTGTCGGTGGCGTCGTCGATCGCCTTGCTGAAGGTGTAGGACCCGATCACCTGATAATGGCGGCTCAGCCGTTTGTTCATCGAGACGGCCAGCCCGTGATAGACGGAGGTGCCCGCGGTCTCGGTGACGAAATCGGCCGACCTGGTCTGATCAATTCTTCCGATCAGGGCCGGGCGCCCGAAGGCGTCGAGCTGCGTCGGGTCGGCGATGGCATTGACCTGCCGGGGACGGATCAGTTTCATCCCGCGGTTGATCAGATAGTTGAGCGAGAGGTTCCAGTCCCGGCCGAGCTGTTGATCGATGCCCAGGCTGGACTGAATCGCATAGGGGTTGACGGCGTTCGGGTCCAGTCTGATCACGATCCGGTTGTTGCTGGTCTGGCGGGTCAGACCCAGGAGGTCCGCATAGGCCGACTCCGGAATCGTGCCGGTCGACGGCAGCGTCAACAGGCCGCGGCTGACCAGCTCCCGGTAGAAGCAGGCCGACGGAATCTGGGCGGTCCCGCAGGTGGAGTTCGGCCCCACCGGTGTCGCCGCCGCATTGGCCGAAACCAGAATGTTGCTGATCTGCCCGGTCCCCAGAATCGAGGAGATGAAGGCCGATCCGACGAAGAACTGTTGATAGTAGATTCCGCCGCCGCCCCGGATCACCGTCCGTCCGGTCTTGAACGGGTCATACGCGAAGCTGAAGCGGGGGCTGATATTGTTCTTGTCGCGCGGCGTGCCGGGCGGCAGCAGGTCGTAGTCGTAGCGCATCCCGAAGCTGAGCTGCAGGTTCGATTTGACCTTGACGCTGTCCTGCCAATAGAAACCCAGGATATTGCCCGGCAAGGTCGCCCGCGGGTTGCCGAAGCCCTGGTTGATCGAGCGCGTCAGGCCGAAGTTGACCTGCTGGATGGTGGTCAGCGGTTGATTGGGATCGTTGATCGACGCCGCCAGGTCGCTCCGCCCCAGGGCGTTCAGCGAGGCTCTCAACTGGGCGGTGAAGGTCGGGTCCATCGGGTCCAGGACCGCGGCCAGGGGAATGGGCAGTTGGGCGAAATCGACGGTGCCGCCCAGGAAGACCGCGCTGAACGTGTCGACGTTGTAGTGACTGAAATCGCCACCGAATTTGAAGTTGTGCCGGCCGCGCGTCAGGCTCAGGTTGTCGAGAAATTGCAGGCGCCGCTGGGTTCGATCGGAAGGCGAGGCGAACTCGCGACCGAAGAATCCGATCCCCGCGATCTGAACCCGCGGGCCGAACGGATCGACGGTATTGATGTTGTAGATGTTGCGCGTGAGCTGCAGCCGAAATTCGTTCGAGGCGCCGCTTCTTCTGAAGACGTGCGTCTCCCCGAAGGTGAAGCTGTGGTCCTGGCTCCCGATGTCGAATCCCGACGACGGCGCAAACTGTCCGCCGATTCCGGCATTATGCTGACTGTCGTTGGTCAGGCTGTAGCGGAAGAAGAGGTAGTCCCGCTCCGTGAAGGCATGGTCGAGCCGAAAACTGGCCGTGCTCGCATTCTGCTCCACCGGAAACGCGCCGGTCGAGTTGGCGAGATAGTTGTACGTGGCGCGGTTCTGCGGAAAGAACTGGCCGGCGCCCGGCACCGGGCTGTTGGGGGCGGTCGTCAGCAGGCCCTGGAGCTTCTGCGCCAACTGAATGTTATTGGGATTGTTCGATCTGAGCAGCGTGCTGATGATCGCCTGCTGGGTGGTGGACGGCTGCAGGATCGAAGAATCGGCCAGGATCGTCGAGATGGCCGATTCGCGCCGGAAGAGCCCCTCGTAGGCCGCGAAGAAGAAGGTCTTATCGTCTCTGATCGGACCGCCGAGCGTAAATCCGGGCTGGTTGCGGCGGAACTTCGGCTTCTGTTGCAGTCCGGTCGCGAACGTATTGCGCGAATCGATGCTCTCGCTGCGCAGATAGTTGAAGAAATTGCCGTGAAACTCGTTGGTCCCGCTCTTGGAGACGATGTTGATCACGCCGCCGGTGGCGCGCCCGAACTCCGGATTGTAGCTGTTGCGATTGATCTGAAACTCGCTGACGGCCTCCTGGCCGATGGTCGGCCGGACGCCGTTGCTGGTGATGTCGTTGTTGTCGACGCCGTCGATCTGGACGCTGTTGGTGCGGGCGTTCTGGCCGGCGAAGGAGAGGCCGGAGGTGGTCAGCGGCCCCGGCTGCGCGCCGGCGACGGCCGGATTCTCGTCGGTCACGCCGGGCGTCAATTTGACGAAGGCCAGGAAGTTGCGGCCGTTGATCGGCAAATTGTTGATCGGTTTCTGACCGATCGCCTGGGCCTGGTGGGTCCGCTCGGGCTCGCCCACGGGCGCGTCGGTCTGGATCACCTCGATCTCCTTGGTGAACCCGACCGCCATCTCGAAGTTGATCACCACGGTCTGGCCGACCGTCAACAACACTCCCTTGCGGATCTGCGTGTTGTAGCCGTTCATCTCGACCTTGACCTCATATTGGCCGGGCGGCAGCAGGGGAATGCGGTAGGCTCCGGTGGCGTCGCTGGTCGCCGAACGCGTCAATCCGGTCGAAAGGCTGGCGATCGTGATCGTCGCTCCTTTCAGCCGGACGCGGGTCGGATCCGAGATGACCCCCGTCAAATCGGCCGCCGAACTGCGGGCCTGCGGCAACGCCGGCACGGTGAATAGCAGAAGCGTCGCCGCTATCCCGGCGAGTTTCAAGAGATGCTTGCGCATGTGACCTCCTATCTTTATGGATGCATCTCGAGCGGTGGTGCAAGCCGCTGCGAGAGCCAATCAGAGCTGTTTTGGTAAAGCTGTTCCTAACTTCATTCGGTTGGGGCCGATGAGTGGATCGAAGCAGGATCCCAGCAGGATGATTTCATGGGATTTATGAAATAAGTGACGATGAGTTCGATTCGTATCGCTTCGTAACATTCCGGTCTATCCGGTTGAGCCTCCGAAGCTACGTCCAGAAACACCGCGACCCTAGGATGATCTTTACCCAATTAGCTGGTCCAATCTTAGCTGGATCGACACACTGGCTTAATCTTATCCTTAATCTTATCAATAACGGATTAGATACCACTTGGCGGGGGTCCGACTGAATCTTGATTGAGTCTTTATGATTGAAAAAAGACGTCTCTAGCGTCTCTTCATTAATCGATCGTTCCAAGAGCGAGTCACTGATTAAAACCCGGGGCAAACACAATAGCTCTGACGCAAGGAGTACTTACTAGAAGCGGTAACAAACTATACATTTCGAATAAAGAAGTCAATAATTATTTATTATGAAAGTGAGCTAGCAGACCAGGCGCGCGGAAATTACCGCAGTATAATCGCCAATTCCTCAATTCTTGCGGGTTCTCGATTGACATCTTTCACACTAATTGTGTTTAATCTAGCATAACCCTCGTGGTTGAGATTTTCTGAAGTGCTCCGTCCCTGGTTCGTTTACAAGCGAGAAGAGAATCGTTGCCGCCTGTCTCCCTAAGCTGATTGCTGTGGTCCGGATGGCGATTCCAGAAGTTGATGTGTGTCAATAGCTCATAAATCGTCGCCTTCGCGCTCTGTCTCAATCATTACTTCG
>DATEFT010000634.1:0-14717 GCA_035280505.1 Blastocatellia bacterium | reverse complement strand
TCTCCCTGGACGCCGAAATCCTCCGTGGTCTTGACCAGCCCGGTCCCGAAGAACATTTGCCAGAAGCGATTGACGGCCACCCGGGCGGTCAGCGGATGATCGGGGCTGACCAGCCACCGGGCCAGGCCGAGACGATTGTCCGGAAAAGAGAGCGGCATGAGCGGCAAGACCGCCGGGACGCCGCGGCCGACCTGTTCCCCGGGCGCATCGTAAGCCCCTCGCTTGAGCACAAAGGCCGGGCGCGGCTCCGGTAACTCCTCCATCACCATCAGGGTCGGGACGGTATCTTCAAATTTGAGCCGCTGTCGTTTAAGGTCGATCAGGCTTTGCACCGCCTCTTTCAACTCCGGCGGCGCGGCCTCTGAAACAAAGGCGCCATCGAGCTCGAGCGATTGGAGGCGCGTTCGATCGGCCGCCGGAATCGAGGCGATCTTCTCGAGCGAGTCGGTGCTGGCCAGAACGGCGATCTCATCCGGATCGAGCGCGCGGCTGTAGAGCCGCACCTCATCGAGCGCGCCGCGGAAACGGAACCGAGGGCCGCCGCCGGCGCCGATCTTCAGCGTGTTCTTCGTATTGCCGGCGAGCAGAAAGAAATTGCGCTGGTTGAATTTCAGCCGCTGCGACTGCCCGTCGAGATAGATGCGAAGGCGGTCCTCCCAGGTCTTCGTTCCGTCAAAGATCACCGCCACGTGGTGCCACTGTTTGAGCGGCACCGGGTCCGCGGTCTCGACCCGCAACGTGTCTTCGCCCCAGCGAAAGACCATGTTGAAATGGATCTTGCCGTTCAGAAAGTAGAGCCCGTAGCCCTCGGCGCGGGGAATGTTGTTCTCCACCTCGGCCGGGTTGTCGCTGACCTTGGTCACGATCGAGCCGCTCTGCTCGGTCTCGGGATAGACCCAGGCCGCAATCGTGAACCGCTCCTGGTAATCTTTGGAGGTCGATTTATAACGAAAGTCCGCGTGAAGGCCGCCGGCGAAATAGAGTTGACCGTCGAAAGCCGCGCCCTGGCCGATCGGCGACTCCACGTAACGAGGCGTGCCCTCCAGGAATCCGATCTTGGACTTGAGGGGCGGCTCGCCGCGTTTTCGATCATACATCTCGTGATGGGGCCGGTCCGATTGATTGAAGACCGGGCGGCTCTTCTCGTCCATGGGCAACTGCACCAGCAGCCGGTCATCGGGAAACCAATGTCGGCCCGGTCCCGGCCGGCCGGCCGAGACCAGGGACTGCTCCCAATGCCGCTGCTGCGCGGCGGACTGTTCGGTCAACGCCGCGATTCGCCCCTCGGCCTGCGCGATCTCCTGATCGAAGCGGCGCAACTGCTGCTGCTGGGCGACGGTCGGCGCGGCGATCCAGGGCGGCGAGTTGCCCTGGTCGAAGGAGTGCCCGTCTTCGTCGATGCTGTTGAAATAGGCCGAGAGCCGGTAGTACTCCTTCTGGGTCAACGGATCGAATTTGTGATTGTGGCAGCGGGCGCAGCCCATCGTTAAGCCCATGAAGACGGTCGAGGTCGTGTCCACACGATCGACGACATATTCCATGCGGTACTCTTCCGGAACGATCCCGCCCTCGGCGTTGATGCGATGGTTGCGATTGAAGGCGGTCGCGATCCTCTGGTCGAGAGTCGCTTTCGGCAGCAGGTCTCCGGCCAATTGCTCGACGACGAACTGATCGAAGGGGAGATTGCGGTTGAAGGCTTCGATCACCCAGTCGCGCCAACGCCAGGCCTGGCGAGTTCCGTCGATCTGATAGCCGTTGGTGTCGGCATATCTCGCCGCATCGAGCCACTTGAACGCCATCCGCTCACCGTACCGCGGACTGTTGAGCAGACGGTCGACCACCTTCTCGTAGGCCTCGGGCGACCGGTCCTGAATAAAATCGTCGAGTTCCTTCAAGGTCGGCGGCAATCCCGTCAGATCGAACGTCACCCGGCGAATGAGGGCGGCCCGACCGGCCTCCGGCGAGGGCGCGACCCCCTCGCGCTCGAGCCGTTCCAGCACGAAATAGTCGATCGGATTCCGGGGCCACGACTTGTTCTTCACCGCCGGCAGTTCCGGCCTGAGCGGGGGAATGAAGGCCCAATGCTGCTGCCACACCGCTCCCTGCCTGATCCATTCGACGAGCAGATCGATCTCCGTTTTGGTCAACTGATGTCCGGAATAGGCCGGGGGCATCCGCATCGATTCGTCGGCGGCTGTGATGCGGCGCACCAGTTCGCTCCGCTCCGGGTTGCCCGGAACGATCGCGCGGCGATCCCGGCCCAGGTCGGCGGTCGCCGCGGCTTCCGAGTCCAGACGCAACTTGATCTTTTTGTTGGGCGCGTCGGGGCCATGACAGGCGAAACATTTGTCCGAAAGAATGGGACGGATCTCGCGGTTGAAATCGATTCGGCGCGGCTCGCGGCCGGTCACCGATCCGCCGAAGAACAGCTCCATCAGCAGGCCGCAGGCCGCCAGCAAGACCGGCAGTTTCCATTCCAGGCGGCTCATTGATCTGCGAACAGTATGGTTCATTCCTCAATCTCCCGAAATCTCCCGATCGATCTCCGAAGCGTGGGCCAACCAAATATTGGATGGGAATCACCAGATGTGGGCCGCTCCATTGTCGGCTCTCACCGGCCAATTGTCCATGGATTTACATTGAAACTTCCCCGGACTCGGCCGGAAGGCAGAGGACGCCCCTCCGGTCATCATCCGAAGATGTGCGCCGGTCGTCGGTCAGGTCCGTGATGGCGGTGGTCGCCCTTAGCGTTTCTTGCCTTTACGCTTCGGGGGGGTCTTGGTGGTCTTCTTGGACGATTTGGATTTGCCGCCGTTGCCGTTCGGAGAGACCTTGGCACCGGCACCGGGGACCGCCGAGGCGCCGCCGGCCGACAGTTTAAGATTGGTAGGGCCGGTGGCCGGGGCAATCGGGGGATCTGTGTCTTCGGCCTTGACCGGAACGGCGACGGAGGCGACGGGCGGATCGCCGACGTAGTTCTTGACGTAGGCGGAGGCCTTGGCCGGATCGTTGGTTCGATACCGCCAGAAGGCCTCGAACCACGGTTTGGCGGCCTCGTAGAAGTGTTGGGTCTCCGGCTTGGTCGCGGTCGCCAGCACGCGCGCGTATTCGGGGATCAAGGTGGCGTCGAGCAGATCGTTGACCTGTTTGAGCACCTCCTTGCCGGTCTCTCCGAGCTTCTGCTCGTCCGACATGGCATCGTACGATCTTCTCAGTTCGCCGTACTGATTGCTGTAGACGATCGAACGGAGCCAGTAGTTGTGCGGGTCTTTCCATCCGGTGCCGTCCGCGCTCCTGACCTGAATCGCGCGGGACAGGTACTTGAGCGCCTGCTCCAGGTCGTTCTTCGGGATCTTCGCCGGATCCGGATCTTGATTGATCAGGACCCAACCCAAAAATTGATTTCCCTGGGCCAGCACCAGATTCCGCATCGTCGCCCAATCTTCGGCCTTCCAGCCTTCCGCCGGAGAGGCCGCGGCAAACGATTTCAGCGCGGGATCGGCATAGCCTTTGACCTTTTCGAGATTCTGGTAGCGTTGCCCCAGGGCCGCGTTGATCCCGGCCAGCGCCTGGTGCGCGACGACGAAAGGGTCGTCCGGAACGAACTTGAGGTACGCCTCCCCCGAGGCGAAGAGCTGTTCGAGTTCGGCGGCCTCTTGTGGAGGATTGTAGTAAGCCTGCAGATCGGCCTGAAACTTCTCCGCCGCCTTGTTCCGGTCGTGGGTCGTGATCTGTCCCTGGGCGTTCGTGAGGTACGCGCTCTGTGGATATTTCGCCACCAGCTCTTTGGAGAGCTCGTAACACTTCTGTCGATCCCGGCTGGTATAACAGGCGTCATACCAGGTCGACTCGAACTCCGCCTTCTTGGCGTCCTGGGCCTTGGCGGTCGCGGGCGCCAGCAGCACGCTGACGGCCAGCAGGGTGGGGGCAATCAGTAGGTTTATTCTCTTCATATTATTGTTCCTCTAAGCTAGCTAAGGACCTTGTCGGCAAAAGAATTGGCAAACCGCGAAACACGCGAAATCATCGATCCTTCGCGCTGTCGCGGATTTCGCGGATTTCGCGGTTTCGATCAAAAACGTCAAAAGACTGAATTATCAAAGTACAAAACTGACTTGACGTTCATCGAAACCATGTATTTTAGAGATGCCGGAAGAGCAGTTCCTGACTCTTCGGGCTCAGTTCGTTAAGATCGCGGATGTCGTAACGATTGCCGTCGACATCATTCAGAATGATGCGGCTCGGCGTGGGTTGCTGGATGTTCTCGCGAAGGTTCTGCGTGGTGAACCGGCGCGGCCCCCGGTCGGTCTCGATCGTCCAGTCCACGGTCCCGAAACGTTCCGTCGCGGAGAGAATCCTGGTCACGGCCGGCACCAGATAGCGCCGTTCCAGATCTTCTTCCACCAACTTCCGGTTCTCGGCGCTCAAGTCGCCGGGATCGACGATCAGGCCAACCTCCCGGTTGGAGCCGTCGCGGACGCTCAAGAAGCGGCGCGGCTCAGAGAGCGGAAAGGCCCGCAGAATATTCACTTTCAGATAAGAACAGTCATCTTCGACCGTCAGCCGCAGAGTGACGCCGTGCCTGAAGAAGCTGAGCTTCCGCACGTCCAGAAAGACCAGCCGTGAGGCCTCGACGAGGGTGACGGTGGATTCGGGTTTTCGCTCCTGTTCAACGGATCTGCTCATGTGACCTCGATGATTCGGTTCATCTCCTGTTGGACCTGGACGAGACGATGGAACTCCCCCTTCGCTTCGACCAACTCTTCGTGGGTTCCGACTTCGGCAATCCCGCCATCCTTCAAGACGACCAGGCGCGTGGCGTTGCGCAGCGTGCTCAGGCGATGCGCGATGGCGAAGGTGGTGCGGCCCTTGATCAATCGGGCAATGGCCTCCTGAATCTGTTTCTCGGTATCGGTATCGACGGAGGCGGTGGCCTCGTCGAGAATCAGGATGCGAGGGTCATGCAGAATGGCGCGCGCGATGCTGACGCGCTGCCGCTCGCCGCCGCTGAGCGTCTGGCCGCGTTCGCCGACCTGCGTGTCATAACCGTCGGGTTTCTGAACAATGAAGTCATGGGCGTTGGCCGCCTTGGCCGCCGCCATGACATCCTCGCGGGTGGCGTTCGGCCGGGCAAAAGCGATGTTCTCGTAGATCGTGCCGCTGAAGAGAAACGGCTCCTGAAGCACTACCCCGATCTGCGAACGCAGATCCCGCTGCGCAATCTGTTTGATGTTCACCCCGTCGATCAGGATCTCGCCCTCCTGAACCTCGTAGAAGCGGCAGATCAGGTTGATGGTGGTGCTCTTGCCCGCGCCGCTCTGACCCACCAGGCCGATCATCTCGCCCGCCGCAACCGCGAGATCGATCCCCTTCACCACCGGTTTGTGAGGTTCGTAACCGAAGGTCACGTTCTTGAACTCCACGCGTCCCTCGATGCGAGGCATGGGGACCGGCTGCTCCACATCCTGCACCTCGGATTCGGAATCGAGGATCTCGAAGACCCGTTCGGCCGAAGCCAGCGAGCGCGTGAGGTAGTCCGCGACGCGGCTCATAAACTGCAGCGGCCCGTAGAACTGGGTCAAATAACCGAAGAAGGTGAAGAACATCCCCAGGGTGAAGACCTCGCGGTCGGGCACGACCCGCCCGACCAGCCCGGAGTCTCGAATGACCTGATACCCGCCGACATACCAGACCATCAGGTTTCCGATGCTCATGATGAAGTAGAGGATCGGGAAGAAAGTGATCCACATATGCTCGGCGGTCACATCCGCATTGCGGTACTCCTGGCTGTGCCGATCGAATCGATCGACTTCGCGGTCCTCTTTGGCGAAAGCCCGGACTACCCGCACCCCGGCCAGGCTGTCGCTGACGGTCGCGGTCAGGCGGCTGTGCAGGTGCCAGCACCGCCGCCAGACGTTCATCATGCGATCCCAAAAGAATTTCGAGAGCAGAAAGACGATTGGGGCGGGAATAAAGACCAGCAGCGTGAGCCGCCAGTTCATCCAGAGCAGCACGATTCCGATCCCGAAGAAGAGCAGAATATTGGAGAAAAGGTCCTGAATGCTGTCGACCAGGACTCGCTCCAGCGCCACCGTATCGTTGGTCACGCGCGAGATCAAGGCGCCGGATTGGCGCTTGTCGAAATATTTGAGCGAGAGACTCTGCAGATGGCGAAAGACGTTGTTGCGCAGCTCATGCGAGAGTTGCTGACCGAGGACCACCGACATCCGGCCCCGGCAGACGCCCAGCGCCTGCCCCACCAACTGCACCCCGGCCAGCAGAACCACCAGCCAGCCCAGCAGGCTGAGACGCTCCTGGATCGGCAGCGGATCTTTCACCGGATTCAAGACCTTGTCGGTCAGCGGTTGGGTCAGGTAGGCCGGAATCAGGCTCAGCCCGAGACCCGCCAGCATCATCACCCAGATCATCACGATTTGAGGCCGATGCGGCTGGAGGTAGGTCAGCATGCGGCGAATCGCTTTGCCTTTGCTCATGCAGGCCGGACAGACCTTGGAGCCTTCCCGCAGCACCAGGTCGCAGGTCGGACACCGCCGCCGGTCTTCCTTGTCCGATTCCAGTTGCGGAAGTTTCTCGGGCGCTTCGACCGGTTCACCGTCGGCCTTCTTTTCGCCGCGCTGCACCTTCGCCAACGCCTCCCGGTAATGTTTGACGTCGTTGAGGTACTTGACGATGCGACTGAACTTGCGCTGCTGCGCATTGGAGTAGCGCAGAATTTCGAGGCTCTGGTCGTCCACGACGACCAGCAGCGCGCCGCCGCCGACCAGTCCTTCGGTGCTGGAGTTCTGAATCTCCTCCAACGGCAACTCCATGCGCGGGGCATAGCCATGCCCGTTCGCCGTATACACACTCAAACACCTGGAGGTCACGACCAGCCATTCTTCACCGAAATGGCCCGCCGGATTCAGATCTGTAGAGACCACCGCCACCATCTCTTTGGGGTCGAAGGTCGCCGCCAACTTGGTCTCCAGCGGTTTCGGCAGAGGGTCGATCTGAGACATTCACACACCTCGGGTAATACAGTTACCGCCCTGTCATTGAAGTTTAAACCTTTTTCTGAACGCTTTACCGCGAAACAACTTATTCAATATTAATTCATAAGATCGGCGATGGAGCAAGCGAACCGATCTCCGGTGCGATCTCTATTTTCCCTCGCCCCGGCAGGAGTTCCCGGATCGATTCCGGGGAAACCGCTGAGGCCACTACGGTACAGAAGAATCGTCTTCACCGCCGGCCGGTTCTCGGCCTAGTAGAGCCGCTCCTGGCTAAAAATTTTAACCTAATACTGTACATTACTTTACACTTTGTAGGATTAATTTGCATATTGACAGCCCACCATGGTGAAGGTACATTAAGTCGTTCCATGATTAGATCAATAAATTCAGGCTAATGTAGGCTTATGAATGAAGATCGACGAATGAAAACCAATAAACCAATCTAATTCCTATCTTTCAGGTTGGCCCCTTAAGTGTAGCCCCGCTTAACACTAACTGGCTCATTATCGAGCGTCGTTAACATACATCTATAACAAGGTAGCAAGATCGTAACATAGCCGTCGCGGGAAGGTATCGGATGGCTGTGGTAGGTATTGCTGCGCTCAAGATCGGCGCGGAACGGCTGTTAAACCAGTAGTACTTTATATGTAATTCCGCCGGATCCTGATTTTCCGAACCGCAGTCCTGGGTTCAATCAATCCCCCATGAAAGCAGGGTAGAGTTCGAGCAATGGATTTGTTGCCGGGCGGCCACGTGTTTCCAGGGCCGGCCGGTCAGGTCGTGGTTTGAGACGTGGTCCATTGGCTGCAGCTCTCACAAGTACGCGGAAAATAAAGTTACCTGAGATTTGAGTTTCAAACCGCGAAACACGCGAAATAGGCGAAGCTCTGCTATTTCGGCGTGTTTCGCGTATTTCGCGGTTCAGATAAAAATTTCACGCGACTCGGTTTGCGCATGTACTTATTGGTCATTGATTACTAACAGAGATTCATGGATGTTGAATTCGAAAGGAAGAGACCGATGACATTGGATTACAAACCTGTGCAGTATGTGCAATATGTGATGTTATGTGTTCTTCTCTGCAGTACGTTGGCGATGAAACAGACGACGACCGGCACCATCTCGGGGGTGTTGGTCGATCCGCAGGGCCGGGCGGTAGCGGGGGCCACGGTGACGGTCAAAAATTCGGCGACCGGGTCGATTCGCCAGACGACGACCGATGCACAGGGCTATTATCGAGTGGTCGGATTGCAACCCGGCCGCTATGAAGTACGGACGGAACAGCGCGGGTTCAACCCGGATGCACGGATCAATATCGGGGTGACGGTGGCGGAAGAGACGGTCATCAACTTCAGCCTGACGGTCAGCGGGACCAGGGAGACCGTCACGATCAACGTCGACACGATTCGCGTCGAATCGACCGATTCGACCATGAACGGCCTGGTCGATGAGAATAAGATTCGGGATCTGCCGCTCAACGGGCGCGACCTGACACAGTTGATCCTGCTGCAGAGCGGCGTGGTCAACAGCCGCTCCAGCGCCCAGACGGCCAACACCGGCCGTGGCAATCGTTTTTCGGTGAGCGGCGCCCGTCCGAGTCAGAATCTATTTCAGCTCGACGGGACGATCATCAACGACGCGCTCAACAACACGCCGGGCTCGGCCCAGGGTTGGCTCGTCGGGATCGAGACGGTCAAGGAGTTTCGCGTCCTGACCAATACCTTCAGCTCCGAATACGGCCGGACGGCGGGCGGCGTCTTCGTGGCCGTCACCCAATCCGGATCGAACGAGTTCCACGGGTCGGCGTTCGAGTTCATGCGCAACGACAACCTGGATGCGCGGAACTTCTTCGATGCGGCGAAGCCCGAATTCCGGCGCAATCAGTACGGGTTCACGCTGGGCGGCCCGATCATCAAGAACAAGACCTTCTTCTTCGGCAGCTACGAGGGAATGCGAGAGTACCAGGGGGTCACCACGGTGGCGCTGGTCCCCGACGACAATGCGCGCCGGGGAGTGCTGCCGAGCGGGACGGTCGGAGTGGCCCCGAACGCGGCGCCGCTGCTGGCGCTCTTCCCGCGGGCCAACGGCGGCGAGTTCCGGGATCCGACGACGGGCGCGCCGACCGGGGCGGCCTACTACAACAGCGTCACTCCGCGTAATTCGAGCGACGATTTCTTCACGCTCCGGGTGGACCACACCTTGTCGAGCACCGACACCCTGCTCGCGCGCTACCTCTTCGACGATTCGGATCTGATCCTGCCGCGATTCTTCCCGGACTACACCAACCGGGTGGCCAACCGCAAACAGGTGGTCACGATCGAGGAACGGAAGCTCATCACCCGAAAGATCTCCAACGAATTTCGGGTCGGCTTCAATCGCGGCACGCCGTCCGAGTCGGTGCCGGCCCCGGCCAGCGCCCTTCAACTCATCGCCGGGCAGCCGCTCGGTGAGATCAGCGTCACCGGCCTCTCTCCGGTCGGAACGGACCGCACCAATCCGAAGCGGTTCTACCAGAACAATCTTCAGGTCAACGACAACCTCTTCCTGCTCCTGGGCAAACACAATGTGAAGACCGGTCTGACCTTCGAACGCTTTCAGTTCAACGGATACCAGGAATCACGCACGCGCGGGCGCCTCCGGTTCGATTCGCTGAACGATCTGCTGGCCTTCGATCTCAAAGACCTGGAAGGGTCGGATCCCAATTCCGACTTCACCCGCGGTTACCGGCAATCGCTCTTCGGGGCCTTCATTCAGGACGACTTCAAATTCAAGCCCCGGCTGACTCTCAATCTCGGCCTGCGCTACGAGTTCGTGACCTCGCCGGTCGAAGTCAACGGCAAGGTCGCCAACCTGCGGAACATCAACGACCCGGCCGTCACCGTGGGCGGGCAGCTCTTCGAATCGCCGAAATCGGGGATCGCGCCGCGCGTCGGCTTCGCCTACGACGTCTTCGGCAACGGCAAGACGGCGCTCAGAGGCGGCTTCGGCCTCTTCCACGAACAGCCGCTCTTCGGCAGCTATCGCAGCGTCGCCTACGGATCTCTGCCGTACACCAGAACCAGGTCGCTGTCGGGCGCCGAGGTCAGCCGGTACTCCCTATCCGGATTATCGGTCCCCGCAACGGCCTTTGCCCCGCCGACCGGCGACGGCAGCGCGCCCTCGACGGAATCGATCAACTACCACTTGAATCCGATCTATTCGCTGCAATATAACCTGAACGTCCAGCGAGAGATCGGCTTCGGGACGGTGGTCACCATGGGCTATGTCGGCGGGCGCGGAGTCAATCTCCTGGGCATGGGCGACCTCAATACCGCGATTCCGCGAATCCTGCCTGACGGACGAGAGAGCTTCGATCCCAACAGTCCACGCCGAAATACCAACTTCGGCAGCGTCCGCTCTCAGATCCAGGGATTCAACTCTTCCTATCACGCCCTGAACGTGGGGACCGCCAAACGATTCATCAGGGGAACCCAGTTCCAGGCTTCGTATACGTTCGGGAAATCGATCGACGACGTCTCGGGCACCGGCGGCCGCCAGGAGTTCACCAACGGCCAGGCCCGGACTTTCGATCCGTACAACCGCAGTCTGGATCGGGGCCGCTCGAATTTCGATGTCCGCCACAGCTTCGTCGCGAATCTGACCTACGAGATGCCGTTCGGCAGCTATCTCAAAGGTTGGTCCAAGCGGGTCGCCAGCGGCTGGCAGGTCAACTCCATCGTTACGCTCTCTTCGGGATTGCCCTTCACGCCGATCATCAGCGGCGATTCGGATCGCGACGGCACGGATGAGAACAGCGGCCGGCCCGATCTGGTCCCGGGCGCCAATCTCTACCCGGCGGGCGGCAGTACGCCGGACCTCTGGTTCAACCCGGCCGCCTTTTCGCAGCCCCAACCCGGCCTCCGCGGCACGTCCGGCCGCAACATCCTGAACGGACCCAACTACAAGAGCATCGAGATCTCGCTGGCTCGCCGGTTCTCGATGACTGAAAAGCACAGCCTTCAATTCCGGGTTGAAGCGTTCAATCTCCTCAATCGGGCCAATTTCGATCTGCCCGCCAACACCGACGACGGATCGACCCTCTTCACCACCGGAGCCGGCAAGATCACCAACACGGTCGGAGACTCCCGTAAATTGCAAGTAGCAGTGAAAGTTACTTTCTAAACGAAATTTTCTTTCCTTATTTCTTGGACCGCAAAATACGCGGAATACGCGAAATCGATCCGATTTCGCGTATTTTGCGTGTTTTGCGGTCTGAATTATCTGAATTATCTGAGGGGCAGCCTGATCTCGACGATCAGCCCGCCGTCGGTCGCATTGGAGGCTTGAACCGTTCCGCCGTGCAACTTCACGGCTCGTTCGGTGATGGCCAGCCCCAATCCGATGCCGCCGGTCTGGCGATCTCTGGCGTCGGCGACGCGGTAGAACGGCTGAAAGAGATCGGCGAGGCTCGATTCCGGAACTCCGCCCCCATGATCACGCACCGTCAGAACGGCCCGCGCGGCGGCATCCCGCTCGAGTGAAATGTCGACGACGGTCTGCTCCGCGGTGTAGCGCAGGGCATTGCGCACGACATTCTCGATCGCCCGCCGCAGCAGCTCTTCCGAGCCGGTGGTCGAGCAGCTCGCGCTCGCGACCAGACGCACGGCGCAGTTCCGGCTATGCGCTTCAAAATCCGCGTCGGAGACGATCTGCTGCACCAACTGGGTGAGATCGACCGGCCGGTCCGGCGGAGACTGGGTTCCCAGCTCCAGTTTCGAGAGGGTCAATAATTGATCGATCAGGTCGTTGAGCCGATCGGCCTCGCGCTCGATGCGGTCGAGGGCCCCGCCGGCGTCGGCTCCGGCCCGTTGCCGCGCCAGCCCGAGCGCCACGCCCAACCGGGCCAGGGGCGAGCGCAGTTCGTGCGAGATATCGCTGACCAGGCGCTGCTGCGCCGAGACCAGCCCGTCGATCCGCTCCGCCATCAGGTCGAAATCCCGTCCCAGGTCGGCCAGCTCATCACGCCGCTTGCCGATGGCGGGCCCCACCCGCGCTTTGAGATTGCCGCTCGCCACCTCGCGGGTCGCCGCCCGCAACTTCACCACCGGCGACGCCAGATACCGGGCCAGCCAGTAACAGAAGACCGCCGCCGTGACCAGCACCACCAGGAGCCGCCAGTAGACCGGGCGGGCCGGCGAGCTGAACCATCTCAAGGGGCCTCCCGCAAGCTCGATGATCAGGACGTAGCGATTGCCGCGCGAATCGAAGGCCGGCTGTGCGGCCAGGGTGGTCATCCCGGTGTAGGTGAGTTCCGGCTGCCCGCTCCTGATCGCCTTGGCGGCCAGATCCTGCGCTCCGGCCGCGAGCATCCGCCCAGTCACTTCTTGACTCTTGCCATCCACCAGGGCGGTCCGGATCACCGGCGAACCTTCCAACCGCTTGAGGTAGCTGTCGGCCTCATCTCGCCCCTCTCGCTCCAGGACCTCGACCCCGGTCTGGGCATACAATCTCAACGCGCTGCCGGTTCGCTCCCTCCAGCGGATGGCCAGGGGCGCCGGCAAGCCGGCGATCAGGCTCGAGGTGAACGCCACTCCGACCAGCACGATCGCGACGCAAAACCAGAAATAGATTTTGAGAAACAGGCTCCTCATTACTCGTCACCCGATGCCGCGGCGTAGACATAGCCCACGCCGCGGATAGATCTGATGCGCTCGACGCTCTTCCCGGCGATCGGGACCTCGTGGCCGAGTTTCTTGCGCAGGTTGCTGACGTGCATATCGATGCTGCGGTCGAGCGGGCTGAACTCCCGGCCCAGAACCGATTTGACCAGTTCCTCGCGGGTGATCACGCGGCCGGCCGATCGGAGCAGCAGATCCAGCAGCTCGAATTCGACGTTGGTCAATTCGATCGGCACTCCTCCGCAATTGACCTGATAGGTGGCCTTGTCCAATTCGACATCGCCGACCAGCAGCTTTTCGCGTGAAACCGTACCGGAGGCCGCAGCCTGAGAGCGTCGCAGAATCGCGCGAATTCGCGCGACCAGCTCGCGAGGGTTGAAGGGTTTGGGCAGGTAATCGTCGGCACCGAGTTCCAATCCGACGATGCGGTCCACGTCTTCACCGCGAGCCGTCAGCATCAGCACCGGCCACGGTCCACCTTGGCGGATGCGACGGAGGACCTCGAAACCGCTCAGCCGGGGCAGCATGACATCCAACACCATCAGTTCGTAGTCGCCGGTCGTGGCCGCCGTCACGCCCGCCTCTCCGTCGTGAACCGAATCGGTGGCGAACCCCTCCGAACTCAGGAACTCTTTCAGGAGTTCACACAACTCAACGTCGTCGTCAATGATCAGGACTCGATGCATCTTCGTTCAATCAACCTCCCTCTCTCGATTCTATCGCACAACCTGAAGGTAATGGCAGCGAGCCCCCGGGCATTTCTTCTTCAACCACGAAAGACGCGAAAGCCGCGAAAGCCGGATAATGGCGTTCGCGTCTTTCGCGGTCTTCCGATCGATTTAGCCGCAGGCGCAGCCGTCCACGATCTCGCGAACCTTCTCTTGAATCATCAGCACGGTCGGATAGACCCTGGGGCCGCGATCCTGGACCATAAAGATCCCGATCAGGCCGCGCTGGTTATCGACCCACGGATTGAACCCGAAAAGGCCCGGGCTGCTGACCTGAAGCGCGCGGCCCCGAGCATCGAACGCATCGATCCATTCGCCGATCCCGTAATTGGTCGGGCCATCCATCCTCGGAGAGAAGACGACCGGCAAGCCCTCCGTCAGATTGCGCTGCATCTCCCGGATCGCTCCGATCGAAAGCACCCGCTGGCCCTTAAACCGGCCTTTCGCCTCGATCATCCGGAGAAAGTTGGCATAATCGGACATTCCCAATTGCGCCCCGCCCGCGATGATGGGATTGGGGCCGGCTCCGTAAGTGGCGCCGGACATCTCCAGCGGGATGGCGATCTGCTCCTGAAACAGCGACTCCCACGACTGGCCGCTGACGACTTCGCAGATTCGTCCGGCCACCTGCATCGAATTCTCACCATAGGCGAACTGGCCGCCGGGAGGACCGATCAGCTCGAGCTGGGAGATCTGTTGGACACAGGCGTCCATGGAAGGTGTCCGCGGATTGTAGAGGCACGGAGCATCACCCGTAATCGGCGGGAGCCCGGAGGTATGCGAAAACAGTTGTCGAATCGTGATCTCGCCCTTGGTCCCGGCGAAGTAGGGCAGATATTTCGAGACCGGGTCATCCAGGCTTAGTTTGCCCTCATCGACCAGGGTCATGAGCGTCGCGGCGGAGAGCCATTTCGAGGCCGAAGCAATCGGGACCCGAGTGCTGGAGTCATAGCTGCCGAAATATTGTTCGTAGATCACCCGCCCGTCTTTGATCAACATCACCGAGGCGCCCTCGAGCGGAACGGTATCGACCAGATTCTGGGTCAGGGCCGTGACCGCCGAAAAATCGTAATTGCAGCGGGTCGCTGCCGCGGCGCGAGGCCAGGATGATGAGAGCGTGGTGACGACCAGGGCAAGGGCAAGTCCGATTCGCATAAACGATTTCATTTCAAACGTCCTTTCAATGATAAAAGATTCTGCTGCTTCAAACACTGGGTAAGACGTCTGAAAGTCGGCGGAAGTCGTAAAGTGTCTGTCCTGGTTCGGTAAAGATTTGTAAATCCCCTGTTAGCAAAATCCGAGACAAACCGCGAAACATT
>DATEFT010000633.1:0-6516 GCA_035280505.1 Blastocatellia bacterium | reverse complement strand
GGGGACCGATTCAACATTTTTCGTGGCTTTCAGGGGTTGAAGAAAGCCTGTTGACAGAAGGAGCGCAGGATGAAGGTTGGAGTTCTTGGTTCTGGCGAGGTGGCCCAGGTGCTTGCCAGCGGATTTCTGAAACATGGCTATGAAGTGATGATGGGAACGCGTCAGACCGCCAATCTGGCCCCGTGGGCGGAGTACAATACGGAGGGGCGCGTCGGGAGCTTTGCCGAGGCGGCGAAGTTCGCCGATCTGGTGGTGCTGGCGGTCAAGGGCACCGCGGCCTCGGATGCGCTGCGAATGGCCGGGGCCGCTCACCTGGCGGGAAAAACGGTGATCGATGCGACCAATCCCATCGCGGACGCGCCGCCGGTCAACGGCGTCTTGAAGTTCTTCACCGATCTCGACGAATCCCTGATGGAACGCCTGCAGCGTGAGTTCGCGGAGGCGCGTTTCGTCAAGGCCTTCAGTTCCGTCGGCCGCGCCTTGATGGTCAATCCCCAACTCCAGGGCGGAAAGCCGACCATGTTCATCTGCGGCAACGACGAGGAGGCCAAGAAGGTCGTAACCGGCATCCTCGAACAGTTCGGTTGGGAGGCGGCGGACATGGGCCGGGCCGAAGCCGCCCGCGCCATCGAACCGCTCTGCATGCTCTGGTGTATCCCCGGCTTCCTTCGCAATCAATGGAACCATGCCTTCAAACTGTTGACTTAACCCGAGGTTGAGATCCGCAAATCATCGATGAGACAAACTAAACTGGCACATCACCGCCGCAAGACCCTGGGCGCCGGACTGTTGTTGTTGGCGCTCATCACCATCCCCCAGGCACAGACCAATCCTCCGGCCAACTCGATTCCGGCCTTTCGGGGCGAGTTCACGGGCCAGGCCGAAGCGCCCGCCGAACCCTTGAGCCTCTGGTATCGCCGCCCGGCGCGGCAGTGGGTGGAAGCCCTGCCGGTCGGCAATGGGCGGTTGGGGGCGATGATCTTCGGCGGCATCGAGCAGGAGCGGATCCAGCTCAATGAAGATACGCTCTACGGGGGCGGGCCCTACGACCCGAACAATCCGGAGGCGCTGGCCGCGCTGCCCGAAGCCCGCCGGTTGCTCTTCGCGGGCCAGTATGGTCAAGCGCACCGCCTGGTCGGCGAGAAGATGATGGCCAGGCCGCTTCGCCAGATGCCGTACCAGACCGTCGGCGATCTCATGCTGACCTTTCCCGAAACGCGGTCGGCCCCATCTGTTAGCCACTATCGCCGCGAATTGAATCTCGACACGGCGGTAGCCCGCGTCGATTATCAGGTCGACGGTGTGCAGTTCTCGCGTGAGATCTTCTCCAGTCCGGTGGACCAGGTGATCGTCATCCGGTTGACGGCCGGCAAACCCGGCCTAATCAACTTCACCGCCGGAATGCGGACGCCGCAGCGGGCGACGGTCGAGACCGAGGGGCGCGACACGCTCGTGCTGCGCGGCGTGAACGGCGAGGCGCGCGGGATTCCCGGCGCGCTCAAGTTCCAGGCCCGGGTCCGCGTCTTACCGAAAGGCGGCACCACGACGGCGACCGACGGCTCGATCAAAGTGAGCCGGGCCGATGAGGCCCTGCTGTTGATCGCCGCGGCCACCAGTTTCCGGCGATACGATGACGTCGGCGGCGACCCGGAGGCTCTGACGAAACAGGCCCTCGCGGGAGCGGCCCGGAAGCGATTCAACACGCTGCGCCAGTTCCATGTCGCCGAACATCAGCGCCTCTTCCGCCGGGTCCGGCTGGACCTCGGGACCAGCGAGGCGATGCGGCTCCCGACCGACGAGCGAATCAAGAATTTCGCGGGCGGTCAGGACCCGCAACTGGCGGCGCTCTATTTTCAATACGGGCGCTACCTGCTGATCTCCAGCTCGCGCGCGGGCACGCAACCGGCCAATCTGCAGGGCATCTGGAATGAAAGCCTGACTCCGCCCTGGGAGAGCAAGTACACGATCAACATCAATACCGAGATGAACTACTGGCCGGCCGAGCCGACCAACCTGGGAGAGTGCGTCGAGCCGCTGGTCCGGATGGTTCTGGAACTGGCGGAAACGGGCGCGCGGACGGCGAAGGTCCATTATGGGGCCCGCGGCTGGGTGGCGCATCACAACACCGATCTGTGGCGGGCGACCGCTCCGATCGACGGGCCGCAATACGGGATGTGGCCGGCGGGAGGCGCCTGGCTCTGTCAGCATCTCTGGGAGCACTACGAATACACGGGCGACCGGCAGTTTCTGACCCGCGTCTACCCGGCGCTGAAGGGCGCGGCGCAGTTCTTTCTGGATACCCTGGTCGAAGAGCCGAAGCACAAATGGCTCGTCACCAGCCCCTCGCTCTCGCCGGAGAACCGTCATCCGTTCGACAAGACCAGCCTCGTGGCCGGGCCGACCATGGACAGCCAGATCCTCCGCGATCTCTTCACCAACTGCATGCGCGCGGCCGAGATTCTGGGAGTGGACCCGGAGTTCTCCGCCGAACTGGGGCGAACTCGCGCCCGCCTGGCGCCCAATCAAATCGGCAGCGCGGGGCAATTGCAGGAATGGCTCGAAGACTGGGATGCGCAGGCCCCGGATCTCCGCCACCGGCACGTCTCGCACCTGTACGGTCTCTTTCCCAGCTCGCAGATCACGTTGCGCGGCACGCCGGATCTGGCCGCCGCCGTCCGCAAATCGCTGGAGATGCGCGGCGATCTGGCCACCGGCTGGGCGATCGCCTGGCGCATCAACCTCTGGGCCCGCCTGCAGGATGCCGAGCGGACCTACAACATCATCAAGCTCCTGATCAGTCCTGAACGGACCTATCCCAACATGTTCGACGCGCATCCGCCGTTTCAGATCGACGGCAACTTCGGCGGCACCTCCGGAATCACCGAGATGCTCTTGCAGAGCCACACCGGCGAGATCGAACTGCTCCCCGCGCTCCCGCGCGCCTGGCCGTCAGGCAGCGTCAAAGGGTTGCGGGCCCGCGGCGGATTCGAGGTCGACCTCGAATGGAAGGACGGCCGCCTGACTTCCGCCACCGTCCGCTCGCTGATCGGGAATCCGGCCCGCTTGCGCTACGGCACCGTCACCACCGAGGCCCCGCTCAAGAAGGGAGAGTCGCTGCGCTGGGACGGGCGCGCCATCGATGGCCGAAGTTGACCAGCAGCGCCGCCGCCAGACAGAGGAGACCCGCCGCCCAGAACGCGTTGCGATAGTCGCCGAGTTGCGTGCGTGTGATTCCGGCCCCCAGGGCCGCCAGCGAGGCGCCGAGTTGATGAGCCGCGCCGATCCACCCATAGACGACTCCCACGTTCTCCTTGCCGAACGCATCGGCCGTCAGGCGCACCGTCGGCGGCACGGTGGCGATCCAATCCAATCCGTAGAAGACGGCGAAGATCGAAAGCCCGTGATCGGCCGACTCCAGTGAGAAGGGCAGATAGAGCAGCGCCAGTCCCCGCAGCCCGTAATAACAGAAGAGCAGCTTGCGGCTGTCGAAGCGGTCCGTCAGCCAGCCGGAGCCGGTGGTCCCCAGCAGATCGAAGATCCCCATGACCGCCAGCAGGCCCGCCGCCTGCACCTCGGGAATTCCGTGATCCATACAGGCCGGAATCAGATGCGTCCCCACCAGTCCATTGGTGCTGGCGCCGCAGATGAAGAAGCTGCCGGCGAGAATCCAGAAATCGCGGGATCTGGAGACCCAGGCCAGCGTCCGGAGCGGCGAGCGCACGACGACGGCCGAGACCGGGGCTTCGGTCGTCTGCCCGAACGGCTGCAGGCCGATCTCCGCCGGATCGTTCCTCATCCACAGCGCGACCACGATCAAGACCGCGGCAGCCACGCCTCCCACCACCATGACGGCCGTGCGCCAGTCGCTCCGCTCGACCAGGGTCGCCAGCAACGGCAGAAAGATGAGCTGCCCGGTCGCATTGGCGGCGGTCAGAAACCCGAGCACCAGGCCTTTACGCTGCTCGAACCAGCGATTGACCACGACCGCGGCCAGCACCAGCGACGTGGCGCCGGTGCCGATGCCGATCAGGACTCCCCACAACAGCAGCATGTGCCAGGACGATCGCATCCCCGCGGAGAGCAGCGCCGCCAGCGACAACAACGCCAGAGCCGCCATGACCGTCCGCCGCAGACTGAACCGGGCCATGAACGAGGCCGCGAACGGCCCGATCAATCCGAACAGCGCGATGTTGATCGCCACCGCCGTCGAGATCAGCGAGCGGCTCCACCCGAACTCCCGCTCCAGCGGAACGATCAGGATGCTCGGCGTGGCCCTGATTCCGGCCGTCGCCAACAGGATCAGAAAGGTCAACCCGGCCACGACCCACGCATAATGCAGCCTCTTCGACGGGCTGGATCTATCGGTCATTTCCATAGTTCAATCGGCCCCATCTTTCATTTTTCGCGTCTTTCGCGTCTTTCACGGTCAACATCTCAAATTCCGATTGTTTACCGCGCGGTAAACAATGGCGCAAAAAATTTACCCCTCCAGCGAGGAGAGGATCACCTCGATGATGCGCTCGATCTCGCGGGCGGACATTCCCGCCTTTCCCGAGACGCTCAACCCATAGATGGAAGAGATGACGTATTTCGCCAGGATTGAAGCCTCGGTATCGGTCCGGAACTCGCCGTTCTGCTGACCGCGGCGGATCAGGGCGGCGAATTGAGCGGCCACCCGATTGGCGTGCGCTTTGACCAGCGCGGCCACCTCCGGATCGTGCGGCGCAATCTCGATGATGCAGTTGACCTGGAAACATCCGCGCTGAGCCTCGGTTCCGGAGGCCATCCGGGCCGCCGACCGGAGCCGCTGCCGAAGGGCGTCTGTGGCCGATCCCTGCTCGGACTGCTGTTGACAGGTCTGGAGCGAGCGTTCCTGGTAACGGCGCAGGGCCGTCAGAAAGAGATTCCGCTTGTCCCCGTACGCAGCGCACAGACTGGCCTTCTTGACCCCCGTCTGCTCCTCGATCATGGCGAAAGAGGTCTTCTCATACCCTTCTTTCCAGAAGATTTCCATTATTTGGGAGAGGACTTCGTCGAGATCGAATTCACGCGGTCTTGCCATGGCTCACCTGCCTTCATCATAGAATCCGATCATAATCATTATTTACTACATGGTCAAGAATGTGGCTGTAAATTTGCAAGGGCCCGCCTCGTTATTCGCACCTGAGCGCGGTCATTGGATCCACCCTGGCCGCTCGCCGGGCCGGGATCCAGCAGGCCAGCAGGGCCACGAGTGTGAGCACCAGCGCAATCGCGGTGAAGGTCAGCGGGTCGTTCGCGCCGACCTCGAACAGCCACCCCGAGAGCAGCCGGGTCAGCCCAAGAGCCATCAACAGACCCAGGATGAGGCCGGCCAGCGTCAGGACCAGCCCTTGCCTGACGATCAATCTCAGCACATCGCGAGCCTGCGCTCCCAAGGCCATGCGGATTCCAATCTCCGGGGTGCGTTGTGTTACCGCATAAGAGATCACCCCGTAGAGGCCGATCGCGGCCAGGGTCATCGCCATCGCCGCGAAGGCCCCGAGGATCACCATTAACGACCAGAGCGGAGCGGTCGCCTCCGAAACGAGCTGGTCGAGCTGGTCGATGCTGATGACGGGTTGTTCCGGATCGAGGTTGAAGACTTCTTTACGAATCGATTCATTCAAACCGGTCGGATCGCCGATGGTGCGCACGACCAGGGTCATGAAAGGAAAAGGGGCCTGCAAATATGGTTCATAAACTTGTGCGGGCGTCTCCTGGTCCAGACGATGGGCCTTGACGTCGCCAACGATGCCGACGCGCCGCATAACGCAGGTCCTGTCACAGTGTGTTCATGGTTCCTCTCAACTCGATGATGACGGTCGATCGTCCGGCCCTCCGGGGCGAACGGATTCAAAGAGGAGGAATCAAACGTCGTACCAGAATCTCGATGGCGTTAAATGGAAGAGATAATCTGTTTGCCCGCGTTCCGGCGGAGAAGCCGGGGCCGCGATCTGTTCATTTCCGGGAATGCCGGTTTCCGAATACGCAAAAGCCCGATTACTCTGTGGAATTTGAGATGCAAACCGCTAAACACGCTAAACACGCTAAATCATCAGCCTTTCGCGCTTTCGCGTATTTCGCGGTTATTAAAACTCAGGGACAGATAAGAAATTTGAAATTTGCCGGTCGCGGTGGACGGGCCGGAGTGGGCGATGTTCAAGGGCCGGGTCGCTCGAAGCGGATTGTCGAACGATCCAGGCTGCGGGTAAAATCCTGGTCTCTGATCGTTGGCGGAGAACGGATGATGAATAAGCACGGCTTAGTAATGGGAGGGGCGCTCGGTTTCGCGGCGGCGGTCGCCGTGTGCGTCGCGATCGAAGTTTTTTGGGTCCCGACCGCCGCGACACCGCCCCCGCAGATCAGACCGCACAAAGATCGCGGCGCCGCCGATCCTGAAAGCGATCTCTGGCCCGCCTGCATTCACGAGGCGTCGCACACCGTGGCGGCGTTGGCCAGAGGCAATCGTGTTCAGTTTACCCGCCTGACCTCCGA
>DATEFT010000632.1:0-3069 GCA_035280505.1 Blastocatellia bacterium | reverse complement strand
ATCGCCGTGGCGGCGAGCACCAACACCGATCAACTGGCCGAGTTCTCGAACTGGGGAGCGGACCACGTTCAGATCGCCGCTCCCGGGGTCGAGATCGTCCCGGTACTGCAGGCTGAAGCGCTCGTTGAACTTGAAGGTCTTGAAGACCGACATGTCGAAGTTCGTGAACCCGGGGCCACGGAGGAAGTTTCTCCCCGTATTTCCGAGTTGACCATCTTGCGGCCGGGCAAAGGCGAATGGATTGAACCATTGCCTGGAGCCTTCGTCCTTAACATAGATGGGGCCTCCGATGTAGTCGGCCCGCACTCCGCCGCCGAGCGTTCCGGGATTGCCGCTGGAAGTGACCGTAAACGGCAGTCCGCTCCAGACGCGGGTCACGCCGGAGACCGTCCAGCCGTCCAGCACGCCGCGCGCCACCGAGCTCTTCGCGAGCTTCGAACTGAACTTCGGCAAGCCGTAGATGTAATCGAAGGTCAGGACGTGCGTCCGGTCGAATCCCGCAACCGCCCGCTCTCGCAGACGATCGTATGAATAACCGATCGCGCCCGTGTCACCGTCCGTGTCATCGATCGCCTTGCTGAAGGTGTAGTTGACGTTGAAGGTCAGGTTGTTCCCGAACCGGCGGCCGAGACGGGTCTGCAGCGAGTGGAAATTGCTGCTCGCGCCGAACTCCGCGGAGGTCACGTTGGTGAAGCCCAGGTACGGGCGAACCGCGTTGGGATCGCTCGGACTGAGCTGGGTGCCCAGCAGAACCTGGTTCAGGTCGCGCTCGAACATCAAGTGCCGAGTGGCGTTTCCGACGTAAGAGACATCCAGCCCGAGCTGCCACGGCAACTGGTGCTGAACGCCCAGGCTCCACGAATAGATGGTCGGAATCTTGCCCTCCCGATCGATCACCCTGACGGCGACCGGGAAGCTACGGTTGTTGGGATCACCGGCCAGGTTCGGGTTCAGGTTGTTCAGATTCCCGGGCCCGAGCGTCGGAGTGTAGGTCAGGGGCGGATTGCCCAGACCGTCGAAGTAGGCGTTATTCTGACGGATCCGCTCGTAGAAGATGCCGAATCCGCCGCGCACCGCCGTCTTGCCGTCGCCGAAGACGTCCCAGGCGAGCCCGAGACGCGGCGAGAAGTTGTTCATCCGGTGCTTGACGCCGCCCTTCGGAATCAAGCCGCCCTCCTGAACCATGCCATTGAGCAGGTCTCCGGATCCGGGAACGATCGCCCCGTTCAGCACCTGCACCGCTCGCGCCGGATCGTACTGATCGGGCAGGAAGTAGTTGATCAGATATTTCCCGGAGCTGTAGGTCGGCCCCAGGTAGTTCCAGCGAACCCCGTATTCGAGCGTGAAGCGCCGGGTCGCCTTCCAGCTATCCTGCCCGTAGAGTTCGACCCCGTAGAATTTGAAATTGCCGAAGAACTTGCCGTTGCTCTGGGTCGCCGAAGTGTAGTTCCCCAGCAGCATGTTGCCGAAAGTGACGCCGGTGTCCTGCAGATTGTTGCTGGCCGGACCGAAGTTCAGATCGATGGCGTCGGTCCAGGCCGGCTGCTGACCGTTGCGGTTGGTGTTGAAGAGCCCGCCGGTCTTGAAGGTGTGGCTGCCGTGCGCAATCGTCAGGTTGTCGGTCCAGGTGAATTGCCGTCCCTCGCTCTCCCACTGGTTGGCGAAGTTGTTGACCCGGCAGTTGCCGAGGCCGCAATCGAACCGCGGAAATTTGTTACGCAGGTTGGCATTGGAGGGAAAGAGCTCCTGGAACGTAAAGCCCAGCGCGCTGCGATCGTAACTCGACGGATCCACATCCCCGACATCGACGATCTGAGTCAGGTGATTGTAGCTGAAGATGAACTCGTTGGTGACCGTCGGAGAGACCACATTGACCAGGTTCCAGGACCAGCTCGACCCCGGTTTCTTGCGGAACTGCGGGAAGTTGGGGAAGGCGTTGTCCGAGAAGAGACCCAACCCCTGATCCTCACGCTGCGAATCGTCGACCCAGCGGAAATAGAAGTTGGCCTTGGTGCTCAGGTTGTAATCGACCCTCAGCACCTCCTGGCGCTTCTTCAAGCGATACGAATCCTGGGCGAAGACCCGCACCAATTCGGGACTGCCCGGCGTCCCGGCCGCGCCGGCGCGGTCGAGCTTATTCAGAACGTTCAGAAATCCCTGGGCGTTCTGATTCCACATGGCCTGCGGAATCGTATTGTTCAGGAAAGGCATTCCGCCCCGGATGTTGCCGCCGCTATCCCGATCGATCGAACCGGGCATGAAGACGGTGCCGATCTGGCATCCGCGCGCGACGGCCTCACCGGGATAGAGACACTGCGAAGGCAGACGATTGTTGGGATTATTGGGATCCGGATAGGTGTAGATGTCATTCCGCAATAACCGCCGGAAATCGCCGTTGAAGAGATCCGGATGCGGCACGTCGAAATACGGCGAACCGTTCGGGCGCGTCCCGCGAGTGGCTTCCGTGCTGAAGAAGAAGAAGAGCTTCGGATCTTTCAGCGACGAATACTTCCAGAGCGGAATCGGGCCGCCGATGTTTCCGCCGAACTGGTTGAGCCGGAGCTTCTGTTTATCCTGTTGAATCGAATTGCGGGCGTCGAAAGCGTCGTTCCGCATGAACTCGTAGAGCGTTCCGTGAAACTGCCGGCCGCCGCTCTTGGTCGAGGCCGAGATCAGGACTCCGGGATTCCGGCCGTGCTCGGCGTTGAAGTTCCCGTTCTGAACCTTGAACTCGCCGATCGCATCCAGGTTGAGTTGCGTGAACTGGCCGTCGTTGGCGCCGACGTCGGTGTTGACCGCCCCGTCGAGGTAGACGTTGTTCATCGAATCGCGCAAGCCGTTGACATTGAAGCCCTGGGTCGAATTGAACGCCAGGTTGAAATCGGACATCGTGTTCGAGGTCACGCCGGGCAGCGTCCGCAGGAGCGAGCGAAAGTCGCGCCCGTTGGTGGAGATGCCGGTCACCTGCTCGGAGGTGATGGTGAACGATTTGTTGGCGGTGGCCGTCTCGACCAGCGGCGTCTCGCCGGTGACCGTCACCGTGTTGGTGATCTCTCCGACCTCCAGCTT
>DATEFT010000631.1:0-5589 GCA_035280505.1 Blastocatellia bacterium | reverse complement strand
CTCGAAGAACATGGTCGCCGCGCCGAAGATGAAATCGACGTGCCCGGCGATGTAGCAGCCCTCGAAGTACTGGCGGCCCCGATTGGCGAAGATGGTGTCCTGCCATCCCAGGAACCGGCAGTTGCGAAAGGTGGCGCGGTCACCGTCGATCCGGATCGCCAGCGCCTGCCCGACCGGACCGGCCGAGTTCTCGAAGGTGATATTTTCAGCCGTGAAATCGTCCGAGTCGATCAGCGCCGTCGGCGTGCGAAAGGTTCCGATCGGCCGCCCGTCGATGCCGGGGAGGTTGGCGTTCAGGTTGAAGGTGATGACGGTCTTGGCGGCGTCTTCGCCCTCCAGCTTGAGGTAGCGTTTCTCGCGCTGAATGTAGATCTGTTCCTTGTAGACGCCCGGTTTGACGTGAATCACCCAGGGTCGATCGGGAGTGCCCGCGGGCGCCGCCGCGATCGCGTCCTGCACCGATTTGAATTGTCCCTCGCCGTTCGGCGCTACCGTAACGTCGGCGCCCAATCCGTTGCTGACGCAGATCCCGACCACCATCATCCAGCCCAGAATCCATCCGGCTTTGATTCGTTTGTGCATGATCGATCATCCTCTATCAACCACGGCAGACGCGAAATACGCGAAACGCACACAACCGATCCGGTTTGCGCATTTCGCGTCTTGACGGGTCCAGGCGCGGTCTAAGTTACGACTGCAAAACAACTTAATTAATAGGTTCTTATTACAGCTATTACGAATCCCAGCAGGACTAACCCCGCAGCGATGCCGCCGAGGCCGCAGTCCCCTTGATTCAAACTGCTCGACAGAGGAGAGCTGATGAGGGAGAATTTCAGTACTCGGTTATTTACGACTCGCTGTCTTATCCATTGTCTGACCCAAAATCGGCCAGAAGTTTGCGACGACTATAATCGATTAGTGCGGTGGCTGTAAAATTCATAGTTCCGAGAAAGTTGATCGATAATTTCGATAAAGGAGTTGGATTGCCGTGGATCTTCATCAGCTCAAGGTCTTTCATTCGGCGGTGACGGCGGGTGGGTTGACGCATGCGGGCCGCGAAATGCGCCTCTCGCAATCGACGATCAGTCATCACATCAAACAGTTGGAGGAGGAGTTGGCCTGCCAGCTCTTTCTGCGAGTCGGAAAGCGGGTCTTGTTGACCGAAGCGGGGCAGTTGTTGCGGGAGCATTGCGAGAAGATTTTTCAGGACGTGCAGAACGCCGAGATGTCGATCCGGGAATTGGCGGGCATGCAGCGCGGGCGGGTTCGATTCGGGACCGGCGCGACGACCCTGATCTATCAACTGCCGCCGGTGCTGGAGACCTACCAGGCGCGGTTTCCGAACATCGAGCTGATCGTGGTCTCCGACATCACCGACAACATTCTGCGCGACGTCAAAGCGCAGCGTCTCGATATGGGCCTGGTCATGTTGCCGGTCGAGGAGCGGGATCTGCAGGTGGTCCCGTTGTGCGATGAAGAGTTGAGGATCGCCATCTCCAGCAGCCACCCGCTGGCCGGCAAGCGGACCCTGAGCCTGGCGGCGCTCGGGCAACTGCGATTCATCCTGTACGAGCAGAAGACCGTCATGCGCCGGTTGATCGACAACTACTTCAAAGAGCTGGGCGTGACGCCGCGGGTTGCCATGGTCATGGAGAATATCGAGGCGATCAAGAGCCTGGTCGGAGCGGGGCTGGGCGTCTCGGTGCTGCCGATCCATGCGGTGGGGAAGCGGGCGACCGACCGCAAGGTCTCGATGATGCGGGTCGGCAATCATCCGCTCTATCGCCAACTGGGGCTCGTCACCCTCAAGTCCAGCTACGTCCCGAATGCGATCCGCGAGTTGTCGGCCCTGATCGCCGAGGAGTTGCAGGGGGGCTGATCCCGAACTTTGCTGTGGCTTTTGCCGGGATTCTCTCCGAGCGCCGGAGGCGCGAAAGATAGTAGCCAGGGGTGAAACCCCTGGTCCGGAGTCGTTCACGACGCGCCCTGAAGGGGGCGCGACCGGAGCCGGTTGCAATGGCGTCCTGACAGGACGCCGATCATGTTGTGATTCGACCAGGGGTTTCACCCCTGGCTATTTTATGACGCGCCTTCGGCGCTCAGGCCCGTTCACAAAATCCGTCACAGTCGGGATCTCTCTATTTAGCGTGATTCGCGATCTACGATCGGGTGCGGTTGGCGAGGCTGGAAGAGCTTGGTCATGAGTCCCACTCCGAGCAGCAGGAAGCCCAGCATCCCGGTCTTGGTCTTCTTCCGGATCTCCCGGGCGCGCGCTTTCAATCTGGCGGCCTCGTCGGCCCGCTGCATGGCATCGAGCAGAATCGAGTAGTTCTCGAGGACGATGGCGAGGTGCGGATGGCGCGGCCCGGACGTCTTCTCGATGCTGTTCAGGGCCTGCAGGTAGAGCGGCTCGGCCTGGGTGTACTTCCCCTGCAGCGAATAGAGCAGGGCCAGGTTGTGAAGGCTGCTGGGGGTCTCGGGCGGCGGTTCGGCCTCCGGCGGCCTCTCGCGGGCTTCGAGCGAGCGTTTGAGCAGCTCGGTGGCCTCTTCGTACCTGAACTGCCGGCGAAAGAGCGCCGTCAGATGTTGAACGCTCTGGATCGTATCGGGGTGGTGCGGTCCGAGGGTCTTCTCACGGATTTCGAGGGCGCGTTTGAAGAGCGGCTCGGCCAGCTCGTACCGGCCCTGCGACTTGTAGAAGGCCGCCAGGTTGTTGAGACTGGTGGCGGTCGAGGGATGCTCCGGCCCCAGCGACTTCTCGAAGATCTCGAGCGCCCGGCGATAGAGCGCCTCGGCCTCCTCGTTCTTCCACTTCGATTTGTAGAGCTCGGCCAGGTTGTTGAGGCTGGCGGCGGTCGAGGGATGATGCGGGCCCAATCCCTTCTCGAAGATCTCGAGCGCCCGTTTGTAGAGCGGCTCGGCCTCTCCGTACTTGCCCTGCAGTTTGTAGAGTTCGGCCAGGTTGTTGAGGCTGGTGGCGGTCGAGGGATGTTCCAGGCCCAATCCCTTCTCGAAGATCTCGAGCGCCCGCTTGTAGAGCTGCTCGGCCTCGTCGTTCCGTCCCTGCAGTTTATAGAGCGCCGCCAGATTGTTGAGGCTGGTGGCGGTCGAGGGATGTTCCGGTCCCCGCCCTCGCTCCCGGGTCTCGAGCGCTTGTCGGTAGAGCGGCTCGGCCTCGGCGTACCGGCCCTGTGAGTAGTAGATTCGCGCCAGGTTGTTGAGGCCCGTGGTGGTTCGCTGGTAGGCTCGCCCGGCCGTCTGTTCCCGGCTCTCGAGTTCGGATTGATCGGGCGCCTCGGACTCCCGGCCGAGCGCCGCCGCGCCGCCGAAGATCTTGACGGGCCCCGGCGTCCGGACCGCCTGGATAATGCCGGCGATCGTGATCATCATCGCGACGATACAGATCGCCCAGACCCAGGTCCGGTTACTTAACAGGCCGCCGACCCCGGCAGCCGCGGCGATGATGATCGTCATTACCCAGACGCGATGTCGATGGCGAAATGGGTAATAGTTAAAGGGGAGCACGTTTGCCACCTAGTTTGATACAGGTCTCTGATATACAGCTCGTTCAGTCGGTTGATAGTTGATTTCCTTCTCCAAGCTTTCTCGCCGACCTCACCAAACTTGACTCCCGTAACCGATCCGAAGCTGGTTGTGAAGGAACGGGGCAGGGCCTGTGCCGCGAAAATCATCTATATCCTAGGGCTTGAAGGTCCCGGTCTGCAAGGATGAGGTATGAGCAGCCCATTATAAAACGATCAGGAACTATGTAGCTAAAGTTATGAAAGAGAAGCACGATCTCTTTCGCCTTTTGTGAGCCAAGTACTCAGGGTGCTTCCGGCTTCTCTAGACCTCCTTCAACGGTAAGAGCTCCGGAGCCGGGGCGCTCTGCCATCGATCTCGCGACAGGTTCCAGGAGATCAGGGCGGCGGAGAGCACGGCGAACGCGAGGTAGGCCAGACCGGCTCCCCACTCCTTGAAGACCAGTTTGCCGATGCCGAAGAGCGAGGTATAGATCAAGGTGCAGCCCAGCACCCAGTTGAGGAACTGGATGGTGAGGCCGCCCCCGGCCCTGGTCCCGCTGAGAGTGGTTCGGGCGGCGATCGATCTCCAGCCGGGGCCTTCGGGTTCCACTCGACGATAGAAATTGAGCAGCGTCTCGTCCGGTTCGGGTGGCGTCAGGAACGTCACCGCGAGCCAGGCGACGGTCGTGATTCCGACGGTGACCAGCATCAGGTGGGCGAAGTCCCTGGGCTGGTCGCTGTCCCAGCCCAGGCCCAATTGCAGCGTGAGCGAGACGACCGCCGCCACCGCCATGGCCGTCACTTCCGACCAGGCGTTGATTCGCCACCAGAACCAGCGCAGCAGCAGGACGGTGCCGGTGCCGGCTCCCGTGACCAGCAACAGCTTCCAGGCTTTGCTGATCGATCCCAGATTGAGCGTGACCAGGATCGAGACGAGCATCAGGACCAGGGTCGTGATCTGCGAGATCAGGACGTAATGGCGCTCGCCGCCGTCCCGGACCAGGAATCGGCGATAGAAATCGTTGATCACGTAAGAGGCGCCCCAGTTGAGCTGGGTGCCGATTGTCGACATGTAGGCCGCCGCGAAGGCCGCCAGCATGAAGCCGCGCAGGTAGACCGGGAAGACGTTGGGATCCATCAGGGTTTTGATGTAGCCGGTCTCCTTGTCGGCCAGGTCGGGGTAGAGGACCAGCGAGGCCAGCGCGGTCAGAATCCACGGCCAGGGCCGCAGCGCGTAGTGCGCGAGATTGAACCAGAGCGTCGCGAAGAGGCCGTGCCGCTCGTCCTTGGCCGAGAAGATGCGCTGCGCGACATAGCCGCCGCCGCCGGGCTCGGACCCCGGATACCAACTGGCCCACCAGTTGACGGCCAGGTAGACGAAGAGGGTGACGGTCGGCATCCAGATCGAATCGAGCGCCGGAAAGAACGAGAGGCGCGACCCGGTCTGGCCGCCCGCCGCGTCCAGGGCGGCGATCTTCAGCTTGAGCGCATCGATCCCGCCCACCGCCCGCACGGCGAGCACCGCCAGCACGATCACCATCCCCATCTTGAGCACGAACTGGAAGAGGTCGGTCACCAACACGCCCCGCAGGCCCGAGATGGTCGTGTAGAAGGCGGTGAAGAGCAGCATCCCGACCACGATCAGGATGGCCGTGGTCTTGGTGATGGGGAGCGTCGTCTCCAGAATCTTGACCATCGCCAGGTTGACCCAGCCCATGACGATGCAGTTGATCGGAATTCCCAGGTAGAGCGCGCGGAATCCTCGCAGAAAGGCCGCCGGCTTGCCCGAGTATCGCAACTCGGCGAACTCGACGTCGGTCATGACCCCGGCCCGCCGCCACAACCGGGCATAGAGAAAGACCGTCAACATGCCGCTCATGACGAAATTCCACCAGAGCCAGTTGCCCGCGATCCCATTGCTGGCGATCAGTCCGGTGACGGCCAGCGGCGTGTCGGCGGCGAAGGTGGTCGCGACCATCGAGGTCCCGGCCAGCCACCAGGGCACGTCGCGGCTCGAGAGAAAGAATTCGTCGGTGCTGCCGCGGGCGCGGCGGGCGTAATAGAT
>DATEFT010000630.1:0-18117 GCA_035280505.1 Blastocatellia bacterium | reverse complement strand
CCAGATTCTTGAAATGTTGCCGCCGCGCTGAAACTACCCCCGGCAGATCGTGTGATGATGAGATCAGCGGCATCGAGTCTTCGCCGCCGCCGTCGATCGTGGACTCGCGCCCGTTCCAATGAATCAGGAGCGAAGGCTGCTCCGGTTCCAGGACCAGCAGCGTGAAAGGTTTAAAGCGGTTCAGGTTCATTGGCCGGATCCGGTCAGGCGCCTCGGATCGAGAGCGGCAATCGATCAGCTCGATCAGCAACAGTCCGCGGCTGATGTCGGATAATGGGCTGTTGCCGTCGGCGTCGTGATAACGATTCAGTAAACATAATGAGATTCCGAACTGGTTCACCCCGATCCACGACCCGCCGTGATCGCCGTCTATCGGCGCGATAAACCGAACGCCTCGCTGTTCGTGGATGCTCGGCTTAAGAGCGGGTTGGCGGCTGTGCCGCTCGTCGCGATTGCTGAACAGCCGGTAACTGTCTTGATCGTGAAGCCAACTCACCGTGCACATCAGGCGCTCTTCCTCCAGTATTTTAAAGTCGATGGCGCAACGCCGAACTCCTCATCCGGCTGGAACCCTTGAATCCGCAAAGCCAGCGCCATGAGCGCGTAGTGATGAATGGTATGACTCAGCAGAAATTGGAGCTCACGTCTGATCGATGAACGGCTCCAGCCCGAGTCGTTCGGCAGGGTTGACGAGCCTTCCAGCAGGACTTCAACGCCACTCTGCTCGTCAGCCCGTGGCAGACTGCTCAGACCCTCGATAATCTGGTTCAGCCTGGCCGTCGCGAATAAGCGGTTCTTTTCGATTCGTTCATCCCTCTCGCGGCGGTCGTAATCGATTTGTTTCATTCGAACGCCGGTCAGAAAGCTCTGATAAAAGTCGATGCAATGACGAACATGGCCGCCCACACTGCCGAGGGAGAGCGCCCGGTTGAGCCGCGTGTAGAGCGCGTCATCGAGTCGCTCGATCAATTCGATTCCCTGGCCGACTGCCATAATATTGTCGGCGATCAGGCCGCTCGTTGATTGCCCGTGGTCGGATTGCATTCTTCCTCCTGTTTGACGATCGGAATGAACTGTTCTGTCACTGCCTGCCACAGCTCTGCCGCCAGGGCTTTGCGATCCGGTTTCTCGAATGTCCGTGAGCCGAACATGACCACGGCTTCGAACGACGGGATTTGAAGAAGCGCGAAGAGGTGGCTCAGGAAACCCATTTCGCCCCACCAGCACACCGCCAGATGCGCCGGAGGCTGTCCGCCGGACGTGCGATATCTGATGGCGGCATATGAGACCGGAACGCCGGCTTCGACGGCGGGCTCGAGTAACGAGGATTTGAAAGGTAAGACGGTCGAACCCTGTGTACTCGTGCCCTCCGGAAAGAGCGTCAGGCTGACCCGCTCGGCTAGTGCCTTCCTGATCAGAGCATTGACCCTGACGACATCGGATCGGCGGTTACGATCGATGAAGATCGTGTCGATGGCTCGACTCAGGGCGCCGAAGATGGGCCAGTCGGCCACATCGTGTTTGGCGATAAAGACGCTATCGACCAACGAAGCGAAGACGATGATGTCGATATAGCTCAGATGGTTCGAGACCAGAAAGAAGGGAGCCTTCGGCGGCGTGCCTCTGACACGGATCTTCAGGCCGAGGATGACAGCCGCCGATCTCGCCCAGGTTCGGACGACCCTGTTTCGCCATCTCCGCGAGGCTTGCCGGTGTGAAATAAGCAAGACCGAACCGACCAGAAATAGCCCGTAAAGCGTGCCGGTCACGACGCTGAAGGACAACGCCCGAATGGCAAGGCGTAGATGTTTCATCGCCATTTCACCTCGCAAAGAACATCTTGACCATCCGAGGGGCCATCTGTGCGGCATCGTAGACGACCAG
This sequence comes from Blastocatellia bacterium, assembly GCA_035280505.1. GTDB lineage: Bacteria > Acidobacteriota > Blastocatellia > RBC074 > RBC074 > JAKEHZ01. Next base: position 16,233 of record DATEFT010000630.1, on the reverse strand, counting down.
GAAATCGATAGTTTTAAACTTCCGATCTATGGCCGGCGGACTGCAGACCTTGGCGCCGTACCTCAGATAAGTCCGGAAGAGTCTCGGGAGTTTCACCTCTTCAGGAGGCACCGCTTCAGGCTCATCCACACGGCAGGCAAATTCCGGCCGCGGCGGCAGGAAAAGATCGGGATGCAGGTGTCCCTGTCTTTTTAGTGATGCCAGCACTCGCGCTCCTTCTTGCTCGCTCTGGCTCGTCAGCGAACAGCAGCCGAAGAGATATCGTTTGCGGTGATGCGCAAGATAGGCCGCCAGCCCCTTCCATAACAGGAAGAGGGCCTGCGTGTTGCGATGGGATCGGGCGACGCAGGCGCGGCCCAGTTCGACCCCGGCGGACAAGACGCGGTACGGAAAGTATGAGAGATCGAACTCAGTGGCGATATAGAGGCCGGCGCCCGCCGCCGCCATCTCGGCCGTTTGCATTCTGTAGGTTCCGACGATCCGATTTTGTTCCGTATCGATGGCCACCAGGTGATGGCAGGTCTCGTCGAACTCATCCAGGTCGCGGCCGGTGCGGAATGACGAGTTCAGCCCTTCACCCAACTCCAGATTGAAGACTTCAAAGCGAAGCTTCAAGACCTCATCCAATTCCGCATGCGTACGGGCGAACCGGACGAGATAACGGCCTTCGCGCAGCTCCATTTGCGGTATCGAAGTTCGATGAACCGGATACCTTCTGGTCCTGGTCTCGGTCGCTGCCTCTAATGCCGGACTGGTCCCGCCTGATTTTGACATCGCCACCTCCATCATCGAGAAGTTGATTTCCGACCAGCGAACCGCGGATCCGGACGGCCGAGACACTCGCGACGGCCCGGTGCCGGCAACTCGGTGCCGGCAACTCGGTGCGGATCGATGGTGCGCCTACTTAATCCGTCGAACCCGGAGATTTATTCCACCGGTTGCCGGACTATGCTTCCAATTGTGAGAGAAAAGATTTCAGCGAAGAGGCCAGGCTGAAGGCGAGTTGGAAATGTTCCTCGTATTTTTGGACCTGATCACAAGCTCTGTCTTGAAAGTTAATGACGTTCATATGCCATGACGATGCGCTATGCGTCCTGTTTGTCTGGAGCGATGAAGCCTATTTTTTGATCAAACGCGGCCAGTTCCCCTCACCTTTTTTGATATTGCCCGGGACGTCTTGTTCCCACATCTTCTGAACGTCCTTGTTGTAGTTGAGATAAAGTTTGCCCTCGACGATCTTCCAGGCTTCGGGGTCGATATTGGCGGTATAGCCCCGGCTGACGGCCCAGGCGCAGTAACCGCCGAACTGCGGGGCAAATTTGGTCGGTTCCTTGGCGAACTCATCACGGTTGGCGGCGTTAGCGAAATACCACTTGGCACGCATCCATTCATAACGAAACTCGCTCTTGCCTTTGACCGGTTTGCCTTCTTTGAAATATGCGACCGGGTCATAGCCTTGCATCGCGGTCCCCAGGAGGTTTTTATTGACCGGATCGACGGCGGCGGAAGACGGGCGGGCGGATATCGACAGACATCCGGTGAATGCCAGGATCGAGATCAGACGTAAAGCATTTCTCAAATTGAAAGACATGGTTTTTACTCCTTCTCGTTGATCTGTTGATGTTTCAGCGCCAATCCGGACGCGGGATTGCGGTGCCGGATCGTGCCGGATCCCGATTGGTAATCGGAATTCAGCTTCTGCCATAAACCGGCAGCGCCGCGCCGTGAATCGGACTTGCGCTATCCGAGGCGAGGAAGAGGATCACCCGGGCCAACTCTCCTGGTTTCACCCGCATGATCCATCCCTCTCTTTCCGAGAATCTAAAACAAAGGTCAGTCAATGCGCCGATAGGTCTTCGGATCGGCCTGTAAGATGAGTTGATCTCCCTCACGCACCACTCGCCCGCTGATCTCGACCGGCTCAGCCACCACATCCAAAACTTCCCGATTAACCGGTTGGCGATCGAGGGAGACGAGCAGGAGTGATACCGTCCGGCCTTCGGCGTCGCGAGCGATGAAGAGCGGCGGGGCGCCGCCGCTGATGCAGCGGGCCGCGCATTCACGGTGAGGTTTGGTGTGGCCGGGGTTCATCACGCCCAGGTAGCATTTACTGTCCACAATCTCTCCGGCGAGCGTGAAGATTCCGAGATCTTCGGATGAATCGGCCTGCCGCTCTCCGCTGACGCCGGACGTCTCTCCAGTTGTTTTGAGCGAGTGCGGAACGATCTCGATCATCGAAATTCCGTCACGATAGATTAGTGAACCTTGCAGTCGTACTCGTTTGCCGTCGAATCCCGCGGCTTCATTCTCTGCGCCATGTTTGCCTGGCGATACCAGCAGGTATGATGAAGCCGCCGGCAATTTCCCGATCTCTCCCGGTCGCGGGACCAGAAGTGTCGGATAAGGCTGCTCCCGGATGAAGCCCTCAAATTGGCGATATTGTTGAAACTCAAAGATGCTCAGCGGAAACCGGTGCTGTCCGATGACCAGCAGGATTGCCGTCAACACGGCCGCCGCGAACAATGCCAGGCAGAAGCGGCGAACCTGGATGGCGAGCCTCCGCGGCGCCTGCGGCAAATATCCGATATAAAACTCGTCTCGCTCTGATCCTTTCATGATGATCTCTCCATTCCGGCTTCAGCTATATGAGCCGGTTCGACGCGGGTGCCGGGCGGATTCGGCCTGGGATCGATCAGGATCTGATGATCTCTGATTTCGACGCGGAAGGTTGGCACTCTCTCGGTGAAGGGGGCCGGCGAGGCGCCGGAATCAGGTAGATATTGATAACCGTGCCAGGGGCAGGTGATGCATCCGTCGATCATCCTGCCCTCGCCGAGCGGCCCGTTCTGATGCTGGCAGACGTTCGAGACGGCCGAGATCTTGCCGTCATACTTGAAGACCGCAACGCGCTCGCCCGAGAGCGAGCAGATCAACGCTCGATTGTTCGGGATGTCGTCGACGGAACAGACCGCCACGAAATCATCCTTGACCTCCGGACTTGGCGCCGAATCGATCGCCCGCTCGCGATAAGCTGCTGCCACATGCAATCCGAAGACGACCACCATTCCCAGGCCGAGCGTTGCGGCCGGCAACAGGCCGGTCTCGGTCTGCAGGACGCCGAGCGTGACGTGCGCGATCAGCAGAGCGTAAGCCACGTAGACGAGCATGTGAAGACCCTTCCAGACCGGCGCGGTCAGGTTAGCCAGCCAGAAATCATGGCTGGTGGCTGCCATCAGAAAGAGGATGACCAGGGCCGCCAGACCGAGCGGCTGAAAGGGAAAGTCGGCGAGGCTGGTATATCTGGTATTGCTGACCAGCACGCTGACTAGAGGATTCAGATCGCCGAGGGCGTGAAACTGGATGATCGCGAAGACACCGTGCGCCAGACCTACCAGAAAGGTCGTCACTCCGAGGTGCCGACGGTTATAGAGCAACGGCAGAAACCCTGGCGAGAGGCGGCACAGAGGGCCGATCGTCAAAACGATATGGAGCAGCAGCAGCGCGCAGGTCCCGAAGCCGCGAATCAACAGTGTTTCGACGGTCGCGTTCGGATGAATCGCCGCACCCAATCCGACAAACGTCGTGAGGTAGACGATGATGCCGCTGATCATCACGACGTCGTAAAGACGCTTCTGGCGGTTCCAACTGATGGCACGATAGCTGTGGCTCACCGCAGATCTCCTTTCGTGCGAAGGGCCGGAACGGATAGCTCGGAGGTCGCGATAGTTTTCGCGTGCGCCAGACTATAAAGAGTGAGATAGCCCGTGCCGGATAAAGCCCGAGCCGACAGCGGAAGTCGCTCAATCCGTGTGCCGCTCAATCTACCCAGCAAGACGGCGCTTCCCGCGGGACGATCAGGCGAAGGCCGGCTTTCGCCCCAGTAGACCAACAGATCCGGCTCCGCTAAATCATGTGTTGCCTGCAGTTCCAGCAGCATCGTCGGCGAATTGCCGTTCGCCGTCATGATTCGTGCGGTGACGGCTAACCCTTTCCAAAGATCTCGATCTTCATAGATCACGGACACCTCTTCAGAGGCTGGATCTGACTGGATCGCCGGCAACCGGCTCGACACAGGAAATGGCCGGCGCGCGATCAGGCCCGAGACAAACATGACCGGAACCAACAATGCCAGTGACGTGACAATTATTCGATGGCGGCTTCTGAGTGATGTAATCATGGTCTCACCTATCTTTCATTCTCGCTGAAGCCGCTCTGCGATGAGAGTTGACCTCGATTGGCGGCTCCTTCATTCCTCGAATCGATCGCCGAACCAGCATCGGCCAGAGAGCTATCACTCCGGGCAGGATGATGAGGCGGAAGCCGATTCCGACTCCGGTAGCGGATGGATCGACCCGCGAAATCCTGATCGTGACGAAGAGGAGCGCGAACACCAGCCCGATGCCGGCATAAACGGTGATCAGCCAGACTATCGTATAAGCAAACATCATCATCGGTTCCTTATTCCTTTCGACAGTGAACAGCTCTCCCCGGAGTGTGGATCTCCCTCGGCTTGCGAAGTAGTGAAATCCATGACGTGGCCGGTTTTATTCCCAACGGGGAAATGAGTAGACGTGATCGCTACCCATCTCGGCGCGGAACCTCTAAAAAATCCGGAATTGAGCGACTTAAAAAAAGATATGATGCCGACTATCGCTCGGCCGCCAGACCCTTGACGATCAAGCGAAGCCGCGCACGTCGCGAGCCGGATCCGTTGACCCACGGGATCCGGCCACCGTCGAGAACCGCACAATGACTTAACCTTTCTTGCCCGGATCGCTCCCTTCTGCCATGATAAGGATGGGTTCACACATCAATCGCCGGTTCTATAAAATTCACTGCTTTCATCTCCATCTTTATATAGGAGATTGTCGGGCCGCACGGATCCTCCGATCCATGCGGCCGCCGTGATTTCCCCGTCTCGGCCTGGCCGCATCGACAGTAATCAATGCCGCCGCGATTGATGGTCGCTGTCAATCAAACGGGTGCCTGCATCTGAGAACCTTCGAGAGACTCCTCCTCATCTGGTTCCTGGCTGGACTGATAAGACTTGACAATGGAATCATTCTCTCCCTCGACTCCTGAAGTTTGGGAAAGGCTGTTCAATGATGCACTATTTTGCAGATCCCCGATCAGGAGACGGCGACCCACTTTACTTATCAGGCTCAGGGTATCGACGAATTGAGCGGGAAATCAAAGATGAATAAAAAGAAATCGGCGCCGGCCACTCGGAGCCGCGGCTCCAAACCGGCTCAGAAAAAACCGGCGAATAACGGCGGGCGCGGATCTAAAGCTCCTCAGAGTGTGCCGTCAAAAAACAAAAGCTCCGCTCCTTCCACCCCGGCCAAGCCCGCGGGCAAAGGGATGCCGCCCGGAGCAGGGGCGCCGTCCGATTCCCGCTCATTTCCGATTGTCGGAATCGGAGCTTCCGCCGGCGGACTCGAAGCCTTCAGCAAGTTACTGGAGCATCTGCCCGTCTCGACCGGAATGGCCTTTGTGCTGGTCCAGCACCTGGACCCAAAACACGAAAGCCTGTTGAGTCAACTCCTGGCCAAAAAGACCAAAATCCCGGTGGGCGAGGTGAGGGACGGGATGCGGGTGGAACCCGATCGGATCTATATCATCCCTCCCAATACCAACATGGCGATTCTGCATGTGGTGTTGCATCTGATGCCCCGGACCGAGACGCGGGGGCGGCACATGTCGGTCGACTATTTCTTCCGCTCGCTGGCCGAAGATCAGGGGAGCCGCGCCATCGGAGTAGTCTTGTCGGGGGCCGATTCCGACGGCGCCCTGGGCTTGCAGGCGATCAAGGCCGAGGGCGGAATCACCTTCGCCCAGGACGCACAGACGGCCAAATACGACGGCATGCCGCAGAGCGCCATCTCGACGGGCGCGGTCGATTTCATCCTGCCGCCGGAAGAGATCGCCCAGGAGTTGCAGAAGTTTTCCCGCCATCCCTACGTGCGTCCGCCCAAAACGACGAAGACCGCCGAACTGCTGCCCCGGGCCGAGGACGGCCTGAAAAAGATTTTCGTCTTGCTGCGAAGCGCCTATCAGATCGATTTCACCAGCTATAAACAGACCACCCTCAAGCGGCGCATCGCTCGGCGGATGGCCCTTCATAAGCTCGAACGGCTGAATGATTACATCAAATATCTGCAGGGCAATTCGGCCGAATTGGCGGCCTTGTATGAAGACCTGCTGATCAACGTCACCAGCTTCTTCCGGGACCCGGAGACGTTCGAAGTCCTGAAGAAGCTGGTCTTTCCTAAAATTATTCAGAACCGGGGGCTCGAGACCCCGATCAGAATCTGGGTCTCGGGTTGCTCGACCGGAGAGGAAGCTTACTCCATCGCCATCTGCTGGTTGGAGTTTATCGGCAACCGGGCCGCGAACATTCCGGTCCAGGTCTTCGCCACCGACCTCAACGACGGCGGGATCGACCGAGCCCGGACCGGGATCTACCCGGAGAATATCTCGATCGATGTCTCCCCGGAACGCCTGCGACGCTTCTTCAGCAAAGTCGAGGGCGGTTACCAGATCAGCAAAAGCATCCGCGACATGTGTGTCTTCGCCAGGCAGAACCTGATTAAAGATCCGCCCTTCTCCAGGCTCGACCTGGTCTGCTGCCGGAATGTCATGATCTACCTGGAGTCGGTGCTCCAGAGGCGGCTGATTCCGATCTTCCATTACGCCCTCAATCCGACCGGATTCCTGATGCTCGGGAACTCGGAGACCATCGGCGTCCACTCGGACCTCTTCTCTCAGGTCGACCGGAAACATAAGCTCTATGCCAAGAAATCGGCGATCGTCAGCCCTGATTTCGGCTTTGCTTCTCCCGACCGGGAACTTGCCGGTCGGTCGAATTCCCAGGGCGGTGAAGGCGTGGCTCAGTTCAAAGTGGAGAAAGAGGCCGACCGGATCATCCTCGGCCAGTATGCTCCGGCCGGAGTGGTGGTCAAGTCCAATCTGGAGGTCTTGCAATTCCGTGGACACACGGGCTTCTACCTGGAGCCGGCGCCCGGGGCGGCGAGCTTCGACCTACTGAAGATGGCACGCCCGGGCTTGCTGCCGGAACTGCGGACCGCGATCCACGAGGCTCAGCGGCGGAAGCTCCCGGTCCGGAAAGAGGGATTGCGCGTCAAAGACAACGGCCATTTTCGTGAGATCAATCTGCAGGTGATTCCGATCCAGAATCCGATGTCGGAAGAACAATATCTCATGATTCTCTTTGAAGACGTGCCTCAGGTTTGGGACCGGCCGGAACCGCCCAAGCCCAGCGTCCGGAAAGGCGGCCGGGCGAAAGAGCGAGCCGGAACTGTCCAGGTGACCAGGTTGGAAGAGGAGCTGGTGGCCGCCCGGGAATACCTGAGATCGGAGATCGTGCGGCATCAAGCCACGATCGACGACCTCAATTCCGCCAATGAAGAGATTCAGTCCTCGAACGAGGAGCTGCAGAGTATCAACGAAGAGATGGAGACGGCCAAGGAAGAGCTGCAGGCCACCAACGAGGAACTGGGCACCGTCAACGAAGAGCTCCGGCAACGAAATAACGAATTGGGCCTGATGAATGACGACCTGGTGAATCTGCTCAGCAGTATCAATATTCCGATCGTCATGCTGGACCGCGACCTGCACATCCGGCGTTTTACGCCCAGGGCGGAAAAAACACTGAGCCTGATCAAGACCGACGTCGGGCGGCCGATCGGCGATCTCAAGCCGCGGATCGAAGTCGCCAACCTGGAGCCGTTGATTGTGGAAGTGCTCGACACCCTGAGAGTCAAGGAACAGGAAGTGCAGGATCGAGAGGGCCGGTGGTACACCCTGCAGATCCATCCCTATCGCAGCGCCGGCAATCAGATCGACGGGGCCGTGCTGACCTTGATCGATATCGACGAAGTCAAACGCGGCGAACGGGACCGAGCCGCCCGTGATTATGCGGAGGCCATTGTGGAAACGGTGCGGGAGCCGCTGATCGTGCTCGACGGTAACCTCCGGGTGCGGACGGCGAACCGGTCCTTCTACCGGGTCTTTCAGGTCCTGCCGGAAGAGACGGAAGGCCGGCTGCTCTATGAACTGGGGAATAATCAATGGGACCTCCCCGAGTTGCGGCGGCTGCTCGAAGAGGTGCTGCCTCAGAACAACAGTTTTCAAGATTTTAAGGTCGAGCATGAGTTCACCGGGGTCGGGAAGAAAACGATGTGGCTCAACGCCCGCCGGGTTGCCGGAAAGGGCCGGCTGGCGCAACTGATTCTGCTCGCGATCGAGGAGGACGGTCCGCGTCGGAAGGAGTCGGAGGATCGGTGATCGAACCGCGGGCTTCGGTCTCACCCGCCATGAGGTGTGAATGGACTACGAGAAGATGACGAAAGCCGAGCTGATCAAGCTGCTCCAGGCCCTGCAAGGGCCTCAAGGCTCGGAGCCCTCCGGATCACGGTCCAGATCGACGGCGGACGAATCACCGCGTCTGCGGCAGGAACTGCAGATTCATCAGATCGAATTGGAGATGCAAAACCGGGAACTGCAAGAGGCGCAGCAGCAATTGGAGGCCTCGCGCGATCGTTACGCCGATCTCTATGACTTCGCCCCGGTCGGCTACGTCAGTCTGGATGGAAAGGGGGTGATCGAGGAGGTCAACCTGACGGGGGCCACGTTGTTCGGCATTGAACGGGCACGGCTGCTCGGCCAGCCGCTGATCCGTTACCTGGTCCCGGCCGATCGCCAGATTCTGCTGACTCGCTTGACGCAATGCAGTCACGCCGGAGAGACCCTGAGCCTGGAAGTGAGCCTGCGGGTCAAGAGCGGACGTTCGATTCCGGTGCAGCTCTTATGCCTGGCGATTCATCGTCCGGAATCGCCGGGGAGCTCCTATCGCGTGGTGATCACCGACATCTCGGAGCGTAAACAGTTGGAATTCGAGCGCTCCCAGTTATTCGCCCAGGAACAGGCGGCGCGAGCCAAGGCGGAAGCGGCCAACCGGCTCAAAGACGAATTCCTGGCGCTCGTCTCGCACGAGCTGCGTTCGCCGCTCAATGCCATCAATGGGTGGACCAAGATCCTGCGCGCCGGCCGGCTGACGCCGGATGAGACGGCCCAGGCTCTGGCGATCATCGAACGCAATGCCTGGGTTCAGACACAGTTGATCGAAGACCTTCTGGATGTGTCGTCCATTATTATGGGCAAGCTCAAGATGGAAAGGCAGGCGGTCGACGTGGAGGTCATGATCGGAGCGGCGCTCGACACCATGCGTCCGGCGGCGGAGGCCAAGCAGATCCGCCTGGAGCGCCTCTCCGAACCACTGGACCTGGTGCTGAAGGCCGATCCGAACCGGCTGCAACAGGCGATCTGGAACCTGATCTCGAACGCCGTCAAATTTACCCCAGCGGGGGGGCAGGTCGGCGTCGAAGTGGCGCGGGCCGGAGAACAGGTCCGGATCTCCGTCAGCGACACCGGAATCGGAATCGCCCCCGACTTTCTGCCCTACGTCTTCGAGCGGTTCCGCCAGGCCGAGCTGGCGATCGGACGTAAGTACGGGGGGCTCGGATTGGGTCTGGCCATCGTGCGTCACATCGTCGAACTGCACGGCGGCGAAGTCGAAGCCGTCAGCGAGGGGATGGGGCGCGGTGCGACTTTCACGATCAAACTCCCGCTGACAGTTCCGGCCGGGATTGGTGAGCGGCCGACGGCGATGGCCTCCCGGACGATGGAAGTCCCCGCGGTGATCGCCGCGCGGCTTCCGGGGCTGCGGATCCTGGTCGTGGACGACGAAGAGTCCGACCGCAATCTGCTGAAGGTCATGCTCGGCGAATATGGCGTGCGCGTGACGGTGGCGGCGTCGGCGTCGGAAGCGCTGGCGCTCCTCGAAACCACGCCGTTCGACCTCCTCGTCTCCGATCTCGGGATGCCCGGCGAAGACGGCTATGCCTTGATCCGTCAAGCACGTGAAAGAGAGGCGAAGCGCGGCGGCCGCCTGCCCGCGGTTGCGTTGACGGCCTACGCGCGTAGCGACGATCGCGTGGGCGCGATCAGCGCGGGGTTCGACAGCCATGTCCCGAAACCGGTCGAGTTCGCCGAATTGGCGGCGGTGATCGCCAGCCTGGTTGAACGGTCCGGCCGGAATGAGACGAGCCGGGTTGAAGATCGGAATGAAGACCTTGCTGATCGGAGATAATACGAGACTGAGTCCCCGGGCTGCTAACCAATCTCGCTCCCCGGCCTTTCAGCGAAGAACGGTCGAGTTCCGCCTTGAAGAATAATCAATGAGATCTCGCTGAACGCACATGCGGCTCGAAGAGAGTCTGCCCGGAAACGATCGTTCCCGAAGCTTCAACGTCTCCTGAGAGCGGAGTGAGAACGCCCGGGTCGAACCGCCGACTCCGGTATCGTCCGCCATGAGGTGTGAATGGACTACGAGAAGATGACGAAAGCCGAACTGATCAAGTTGCTGCAGACGCGACAAGCGGTGGCGCCTCAAGACCGGGAGCCTTCCGGATTACGGTCGAAATTGACGGCGGACGAGTCGCTGCGTCTGCGGCAGGAACTGCAGATTCATCAGATCGAATTGGAGATGCAAAATCTGGAACTGCGCGAGGCGCAGCAGCAGTTGGAAGCGTCGCGCGACCGATACGCCGATCTCTACGACTTCGCGCCCGTCGGTTACGCCAGCCTGAACGAGCAAGGGGTGATCGAAGAGATCAACCTGACGGGCGCCACGCTGCTCGGCGTCGAACGGGCCAGGCTGCTCGGTCAGCCGTTGAGCTATTATCTGGTCCCGGATGATCGCCAGATTTTGCTGAATCACTTGAGACAATGCCTTCGTACCCGAGAGACCCTGACCACGGAAGTGAGATTGGCGGGTGAGGGGAAAGGCCCGATTCCCGTGCAACTATTATGCGTGGTGGCTCACCATCCGGAGTCGCAGGCCGTCGTTTATCGGACCTCAATCATCGACATCACTCAGCGCAAACTGATGGAAGACGCGTTGCGCCGGGCGCAAGACGAATTGGAACAGCGGGTGCAAGAGCGGACCCATGAGCTGCACGAGTCCAACACCGCCTTACGGGGCGAGATCCTCAAGCGCCAGGAGATCGAGACGGAACGTCAGCGACTGCTGCAGCACATCGTCCAGGCCCAGGAGGAGGAGCGGCGGCGGATCTCGCGCGAACTGCACGACCACTTCGGGCAGCAGTTGACCGCGCTTCGCCTGGGCATCGAAGCGTTGCCGGAACAGGGCCTGGAACAATCGAGCAAGCCCCTCGAACATCTGCGGGAGATGATCGGGCGGCTGGATCAGCAGTTAGACTTCCTCGCCTGGGAGTTGAGGACGGAGATGCTCGATGAATTCGGACTGGCCAAGGCCCTGGCTCAATTCATCGAAGAATGGTCGAAGCAGTCCAATCTCGCCGCCGAATTCCACGTCATCGGATCGAATGATCAGTCTCTCTCTCTCGAGGCGGCAACCAATCTCTACCGGATTGCGCAGGAGGCGCTCAACAATGTTTCCAAACATGCGCGGGCGGGCCAGGTGGACGTCATCCTCGAAAGCCGCGGGGGCCAGATCATCTTGATCATTGAGGACGACGGCGTCGGCTTTGACCCGCAAGCGCAAGCCGACGCGGACGCGGCAGCCAAGGGGTTGGGACTGGTCGGAATGCGCGAGCGCGCGATGCTGGCCGGCGGCACCCTTGAGGTCGAATCCTCACCGGGCCAGGGGACCACGGTTTTCGTGCGCCTCTCCTTCGTCCCCACTGACGAAAGAGGGCGGGGGAACTGAAACATCTTGAGGAATTGAAGGCGGTAAACCGACTTCATCGAGAATCAGTGGTTGCCGCGAGTTGACATCCTCACCAGATCAGCATATTGTGCTAGGGAATTGAGTTTAGCTCGCTCTCTTTATCAGCTCTTCTGGAATTTCCCAGATCACCTGAAACATACAGCTCACATTCCGATATAAGATCGAGGCCTGTTCGAGATCGCGATCAGCGACGAAGGTGGCCGCGAGCTTGGTCCTCGGAAATCTCCGAGTCGCGGCGGTGAGCGTCGAGAGTAAGGTGGTTGGTTCATCCTGTTTGCGCCTACCTTCCAGCCTGATTTACGGCCTCTCTTAACTCCGCTCAGAGAATGGCACCTGACCGTGTCAATGAAGATTTACGTTGGCAACCTTGCATTCCAAACAACGGAGCGGAACCTGGAGTCCGTTAGTCGAGATCTGCATTGATTGTGGATCCGGATCGGAAAAGTAGAACGATGGATCGTAAAAAGGAGGCCCATGGCAGAAGTTAAACTGTTCTCCGGGGAGAGTCTGGAGCAGGCTCTGCGCCGTTTCAAGCGACAGGTGATGAACGAAGGCATTCTTCATGAAGCTAAGAAAAGGACCTATTATCTCAAGCCGAGCGAGAGCAAGAAACTTAAATCAAAGCTCGCCAGAATTCGAGCCCGCAAGGCCAGGCGCTTCCGGCGATTCACCCGATAGGGGCGGCTGTGAGCGCTCTTCCTGATTTCATTCGCCCGCGAAATAGAGGTTCCGAGATGTCGTTTCGTGGTTGCTTCATCGTGAATGAGGGTCGGGTTCGGCTCGTTCTGGATCTGGCTCTGCTGAAATGATCAGGACCACCTGAAGGATTTAAGGAGGCGGGTTGTGTTGTGGTGGAATTTGCAATTATTGAAATGCGCCGATTACCGAATTCGCCGCCGGGCCATCAAGTCCTTGGGAAAATCACAGGGCGCGCGCGTTCTAGCCGTCCTGACGGAGCGCTTGTCTGACGATCACTATTTGGTGCGGAAAGAAGCCGCCCGCGCGCTCGGAGAGATTGGGGGGGCCGAGGTCATTAAGTCCCTGATCAATCTATCGGAAATCAGCCTTCAATGCGCGATGGCGAAAGTTGCGGTCGGGTCGCTGCAGAATGTGCTCGACCGGACTTCGACCGAGGCCGCCTCTGAAGACTTGCAGGACGCGGCCACACTCGATGATGTGAGCGGCTTTTATCAGAGGCCTCTGGTCGGCATGGCTCACTTCACTGAGTCGAGACGCACCATCCGATGGACTGTCGACTGCTCGCGAATCAGAGAGATTGCGTCGCGCGAGCTCGTTCGTCGAGGGGTAGCGGTGTAGGCCTTGAATCTGAAATCCAGGCGCTTGACAAAACCTCCAGTCAGGAACACGATGACCGAGAACCGAGTTTAGCTCACTCCTTTCATCAGCTCCTCTGGAATTTTCCAGATTATCTGAATAGATCTAGCTCACCATCCAAAGGGCGCATCGCATGTTCACTCGTCAGATCGCGATTAAGCTAGGGGCCACTCCGTTTCGGCGCCTGCCCCGTCGATCGCAGACGAGCTGCTCTTCTGGCGCCGCCGCTCAACTGATAGAAATAGGATCTCTGTTAGAGGCCTTCCGAAATGTTCCGGGCGCTGCCTGTCGATACCAGAAAAGGTTCCCGCCAACCGTTCGGCCTGCTTCCGACAATTCTGAAAAGGATTATGATGTCAGCTAAATTGTATGTCGGTAATCTCTCGAATGAGACTACCAGTGAAGAACTCCAAAACCTGTTCAGCGCCGTCGGCGTGGTTCAATCATGTCAATTGATTATCGATCGAGGGACGGGGCTCTCCAAGGGCTTTGCCTTTGTTGAGATGAATTCGGCTGAGACCGCCAGGGCGGCTAAAGAAAAGTTCAATGGGCAGGACCTGCATGGAAAATCGCTCAAGGTCGACGATGCCAGGCCGAGACCCTGAGCGGGAGCGAAGCCCGAATCATTAAAGGATGGGGGCGGGCTCAGTCACGGCCTCTCTGAAAACGCGAAGTGGGCGAAATAGATCCATTCTGTTCGCCTACTTCGCCGTCAGGACCGTGGCTCGTTCGCCCTGATCTGCGAGCGTCTCTCTATTTCACATGACGTAGGATCCAACTATGCCGGTGGATCATCCGGCGCACTTGAGGGATATTGACTTGGAGCCGATCACTGATTTCAGCCATGCTTTTCCCGAGCCGCCGCATCTGGTAGGCCAGTTCCAGCCGCTGCTTTTCGTTCAGGCCGCTCTTCTGCTCGTCCAACAACTCGACCGGCAGATTGATTGAAATCATGTGCTGGACGGTGGCTGTCGTGAGCCCAAGGCTCTCAGCAATTTCCATCACGGTTTTTCCGGCGCGTTGAAGCCTGACTACCTGCTGATAGACAATGAAGCGATCGATGATCGAAACGACTCCAGCCATAATGGATGATCCTTTATTCTCGGCCAGTTCGGAGTTCTTCAAGCTCGCCTTATGCGCTGATGCCGGGCGGCTCTTCGCGTTTCTCTCTGGCTTCGCTGACGACCAGGCTTTGGCCATCCAATTGATAGCCATTGAGCAGCAAGATTGCCTGCTGGGCCGCCGATTCCGAGGCCATCTCGACGAAGGCGAAGCCCCGCGACCGTTTGGACTCGCGATCCCAGACCAGGCGGCAAGACTGCACCTCGCCGATTTGACTGAATAGTCGTCTCACCTCATCCTCATCGGTATTGGGCAATAAGCCGCCAACATACAGTCTGATTGTCATCCTAATTTCTCTCCATCATTATTGAACCGGGCGAACCGCGTGCTGATTTCGACGGCTACTCGGCCGCCGACAGCCATCCGCGGGTGACGGTTCCGCGATGAGGTTTCGCCGCGCGGGCCGCGGCGATGGTCTCCAAGTCGAGTCGTCTTGCTTCGGCACGGTGTTCCAGAGCTTGCTTCAAGTATTCTTGTACTTTCCGTTCGATCTCATTTCTCAACACCTCTTCATCCAAAAGCTGGCCCTCGGCCGACAATCCTTTCCCTACCGGTCGCTCCTCCAGGTGCGATCGTAAGACCTCCCTGACGATCTTGAGCAGCGGCACGGTCTGACCGCTCTGCGCGGCCCTCACTCTGATCTCTCGCGCCATTCCGCAGACCAGCGTGCAGAGTAAAAATTTGTTGACATGCCCGCCGCCGCCGTTGAGGCCGGGAGGGCTTCTCAACTCGTCGGTCGTGATCGGCGCCAACACTTCTATCGGCGTCTCCAATTGCGAACTGTTGTTATTCATCTTCATCTCCTCGAATCCGATTATGCGATTGATCCATGCCTTGTTTGGCGGTCAATGCCGGTTACTGGCGATCGCGCTTAGCGCTTGACGAACCAGATTCCCGTGACGGTCGTGGCTTTGGCCCGGGCCATTTCGGTGGCTTCCTCGAAGCTCTCCGCATAGAACCCTTCTTTTCGCAAGTGTTTCAGGTGGTCGAGTCCGAATCCGCAGGCGGGCCCCAAAATACGGATCGCCGGATCGCCGGTTTGAAACTCATAGGCTGGTTCACCGGCAGCCAGCCGATCTGCTGCTTGCTCAATGTCCACTAAGGTCACGATCATAAGGTTCTCCCAAATTTCTCACCGGCGACTCGAATGCCAGGCTTCGGATGGATCCATAAGCAACGGCTAGACCAAGGCGGCAGGGAAGAATGCCAGACTGCTCAAGGGGGCCACACCGGAATAGGAAAGGATGGGTGGTGGCGGTTGATTGTGGGATCGATTAATCGACATCAGCCTGGGAATTCTCCATAAGTGGCATAGTATGGAGTCATCCCAGCTACCACTTAGACTGGATGGCTTGCTACTTAATTGCAGACAATCAAGCATACTCTTTGTGGAACGGAAGATCAACGACGGGCTCTCAAGGCCCCACTATTGGCGAGGCTCGCGGATTGCGCCGATTGAGATCTGCCTGCTTGACAACGCCTCTCGCTTGCAACAGGATGGAGATGAATCGAGCGTGGCTCACTCTTTTTATCAGCTCCTCTGGAATTACCCAGATTATCTGAGACGCATAGCTCACCTTCCAGTCTGTTCCGGGCGAGGTCTATCTTCATTGATGACAGCTCCCATCAAACGCTGGGCAGGCTTCCAAGAGGTTATGTGGTCTCAAGTTCAAAAATCAGATTGGTGATAATTGGCGGCATGATCATTGTGGGCGGCCTCTCGCTCTACTTGATCTTCCACAGCATGAGGAGCAGTCAAGACCGGGAACTGTCTTACTCCGAACTGCTGAACCGAGTCGACCAGAAGGAAGTGGCGACCGCGGTCATCGAAGAAGAACAGATCTCTGGTCTCTTGACCGATCAGCGCCCCTACCGCACCAAGTTCTACGGAGAGTTGATCGCCAGGGACCTGGCCGACCGGATGCGCAAACAGGGGATCAACGTCTCCCTGAATCCGGCCTCTGCCCGCAGCCTCTGGGGGC
>DATEFT010000629.1:0-8632 GCA_035280505.1 Blastocatellia bacterium | reverse complement strand
TGTCAAAAAACAATTGGAGTCTTCAGTCGAGAAACCGCTCAGGACCCGCAACGAGCGCCGGGCCTGAACTGGCAACTGTAGTATTCACAGGGGTTGGGAACGAGAACGGGCCACGCCAAGACGGCGAAAGTTTATCATGATCCCTTTCATCTTTTTGACGTCTCTCACTTTGACGCCTCTCACCAAACACCTCACACCTCGAAGGTTCTGCATTTTAATCCCGTCCCGTCCGAATCGCCAAGCACGAGCCGCTTAAAGGCCCGGAGGTGGTTCAGGAGGTTTATTGGCATTCTCGGCCTTGAAGGCTTTCTCATCAAGCTGAATGTTGAAGACGGCTTCCCTTAATCTTCGCTCCTCGACCAGCTTTCCGTTCTGAAAGACCTGAGTCTCGAACGGGACCAGCGTGTTCTGAATCGGAGTGAAGTTTTTAAAGTAGAGGCGATACTTGGTCGGTTCGGCGTCGGTCTCGGACTTGTCTTCGTAATTGATATAGATGATCCGGGCCGTGCGCCGGCTGATTTCGTAGCGCGTGCGCGAGCCCTCCGGGGAGATCAGGTCGATCAGATCCAGATCGAGCGTGCCGAGCTTGTAGCTCCCCGCGTATTCCAGTTTGAAGTTGTTCTCCTTGTATCTGAGCATGGCCTCGTAACTGCGCTCCTGTGAGGTCCGGAACGCTTTGACCTCCTGCTCGCTGGGCGTTTGAATCTCGCCGTTGTGAATGGTCCAGGGGACCTTGCCGTCGAAACCGATCTGATATTTCGTGTCCGGCAGGTCCAATTGGATCATCACCAGATCTTCGATGATCTTCTCCTTGCGAATGAACTTGGTCATCGATTCGCCCGAACGGTCGCCAGTGGGGCTGAAGAATTTAATCGAGGCCCGCAGACTGCCGTTGTTCTGAATTTTGTACAGCGCCGCGCGGCCGCCGTATGCCAGAATCGTCCTCTCGACCACGTCCTCCGGCTTGGGGGTCTTCTGGGCCTGGACCTCGCTCAGCGGGATCGAACTGAAGATCACGCAGCCAAGACCGATCAGGACCGACGCCAACGGCCGGTGCCAGGGAATGAGAGACGATTTTTTCAGCAGCTTTAGAACCATTTGAATTGACGCCTCCAGGTCAAAACTAAACTCCATAGTTTAATCTCATAGAATAATAACCCACTGGATATGTTTATCGCCAGCCCCGCGTGCCGAGGTGCGGCTGGAGCCGCCTCCAAATTCATCGATTGACATTAAATGAAAAAATCCGACGCCTGACCGCTGTATTTAATTGTTCTTATTTTGCAAACGGCTGATCTGATTATATATTACCTTTTGCGGTCCGGACCTTTCAATCAACATCTAGCAAACTCGTAAAAGAATTCGTGAATGGGGTGAATAAATGAAGATCGGAATATTGGTTGGAGCGGAGCAGACCTTTCCGCCGGCGTTGATTGAGAAGATCAACAGTCTGAGGGCGGGAGTCACTGCCGAATATGTCAAAGTCGGGAGCGTTCAGATCGGCGAGCCGAACGATTATCGTTTGATCTTTGACCGGGTCTCGCATGAGATCCCGTTCTATCGTTCATATCTCAAGAATGCCGCGCTCAACGGCGCGATCGTCGTCAACAATCCCTTCTGGTGGTCGGCGGATGAAAAGTTCTTCAGCCATTCGCTGGCCGTCAGGTTGGGTTTGACCGTTCCCAAGACCGTCCTGCTGCCGCAGAAGTCCTATCAGCCGGGCGTGACCGATGGGGACCTGCGGAATCTGGAGTTTCCGCTCGACTGGGACCGGATCATCGAGACGGTCGGGCTCCCGGCGATCCTCAAACCGCAGGCGGGCGGCGGGTGGAGGGACATCTATCAGGTCGCTTCGAAAGAGGAGCTCTGGGAGTGTTACGATCGCACCGGGACCCTGGTCATGGTCTTGCAGGAGCTGATCGATTTCGACGCCTGCTACCGTTGTTATTGCGTCGCCCGAAAGCAGGTGCTGGTCATGCCGTACGATTCGGCCAACCGCTGTTATCTGCCGCGCGAGGGACATCCGATCGCGCCCGAACTGGAAGACCGCATGGTGCGCGATTCCATTCTGATTAATGAAACGCTCGGTTACGACCTGAGCGCGATCGAGTTCGCGATCAAAGACGAGGTGGTCTACGCCGTCGATTTCACCAATCCGGTGCCGGATGCCGAGGAATGGTCGGTGACGGAGCCCTATTTCAACTGGATCACGACCCGCGTGGCCGAGATGCTGGTCGATTATGCGAAGAACGCCGAGCCGATCGCGCGCTACCATCGCTGGAACCGGTGGCTGCATCCGGAGCTTTCGGCCGAGCTTTCGGCGGCACCCTCGGCGGAACCGCCGGGCGTCGCCCCGACCCGCGGGCCACAGGTCAAATCGGTCAAGAAGAGATCGCCGAAGGTCTCGCCGCCCGCGTCGCCGAAGGTCGACCCGGTCGCCAAATCGGTCAAGTCCGGTTCTCCGCGCAAGGCTTCGACAAAAAAAGCTGCCCGCGAGAGCGTCCAGACGGCTAAGAGCGCTCGTACTTCCAAAGTGGCTCCGAGCTTCAAGAAGAAATAAGCATATTATTCTTTCACTCTTATCTGTTTTGGTTTAGACTTTGACATTAGAGCTTTTGACTTACTGTGTATCTTTAAAATAGGTGCATCTTTTTCCTCACTTTGAAGTAGTGTGTTTTTTGAAGTCGTTACCCCAAGTACTAATGGCCCCGTTGTGACGAAATTTGCCCCTGTGATTCGTTGCGGTTAGACAGCCATCAGCCAGAGGTTCAGAAAACGTTCATTCGAAGTCAATATGATGAAAAAGATCGCTCGGTTGTGCGCGCCCAGATGTAGGCGCCTGCCGCCCAGTATGGTTGATACGCAGCAGTCAATCGTTGGTGTGGGCCGGGTGATCGGGATGAAGCCAAATATGAGATGGTTGATTAAGGTTATCTTAGCTTCCATTGCGTCGAGCATCGTATTGTTGATTGCAGTCAGATGGCAGTTGCCGCGATTAGGGGTGGCGGAAGGGGCGGGTGCATCGACATTATCGCTAGCGCGTCTGATTCCCGCGATCACGATCATTCTAATCACTTCCCTGGCGGTGCTCTTGCTGTATCGCCGGAAAAATTCGCGGAAGAGCGAGGCTCAAGAGAAGAACGGCTGGGATGAGGTCGAGGATCTGGACCGGCGATTCTTCATCGGCGATTCCACCGGCGAGAGCAATCTTTTTCAACTACTCGATCAGAGCGACAGTTGGCAGCAGTCGGAGGTCGAGCGCCCCAAGGTCGAGCTGACCTACAACGGATATCGGGCGGTGCCCGCCGCGGCCTTGATCGCCGCCAATCCCTTGAGTAATGAGCCGCCGCCGGAGCTCGAGAGCCCGGCTCTGACGCCGGGCATGGTCCAGGAGGTCAACTTCAGCGCCCCGCTGCTGGGTTCGGAGATCGAAGGCCCGCTGCTCAAGGAGCGCCCCCTCCCGGTGATCGAGCCCGAGGTGGTGAGCCTCCCGCAGCCGCCGGTCGAAAACCGCGTTCAGGTTCCGCTGTTACAACTGCCGCCGCCGTTGCCCGAATTCACGGGCCGGTCCTTCGCGCTGGCCGAACTCTTCGCCGTCGAGTCCAATCCCGAGATTAAAGTCCTGAGCCTGGAAGGCGTGGGCGGCGTCGGCAAGACGGCGCTGGCGGTCAAACTCGCGCACCAACTGGCCGCGCGCTATCCGGACGCGCAACTCTACATCGATCTCAAGGGCGCACGCGGATCGTCATTGCCCTTGATCGAAGCGCAGGCGCAGGTGATCCGCGCCTTTCTGCCGGCGGCCCGCCTGCCGATCGAGGAGGCCGAACTGCGCCGGATGTATCAGGCCGCGTTGAGCGGCAAACGGGTCCTGCTCCTATTGGACAACGCCGCCAGCACCCAGCAGGTGGCTCCGCTGCTGCCTCCCGAAAATTGTTTCTCGATCATCACCTCGCGTCAGGAGATCTCCTTGCCGGGGATGTTCACGATGCGATTGGACAGCCTCTCCATCCTGGAAGCGCGTCAGTTGCTCGACCTGACCACCCCCTCGATCGGCGAACAGGCCGAACGGATCGCTCTGTTATGCGGACGCCTGCCGCTGGCCTTGCAGTTGGCGGCCAGCACCCTGCGGCTCCATCCGGAACTGCAGCTCGAGGACTATGCGCGCCGGCTGCGGACGCTGCAGAATCAGGAACCGCCGATGAAGCCGGTCGAATCCGTGCTTCATCTCAGCTATCAGTTGCTCTTTCCGGAGATGCAGCAGCTCTGGCGGTTGCTGGCGGTCTTCTCCGATACTTTCGATGTCAATGCGGCGGCTTCGGTCCTGGGGGTCAATCCGGGGCGCGCGTCGGATCTGCTGACCTGCTTCATGGCCCACAGCCTGGTCCAGTCCAATCGGGCCACCGGCCGCTTTCATCTGCATGATCTGATGCTCCATTACGCCGGCACCCGGTTGTTGAATGAGGAGCGGATGATGGCGGAGCAACGCCACGCGGCCCATTACGAGAGCGTCCTGCACGAGGCCGATGCGCTCTACGAACAGGGCGGGGAATTTTTGAAACGGGGGCTGGGACTGCTCGATCTGGAATGGCACAACATCCAGCAGGGACAGGCCTGGGCGGCCGGGCAGATGGACCGCCGGCGCGCCGCCTGCGAGTTGTGCGCGGGCTACCCGGATGCCGGAAAGTATGTCCGTGATCTGCGGCAGCACCCGCGCGAACGCATCCGCTGGAGCGAATCGGCGCTGGCCGCCGCCAGGAAGCTGCAGCGCCGCAAGGCCATGGCCCGGCACCTGATCGCGCTCGGCGATTCATACGCGGACCTGAGCGAGGCGCAGCGCGCCCGCGAATGTTACGAACAGGCGCTGGAACTGGTCATCGCCATCAACGATCGGCGCGGAGAGGCCCATGCCCTGAACGGTCTGGGGATGGCTCACTATCTCGGCGGAGGGTTGAACCGGTCCCGCGAATACCATGAAGCCACGCTCGAGATCGCGCGGTCGATTAAAGATCAGCGGGTCGAGGCCGTCGCGCTCGGCCATCTGGCGGTCACGCATTTCGCGCTCGGCGAGGCGCGGCGGGCGGTGACCTTATTCGAACAGCAGTTGAAGGTGGCTCGCGAGATCGGCGACCGGCGCAACGAGAGTGTCGCGCTGGGAGGGCTCGGGCTGGCGCAGAATTCGCTGGGGCAGGCCGAGCTGGCCCTCGACTGGCTCGATCAGCAACTGGCGATCACCCGCGAGATCGGCGACCGGCGGGCCGAGGCGAGCGCGCTCTGCAGCCTGGGCAATGCCTATCTCAACCTGAACGACCATCAGCGGGCGATCAAACTTCAGCGACAGGCCCTGGCGGTCGCCCACGAGACCGGCGACCGGCGCAGCGAGGCCAACGCCCTGGGCGGACTGGGGCTCATTCACTACCGCGGCGGCGAACTCGAGACCGCGAGCTCCTTCTTCGAAGAGCAGTTGAAATTGACGATGGAGATCGGCGACCGGCGCGGCGAGAGTCTGGCCCGCCTCAATCTGGGTCAGGTTCGCATCGCCCTGGGGGATTCCAGGCAGGCGATCGAGTTGTTGGAGCAGGCTTTCAACATCGCCAGCCAGATCGGGGACACCCTCGGACAGGCCAACTCCGTCTTCAAACTCTCGCTGGCGCTCGAACAGTTCGGAGATCACAAACAGGCGGTGGGCCTGGCCATGACGGCCCTGGATATCTTCGAGACGGTCCGGCACCCGGACGCCGAGCACGTCAGAAAGCAATTGATCGAGTGGGGCGAACTCTCATGAACCGCGAAATACGCGAAACACGCCAGGCCTGATCGCTCCGGCGTGTTTCGCGTATTTTGCGGTCGAGAACATCTCAGTCGCTATATTTGCTGCGGATCCTCGCCGTCCGCTCCAGTTCATCGGTCACTTCCAGCACCTTCAACTCCAGATCCCGATCGATCCGGTTGGCGCGCAGGAAATCGCGGACCTGACCCACGGCTTCCTGACTCTGCTGGCCGCCGATAAAGGCATTGAGCCAGGCCAGCACGAAGAAGATCTTGCGCTCGCGTTTCATCTGCGGGAGCGCCTGGAGCGCGGGTTTGAGGTAGGGAAAGGTGAGTTGCGATTGGTTCGGCGAATTGAACGGCTGCAGGCTGCCCTCGACCCAATCTTCCGGGACCCCTCGATCCTTCAAGTACTGATCGAAATACTGCCGTTTAATGATGGCGTCGGCGCGCGCGGCTTTGGCGATATAGACCTGTTTGCGCCCGTCGTCGCCGCGATCACGCTGGCGTTCGATTTCGAGCAGACGGTCGGCCTCGGGATCCTGTTGAATCAGCAGCGAGATGATGATGCGCCACCGGTCCAGCGGTTTGACCTCGACGCCGGGCGCCGTCAGCTTGCCGGACAAGAGATCTTTCAGATGCCGCCGCGCCGTGTTGGTCGTGGCGACGGTCCGGAAGGCGCGGAAATAGGTGATCCGCATGCCCTGCTCGGGCGCCTTCATCATGCGATCGAAGAGCAGCGCCTCTAGTTGAGGCGCGAACGCCGCCTGCTGGGCCCTGGAGAAATATCGTTGATAGGCCCGCGTCAGGCGATCGAGCAGGCTCTGGGCCAACTCCTCGTCATTTTCGCGCGGCAGTTGATTCAGAACCAGCGAGACGTACTCCCGCGGGTTCATCTCCGTCTCCCGCACCGCATCCCACAACGCGCCCCACAACATGGCTCGGTGCAGCGGGTCCTCGACCCGGTCGATGCGCTCGATCACGGCCTGGCGGCTGCGCTCATCGAGCAGAAATCGCCCGTAACAGAGATCGCCGTCGTTGGCGAAGACGTAGGTCGGACATTTCTTGCCGATCGCTTCGCTCACCGAAGTCTGGGCTCCATCGAACTGGGTGGTGATGGGCAGCGGCGGTGCGCCGTCGTAAGCCAGCAGCACCCGGGTCTTGATCGGCCATCGGCCGCCCTCATCCAGAACGTCCCGCTGTTTCAGCTCGAAGCTCTCGATTTGACCTTTGCCGTCGCAACTCCAGGTGGTCTCGATCTGCGGCATTCCGCGCTGTTTGAACCAGGCCTCAGCCCAGGTCGTCAAATTTTGCCCGGAGGCCTTCTCGAAGGCGCGGATCAGGTCGCTCCATTCGGCGTTGGCGTAGGCGTGCTCTTTCAGGAAGATTCGGATCCCGGCGCGAAACTGGTCGGGGCCGATGACGAACGAGAGGGAACGCAACAGGCTCGGCGCTTTTTGATAGACGATCGCGCCGTAAGCCGATTTGGCGTCCTTCAGATTTTCCACTTCCTGGTAGATGGGCGTCGTCCCTTTGGTCGAATCGATATTGTAGGCGACCGGTTTGTGGATGTGATAGAAGCGTTTCCAACTCTCGTTGGGATCATAGATCGTGGCCATGGCGTGGTAGGCCATGAAATTGGCGAAACCTTCCTTCAACCACAGATCGTCGAACCAGCGCATGGTGACCAGATCGCCGAACCACTGGTGGGTCAATTCGTGGAGCACCAGCGAAGACCTCGCCAACTGGTCGCCCCGGGTGGGGGCGGTGCGGAACAGGATCGAATCTTCCCGCAGGAACGTCGCGCCCGCGTGCTCCATCCCGCCGTAGGCGAAACCCGGAATCAAGATCTGGTCGTACTTGGTGAAGGGAAAGGCGTGACCGAAAAACTCGACGTAATGGTTCAATCCCGCGCGGGTCAGGCGAAACATCTCCGGCAGATGCGGTTGACTGCGCTTGAGCTGCGATTGGCGGACGTAGAACCGCAGGGGCAGCGCATCCTTCTCGCCGTCGTCGATGACGCGGAACCGGCCCGCGGCAAAGGCGAACTGGTACGTGCTGATCGGACGCGTCTCGTTAAAGACCCATTCAAAATCCGGGCCCTCGCCGTTCAGATGCGTCGTCTTTTTAACCTCGGCATTGGAGACCACTTTCCAATCCGAGACCGTCCGGGCGATCAGCGTGAATCGGGCTTTGAGATCCGGTTGATCGAAGCAGGGAAAGGCCAGGCTGGCATCCATCGGCACGAAGAGCGTGTAGAGGTAT
Source organism: Blastocatellia bacterium (assembly GCA_035280505.1). Lineage (GTDB taxonomy): Bacteria > Acidobacteriota > Blastocatellia > RBC074 > RBC074 > JAKEHZ01. The sequence continues at coordinate 601 of DATEFT010000629.1, read as the reverse complement.
TCGCTGCCGTCGTCGCGATCCTGATAGCGAATGATCGGCCGCCCCGAAGCGGCGATGCCGGTCTCGAAATCGAGCGAGATCTTGTTCTCTCCGGTCTTGAAATATCGTCCGGGGAGCACCAGGTGGCCATTGACCTGTTGCCCGTCGCTGATGGGACGATCGTTGACCTTGACCTCCCCGATCTTACCCTCCGTCACTTTGCCGTTCTGGTCCAGGTCCCGGAAGTCGAGCACGATCTCGTCGGCGGGGGCCGCCAGTTTCAACCTGATCTCTTCCTCGCCCTTGAGTTGCGAGAGCCCCGGCCCGAGCTCCAACCGCAGCTCATAGCGAATATCGTAGATGTTGGCTGCCCGGCTTCGCGCCAGATCGTGCGACACGCCTTCCACCAGGAGGACGTGGTTTTTGATCCCATCATTCGCCATCTGTAATCCCAGTTGGATGAAGATTAGCGATAGTATGATCCAACGGCTCATCTGTACTACCTCCGGGCTGCGATTGGGCACACTACTCATCGACTGTCCTATCGCGGGTATAGAACAGTAGATTGGGCCTGCTCTGTTCGGCAGTTAATCCAGCAAGTCGCTAATAAATTCAATTGTGG
>DATEFT010000628.1:0-2837 GCA_035280505.1 Blastocatellia bacterium | reverse complement strand
GATAGGCCCTGGCGCTCTCGTCCGATTTGATACTGATCTCCTCCAACCGGTTTTGACCCAGAAAACCGCTGATCAGGATCAGAACCAGCAACAGGAAAAAACAGAGGCCCAGCAGGGTCGGGATCGGCTTTAGCTTCAATTGACGTAGTTTAGGGATCATGATTTTCAGAACTCTGTCGCTATCTCGGGGAGAGGCCCTGATGGTGCGCTCTTTTACAATGATAAAGCCGTTGATCGGCCAGCTCGATCAATTCGCCGGCGTCCAGGGCATCGGTCGGAAAGGAGGCCGCGCCCCAACTGATTCCGATGTTTCCCGCCAACCGGATCTGAGCGCAATAGCTCTTCAAACTCATCTCTATCCGCCGTAAAACTCCCGCCATGGCCTCACCGGAGGTCTCCGGACAGATCGCGGCGAACTCATCGCCGCCGTACCGAAAGGTAGCATCGCTCTTTCGCAGAGACTCTTTGAGAATCTTCGCCACCTCCGCCAGTACCTGGTCTCCGGCCCGATGGCCGTACTGGTCGTTGACCGATTTGAAATGGTCGAGATCGAACAGGACCAGGGAGAGGTGGCGCTGGTATCGGCTGGCCCGCCCGACCTCATCGTGCCATCGTTGATCGAAGGCGGCGCGATTGAACAACATCGTCAGCGGGTCTCGCTGGGCTTTTTCGGTCAACGATCGGGTTCGCTCTTCGATAAAGGCCTGGATGGCGAGCGAGAACCGCTGGTCCAGCTCCAGGTTCAACTGCAGTTGAAGTTCGAGCAGGAGATCGGCAGTGATTTGATCGGAATGAAGTATGATCGCATCTCTGAGGGAGGTCCGAATTCGCCCGAGCTCACGAAAGAGCGGTTCCAGGTCCTCTTCAACGGACGCGGACTGAAGCTGCGCGTCGAAGGCCCGGATGCAGTCGCGCTGCTCCCGCAAAACCTCGATAAATTTCTGATCGGTCGATATCGGCATCACGATGACTTCATTACTGTTTATAATTTAGGATGGGTTGACCTGTTTTCCCCGGCGGACTCATCAGTGACGCGATATTATAGTCTCATCAAGGCAGGATGTGACAGTCGATAAGGAAAATTGGGATGACCAGAACTTATGATCTAGCCATTGTCGGCGCCGGAGTCTTCGGTTCGTGGACTGCTTATCACCTCCAGCGTCGTGGATTGAAGCTCTGTTTGATCGATGCTTACGGAGCCGGTAACAGCCGGGCCAGTTCCGGCGGCGAATCGCGCATCATCCGGATGGGCTACGGCACCAACGAGATCTATACGCGCTGGTCCAACCAGTCCCTGAGCTGGTGGACTGAGCTATCGGCCAGGACCCAACCGCCGCTCTTTCATCGGACCGGCGTCTTGTGGATGGCGGGCCCCAACGACGGCTACTCCGGCGACATCACGACCACCCTCCAAAATGTCGGGATCAGGTTCGAGCGGCTGAACCGCGCGGACCTTGAAACCCGATACCCTCAGATCAATTTCGACGGCATCGAGTGGGGTATCTATGAGCCTGAGAGCGGCGCTTTAATGGCGCGCCGCGCCGTTCAGGTCCTGTTCGACGAGGTGATCAAAGGTGGGGCCGACTATCGGCGCGCGGCGGTGCTTCCGCTCGCTGAATCGCCGCGCCCGAGCGAGCTGGTCACGGCCGACGGTTGGAAGGTGCGCGCCGGAGGATTCATCTTCGCCTGCGGCCCTTGGTTGCCGAAACTCTTCCCCGACCTGCTCGCGGAACGGATTCATCCGACTCGCCAGGAGGTCTTCTTCCTGGGCCCGCCTCCCGGCGATCCGCGATTCGCGGCGCCGCGGATGCCGATCTGGATCGATTTTGGGAATGAGGCCTATGGTCTTCCGGATCTCGAGAACCGCGGATTCAAAGTAGGAATCGATCGACACGGTCCGTCGATCGATCCGGATCTTGGAGAACGCCACACGACGGCCGAAATTTTGAATGAGGCCCGCAACTACCTCGCCCACCGCATCCCCGGCCTCAAGCATGCGCCGCTCCTCGAATCCCGAGTCTGTCAGTATGAGAATACCTCAAACGGAGACTTTCTAATCGACCGGCACCCGAACTTTGAGAATGTTTGGCTGGTAGGCGGCGGGTCCGGGCACGGTTTCAAACATGGGCCGGCGCTGGGCGAGTACGTGGCCGAACTGATTACTGAAGAACTTGAAGTCCTGAGCTGTTTCTCTCTCCAGACCAAGACTACCTTCAGGGAACGCGCGATCTTTTAACCGGGTAGACAGAAAAATGCGCAAATAACCCGAACCTGGTTATTTGCGCATTTTTATCCGGATGACGGATTTAGCGATCGACCGAGCTCTTATTACTCTTCGAGTAGTAGCCCAGGCGGGTCCGGGCGACCAGCTTGTTGTGCTTATCCTTGTCCTTCTGGTTGATCACCACCTTTACTTCCCGGTAGGCTCCGTCCTGTTTATCATTTTTCGGATAGTAGCTGATGATATATTGGCTCCGGAGGTCCTTGGTGATCTGATTCGAGATCCCCGGCATCTCAAAGATATCTTTCGGGAAATAAGCGCGGCCCCCGGAGTCGTCGGAGATCCTGCTCAGTAACTCCGTCGCCTTCTTGTTCGGGGATTTATAGAAGACGTGGCTCGGCTCATCCTCTTCCTCGAAGAAACCGATCATATGACACTGAACTTCGAATTGGGCGAGGGCATCGATCACCTCTTTCTCCTTGACCCGGCTGTTTCGCTCCAGACCATCGGTGATCACGATCAGGGCTTTGCGTCGGTTCTTTCCATAATCGCGCGCGAATTCGGCCGTCGAGATGATAGCATCGAATAATGAAGTTCCGCCGCCGGGATTGAGCCC
>DATEFT010000627.1:0-10517 GCA_035280505.1 Blastocatellia bacterium | reverse complement strand
ATTGATCGAACCGCGCCCGTCGGTCCTTCGTATTTTCTACTTCGGATCGATACGGGTGCGGGTGTTGGTCCCTCAGCAATAAGCGATACGGCCAAGAATAACCGTTAGGCCTTCAGCCTGCATCTCTAATTGCACACTGGTTCAGGCAGGAATTGGGGATAGGAGTAGCATCATCAGCCGCCTAGGACCCAAAAGCTACTATCTGCAATTTCACATTACGAGAGGAAATATGAACATCGCCAAGCGCCTGCTCGTAGTCGGTGCCCTGTTGCTGTCCGGCGCGTGGTCGGTTTCGGCGCAGACGGACGGTGAAGCCGGCAGGGTCGATGACCAGACCGGTCTGCGCATCCACAGGCCAAATGCCAATTGGGCATTTCACGAACCTGACGCCCCCCTGGTCCGCGCGCTGCTCAAACCGGCCAATGACCCGGTCTTCATCAGGGTCTGTTCGCTGGACAATTTTAAAAAGCTGCCGCCCGATGAGTACTTCAGAAAAATCCAGCAGCCGGCTAATGCGGCGACACTCTACTCCAGGGTGGACCTGACCCCTCAGGACTTCATTGCCCCCGGGCAGGAGATAGATTACGGGTTTAACTACGATCCGGTCCGAACCTCGCGACCGATCAATGGCCGGCAATGGCATACCCTGACCGGAAAAATCAAAAAAAAGCCTTTCAGCCTGCAGTTCTATTTTGAGGGCCCCACAATTTTCCTGCTCTACTATGAGGCCGCCACGCCACAACTGTTTCAACAGTATCAGGTTGATCGCGACGCGAGGCTGGCGCGGTTGGAGTTCGGCGCCATCCCGGTCCGATCTTTCAACTACTTCGAGGCATTTGAGCTGGAGATCGTGCCTGACGGGCAGGCCAGGCTGAAGGCTAAAGAAATCACCAGGGTCGGCGCGGAGATCCGCAAAGAATTGGGGCGGAAGCAGGGTAGTTTCAAGGAAATCCGCCCCTCGCGTACGCAGATCACCGAAAAGACGCTGCTGCTGACCATCCACGCGCTCAATTTCAAAAAAGACGACAGCATCATCGCCAGCGAGGTGCGTCTCGAAGCCGATCTCGTCTTTACCGATAAAGAGACCGGCAGGATCATCTACACCCGCCGGATCACCTATCGCAGTAGTCATCTAGGCCCCGCCTCCGGATACTGGCTCGTCGGAAGCTATCTCAAGGAACTGATCAAGCTAAAGAAAAAGTCGTCGCCGAGCGCGGAAGGAGGCCCTGAAAAGAATCCGAGCAGATGAAGGACGTTTAACTCATCCGCTGATCCGCTTTCGATTTAATGCGAAAGGGGCCGAAGCATTGCCGTGTTGAGTCGGACTCATTCGCATCTCAGCGCGATCATCGGATCTATCTTCGTCGCCCGCCGCGCAGGCAGATAACTCGCCAGCAGCGCGACCAGCAACAGCAGCGACGGCATTCCGATGAACGTCACCGGATCGACCGCGCTCACGCCGTAAAGCAGGTTCGCGACCAGCCGCGTCACGATCAACCCGCCCGCCATGCCGATCGCCGTGCCGGCGGCGACCAGCGTCAGGGTCTGGCCGAGCACCAGCCGAAGCACATCCGACGGGCGGGCGCCGAGCGCCAGGCGGATGCCGAATTCGGAGGTGCGCTGGCTGACCGAGAACGCGATCACGCCGTAAATGCCGACTGACGCCAGGGTCAACGCCAGCAAGCTGAAGACCGCCAGCATCGCCGCGCCCATTCGCGCACTCCACAATTGTTCTCCAATCAATTGAGAGATCGTCACCGGCTTCATCACTGGCATCATGCGATCCAGCGCCAGCACTTCGCTCCGCACCGTGGCCAGCAATGCGCCGGGATCACCCGCCGTGCGCACGTGCAGCGTAACCCGGGATGGAAAGTCCTGCAGCAGCGACAGGTACGCCACCGGGAGCGGAGCTTCGCCGAGGCGGCGCGTCGCGCTGTCTTTGACCACGCCGATGACCTCCTGCGAAACGTCGTGGCCGAAGAACCGGAACCGCTTCCCGACGGCGTCTTGATGCGGCCAGAAACGATTCGCCATCGCCTCGTTGATGACGGCGACCGGCGGCATGTGCTCGCGGTCGGCTTTCGTGAAATCGCGCCCGCGCACGAGCGGAATACTCATCGTCTCGAAATACTTCGGGCCCACGGCGTCCACGATCGTCAGAATGCCGCGCCCGCCGCCCGGCGGCTCCCGCCCCTCGACGAATACGCTGCGCACAAATCCCCCGCCAAAAGGGCCGGCCGAAGCAATCGCCGCCGAAATCACGCCCGGAATCGCCTCGACCCGCTCGACCACGCGGCGGTAATGCTCGATCCCACGCGCCTGGTCGTATCCCCGCGCCCCCGGTTCAAACCAGAGCGTCAGCAGCTTTTCGGTTTCAAAGCCGGGATCGATCCGCCGCGCATTGATGAGGCTGCGCAGAAACAGCCCCGCGCTGATCAGCGCGACGAGCGAGAGCGCCACCTGCCCAACGACCAGCAGATTGCGCAGACTGAACCAGCGGTGACCACCCGCCGCCCGGCCGCCCCGCTCCTTCAATCCGGTGATGAGGTCGACGCGCGACGCCTGAAGCGCGGGCGCCAGACCGAAGAGAACCCCCGTCAGCATCGAGATGAGCAGCGTGTAGCCGAGCACGCGCGGGTCAAAGCTCAGGTTGAGATCGCCGACGTCCATCCCCGGCGGCCTGAACGCCCACAGCAGATTGCGGCCGGCCACCGCCAGCAGCAGCCCGCCGCCGCCGCCGGCCACCGCCAAGATCGAACTCTCCGTCAGCAGTTGACGAATCACCCTCGCGCGACCCGCGCCGAGCGCCATTCGCAGGAAAAGCTCTCTTCTTCGCGCCGTCCCTCGGGCCAGCAGCAAGTTCGCCACGTTGGCGCAAGCAATCAGCAGCACCAGACCGACAACTGTCAGCAACAACCCGCTCGCCCTCAGATATGCTGATCGCTCCTTCGGCGAGATGGCGGACTGATTCAAGGGGATCAGCGTGACGTTGCGCTGATCGTTCTCCTTCGGATATTCCTGTTCGAGGCGGCGGCCGATGGCCCGCATCGCGGTTTCGGCTTGTTGCTCGGCGACTCCGGGTTTGAGACGGCCAATGACGTTGAGAGTCATGGCTCGCCGCCCGTTGAACCCATCCCGGTAAGGTCCGGTGAAAACCTGATCGTGCATCATCATCGGCACCCAACAATCTGTGACGCCGATCGTCTCCGTTCCTTTGAACCCTTTTGCCGCGACGCCCACCACGGTGTAGTCAAGCCCATTGAGTTTGATCGCCCGACCGACGATCTCCGGATCACCGCCAAAGCGGCGCTGCCAAGAACCGTAACTGAAGACAACGACCGGATGAGTCCCCGGCATCCGGTCCTCTTCCGGCAGAAACGTGCGCCCGATCTCGGCTTTGACGCCGAGCAGATCGAAATAATTGCCCGTGACGATCACCCCGGCGATCCGCTGCGGTTCGCCGCCGTCCGAGAAATTCAAGCCGACATACTGAAAGGCGATCATTTCCGTAAAGACATCGTTCCGATCCCGGTAGTCTTTGAAGTTCGGCCATGAGATCGGGCTGAAGTCGATCAAGTCGCCCCGGTTCTTTTCATCCATGCCGAAGACCGACATCAGCCGCGCCGGTTCCGCCACCGGCAGCGGCTGCCAGAAGACCGCATTGACGAGCGCGAAGATCGCCGTATTCGCGCCGATGCCCAGCGCCAGCGTCAGCACGGCAATCAAGGTGAAGCCGGGCTTCTTCCATAACATTCGCGCGCCGTAGCGCAGGTCTTGCCAGAGTGTTTCCGCCCACCCCCCGCCGCGAATGTCATAGCCGAGTTCATTCTTCCGGCCCAGGTTGCCGAAACTCTTCAGGGCGGCGGCTCGCGCCTCGTCCGGCGGCATCCCCCGCTCGAGATTCAGCTCCGTCTCCATCTCGACGTGGATGCGCAACTCTTCTTCAATGTCCCGCCAGACGCTTTCGCGCCGAAACAGGGCGCGCAGCCGGGCCCTGAGCCTGTTCAACCGTTCCATCATCCGCCTCCTCAGACTGCCGTTCTGACCCGGGGTCGCTGATGGGTCATACCTAGAAATTCCAGGTGTAGGGTATGGAGAGAAGCCTAGAATGTCAAGGCATAGCGTGTGAGATCGTCCCGCCTCTCAGTTGAGCCGGGTGGCATTAAATATTGCAGAACACGCGAAAGACCCGAAATCAATCATCAACGTGGGCGCGCCACACCTATGGACATTCCAATGGAAGACAGGTATCGTCTTGGCCATGTTCAAATGAAAGGGCATGCCAGTGATTTGACCAATCCTGGGGCGCCCGCGCGGGAATCAGGTACGGACGGATCAGGTGGAAGGGAAATAATCGGATTATCGTTGAGCGTTTCTATTTTGCGTGCTGTTCCACGTTCGCGAAACACGCGGAAGACACGAAAGCAAGTCAATTTCGCGTCTTCCGCGTGTTTCGCGGTTGATAGACCTATTTGTTAACCAGGCAGTCGGTGAGGCTTAAAACGTCACCCTCAGAGACAATTGCATGGTGCGCGGGTCGCGCGCGCCGGTGACCCGCCCGAACTCCCGGTTGGACTGGGCTCCGGCGGCGTTGAAGATCGCGTTGGTGTTGACGTCGCTGAATTGCGTGTGGTTGAGCACGTTGTAGATCTCCCAACGAAACTGCAGGTACCGCGATTCGCTCCGCAGTTTGAAGTTCTTGAAGATCGACAGATCCCAGTTGGCCGTGCCGGGCAGCCGGATCACATCTTTCGGCGCATTGCCGACCTCACCTCGCCTGGGAACCGCGAAGACCGAAGTGTCGAACCAGCGGGCGGCGCTCCTTTCGCCGCGCGGCAGAATCGGATTTCCGGTCACCCAGACGCGGGCTCCGTCGCCGCCTCCGGTCAGGTCCGGGTTCCCATCGACCGAGAAGGAGATCCCGCGGGGCGTGCCGCTGGTGAAAGCCGTGACTCCCGAGACCTGCCAGCCATCGAAGACTCCCCGCACCAGAGATCGATTCCAGATCCGGCTGGCCTTCGGCAGGTCCCAGGTGTAGTTGAGCACCAGGATGTGGGTCTGATCGAACCCGGCTTTGCCGTAGCTCCAGACCCGGCGGGAACGGTAGTTCGGCGTCCCGCCCCGGTCGTCGTCGGTCTCGCTCATGGCCTTGGACCAGGTGTAGGCCAGGCCGAACTGCAGTCCACGCGAGTAGCGGCGATTGGCCGAGACCTGCAGGGCGTTGTAGTTCGAGATGCCGACGTTCTCGTAATAGGTGATGCCGCCGTATCCCGGGTACGGGCGCAGATAGTTGGCCGGCAGAGTGATGCCGCCCACCATATTCTCGGGCAGAAAACGGGCGCCGTAAGGGATCGTATTGAGGTTGCGGGCCTGTTGCAGGTGGCGGCTGACCGATCCGACATAGGCCACCTCCGCGACGGTGCCGAAGCCGAGGTTCCGCTGAACGCCCAGCGTGTAGTTGTAGGTCACGGGCGTCTGGGCCTCCCGATCGAAGCCCGCGACATTGCTCGCGAAGAGCACGCCCGCGGAGGAGAGCAGGGTATCCATGTTGCCGTAGAAGATGTTCGGGGTCTCGGAGACCGGCGGGTTGCGCGAAACGTCGGTCCACACGGCATTGGCGCTGACCCGCGTCTGGTTGAAGACGCCGAAGCTGCCGCGCAGGGCCGTCTTGCCGTTGCCCGCGACGTCCCAGGCGAATCCGAAACGCGGCTGCACCTGAATCGGCGGCTGATCTTTGAATCCTCGCGGATAGGTCTCATCGGTCCCCACCACCATCCCGTTGTACGGGTCGCCGCTTCCGGGAACGAAGGCGTTGAGATAGATGCGGGGCATGATCTCTCCGGTCAGCGGGTTCCGCGTCAACTGGTTCGCGGTCGGGCAACTGCCGTTGGCCGTCAGCGGCCCCGAGCAGTAAGGCTGATAGTAGACCGGGGCCCTCGATCGGTCGTAACGCTCCAGCGAAAAGGCGGCGGAGTTTCCGCGGTCCTGATACCAGTTGTTGTACCACGCGAACCGCGCGCCGTATTCGAGGGTCAGCCGCCGGGTGACCTTCCACGAATCCTGCGCGAACCACTCGAAGAGCGTTTGGCGCCCCTCGCCCCTGGGCCGGGCCGTCGATTCGGCGTAGCTGGTGAAATTGCCCAGCAGGGCATTGGCATAAGGATGGCGCGTATCGAGCGGGTTGTTGATATCGACGGAGAAATTGAAATTGCCGGCAAAAGTGCCCGTCTCGCCTTCATAGTTGCGGGCCCGCTCGGCATAGAGGCCGACCTTGAAGGTATGGGGCCCGCGAATCCATGAGAGCGTGTCGGTGAAAGAGATCAGCGTATCGGCGCCCCGCAACGGAGTCCGACCGTCATACGAGATCGCCGCCGCATTCTGAATCGGAGTGCCGAAGGAGACCAGCGGAATGATGTCCAGCGGATTCAATTGCGGGTTGAATTGGCCGAGCGTGAACCCGTAGGTCGTGCGCTGCAACCTGGCCAATTCGGAATCGTTGAGCGGAGGTCCCTTCTCGACGCCATGGCGCAGTCCCACCGAGGCCTCGTTGACCAGCGACGAACTGAAGAGATGCGTCCAGTCTCCGACGATCCCGTTGTCCGTGTAGGTGTAGTGCAACTTGGCCAGCCCCCAGTTCGAGGTTCCGGCGGCCACGGCGACGCCCTGATTATCGGCGGACCACGTCGATCCGCGCACATAGAAGGTATCCCGCTCCGAGAGCCGGTAATCGGCGCGCAGCAGATGTTGCCGCTTGGGAATCTTCAGACTCTCCTGAAACAGATAGTTGTAGTCGCCGCCCGCGGCGTTCGGCACCGGAAAGATGTTGAGCAGCGCCTGTCCATTCCGGTTGAGGCGATCTTCGGGAATGATATTGCCGGGAAAGGGCAAGCGGGTCACCGGATCGATGATCACGGTGCCGGTCTGGGAGAAATCTCCCTGGCGTTCGCGCACCGTCGGCACGGTCACCCGGCGCTGGTTTTGCGGGGCGGTCGTGCGCGCGTCCTCGAGGGAATAGAAGAAGAAGAGCTTATCCTTGATCCGGTTCGAGGCTTTCGGGATCCAGACCGGTCCGCCCAGCGTGAACCCGAGCGTGCTGTATCGAGAGAGCGGCCGGGGAGAGACCTCGGAGCCGTCCGGATTGCGCCCCCGCAGGTTGTTGAAATAGTTGTTGGCGTTGAACATCTCATGGCGTTTGTACCAGTAACCGCTGCCGTGATACTCGCGGGTCCCGGACTTGGTGACGATGTTGACGCCGGCTCCGGAATTGCTCGCATACTCCGCCTGAAATCCGTTGAGCAGCACCTTGACCTCGCCGATCGCATCGAAATTGATGGTGCTGCTGAAATAGTCGGGACCGCCCATGTCGTTGCCCCGCACGCCGTCCACATTGATCATATTCCACGAGGCGCGGCCACCCTGCACGTTGGGGATCTGGGTGCCGCCGCCGCTGCCGCCCCCGAGTTCGTTGTCGCCCTGATATGAAACGCCCGGCAGGATGCGCAACAGAGACGTCACATCGCGCCCCCTGATCGAGATCGATTCCAACTGTTTGGGCGTCAGCAGCGCCGAATGCTCGGAGCTCTCCGTCTGGACCGGAGTGACCGCGGCGGTCGTGGTGATCGTTTCACTGACGTCGCCGATGACCAGCGCCAGATTGCCCGCCGACAGATGCTCGTTGGCCGTCAAGACATGGCCTTTGCTCTCGAATCGGCGAAACCCTCTCTGATCGACCGTGAGGGTATAGCTGCCCGGCAGGACCGCCACGAAGACGAATCCTCCCGCGTCGTTGGTCGTGACCATTCTCCGATCCCCGGTCCTCTCGCTGAGCAGCGTGACCGAGGCATTTTGAATGATCTGCCCCGAACCATCGACCACCGTGCCCGAGATGGTCCCCGTGATCGTCTGCCCGACCGCCATCGCGGGCACCAGCCACAGACACAGAATCGTCAAGAACAAGCTCCATCCGAAAGTGTCTCTCCTGACCATGATGAGCCTCCTCCATACCATTTATTTAATCGCGAAGACGCGAAACACGCTGAACGATCGATTTTTCGCGTCTTCAGCGTGTTTCGCGGTTTGAGCTATCGAACTCGACCTAGGGCGAAGTACAGGTGACCACCGCCGGAAGGGCGTTCGTCCCGCTGTAACTGGCCTGGAAGCCGAAGGTCGCCGAGCCTCCGGGAGCGAGCCCCGCATTGTGTGGAGCATTCTTCACGCTGACGCCGGCTCCATTCGGGGTCAGCACTCCGTTCCACAGGTTGGTGACCTGTTGATTACCGGGGAAGGTCCACCGGACCGTCCAGCCGTTGAGCGACGAGGTTCCGGGGTTGGAGACCCTCACCTCGCCGATGAAACCGTTGCTCCATTGATTGGTCACCTGGTAGGTCGCGACGCAGTTGCCAGATGGAGGCGGGGTCGGCGTCGGGGTCGGGTTCGGCGTCGGCGTCGGACTCGGTCGCGGAGTCGGAGTCGGCGTCGGCCCTGGAGTGGGCGTCGGCGTGGGCCCCGGAGTCGGAGTCGGCGTCGGCGTGGTACCGTTATCCCATCTGAACGGACCGGCGATGGTCACCTCCGGACTGGGCGCGTTCCGGTTGAGTCCATAGGCCGGATCCGCCGCGACCGCGGCGTCGATAAAGCCGTAGAAGACTCCCCGCGAGACCGAGGTCAACAGCTCGACGTCGCCCAGCAACTGAGCGGTGCCGGAGACGTCGAAGGCGCCGATGGCGTTCATATTCGACGCGATCCGGGCCGAGCCGTGGACTCTCGCCGCGGCGTTGTTGACGATCGTCAACGCCGAGATCTGGGCGTTCTCGAAGACCTGCCCGTTCAGCACCTGGGCGAAGTCCCTGACGATCGCGTTATCCCGGACCTGGGCATTGCCGCTCACGATCGCCCAGTCCTCGATTCGGGCGTTGCCGCTGACCATCGCGGTTCCCAGGACCTGGGCCCGCGGTCCGACGAAGGCCGTCGCCGCGACCCGGGCGGTGTTGGCGACCCAGCCGCCTCCGTTCGGATGGCGCGCTCCGGCGCCGGTCGGCGGGGCGGGGTTGGGATAGCCTTCGGGCCAGGCGCCCTGCAGTTGGACCATCCATGGATAGCGGTAGATCGTGTAGTACATCTGGTCCCACATGATCTTGTGCATGGCCGAGGGAGTCGCCACCACGACCAGCCACAATTCGGTATCGCCGGCGTTGACCTGGAACGAGACCTGCCCATTCGCTCCCTGCTGCAGCGCCGAGTATCGCGCCGCGCCCGAGGAACCGAGCGCGACCAGACCCCATCGCCAGTCGGAACTGGGCGGCGGGACGGTCACCGGCTGGCGGGCGAAGGACCCGAAATTGGTCGAGGCCGGACCGGTCTGGACGACACCTTTGAACGTGACCGTCACCGTGCCGCTCTGGCCGGGATTATCGGGCACTAATCGGACCAGGTTGTAACCCCAGCGTTGAGGAGCCCAGAACTCCGGGACCACAAAACGACGCTGCGCCAGATCCAGATCTTTCAGAACGGTGACGCGGGTGCGCCGCATCCCGGCGCGATCCGAATAGGATCCGAACCGCTGGCGGTAGACCGCGCCGTTCGGATAGTCCCAGGTGGCATTGTGCAGGGCCCAATCGCCGAATTCGTTGTTGAGCTGACTCTGCGACCAGCCCAGGTTACGGGCGAGCACCGAGAACGGATCCTCGTCGCGTTGCCCGGCCTCTCCCGGTTTCCGGGAGAGATTCCAGATATCGTTGATGACGCGATAGCAGTATTTCTCCTTCAGGAACTCCCAGAACTGCCAGTTGCAGTAGCGGTCCCGCGTGGACCCGTAGTACAGGTGCGGGTAGTTGACGAGCATCTCCGCGCAGTTGACCTGGTCGCGGAAGAACTGGTGCCGCATCCATTCCGCGTGGCACTCGAAGAACCATCCCGTGAACTCCGAGCTTCGCAGACCGGTCGTCCAGTACTGGAGCGCATGCGTGAACTCGTGCGCGAGGGCTCCCGGATCTTGAAAAGCATTGAAGTGCAGCCACATTCCGGGGTGGCGCAGCCCCGTTCCGCCGCCCGACGCCCATCCCTGGTCGCTGACATTGACATCGACCTTGAACTTGGAGGCCTCGGTGGCGTATGGCTTCGCGAAGCCGATCTCGTTGAGATATCTCGTCCAGATCTGTTCCAGCGTGCTGAGACCCGTCTGGGCCTGGGCCTGAGTCAGCGGAACGTTGTCCGCCGGATTCCAGCGGGCGGCGAAGTGCGTCGACGTGAAGACCGTGCTCGACGAACCCGGATTCATGACCTGATAGGTCCCGTTGTCCGCACCGCTCGGAGGAGGCCCCGGGCAGTAACCCGTGGGCACGGCATTCGGGGCCAGCAGCCCAGCCGAGAAGTCCGAGGCCGCCGATGCGGTGGAAGCCGCCCCGGAAGCGCCGGCAGCATCGGAAGCGATCGCGCCGCGCTCGACCCCGAAGAACTCCGGCGCCGGCCAGTACCACCAGTCGCTGATCTCGAAGTTCTGAGAGGCGGCCTCAGGCACG
>DATEFT010000626.1:0-4487 GCA_035280505.1 Blastocatellia bacterium | reverse complement strand
GAGATCGTGGCCAATTCGATTCTGATCAAGGTCAATCAGATCGGAACCCTGACCGAGACTCTCGAGGCGATCGAGATGGCCCGCACCAACAACTACACGGCGATCATCTCCCATCGATCGGGCGAGACCGAGGATCCATTTATTGCGGACCTGGCGGTCGCGACCAACGCGGGACAGATCAAGACCGGTTCGGCCTCGCGCACCGACCGCGTCGCCAAGTACAACCAACTGCTCCGGATTGAAGAGGAACTCGGCCGATCGGCGCAGTACCATGGGTTCAACTCATTCTACCAACTGGAGTTGGGCGAATTGAACTTTTCGGTCAAAGTCAAGACGGCCCGCCGGTAAACGCGCGGCTTAAACCGCGGAATACGCGAAAGACGCTGAATCCACGATCTTTCGCGTGTTTCGCGCTTTAAGCGCCGACCTGCCTTATTTTCCGATAATCATCATCGAGGTGGCCGATCCCTCGCTGGCCGAGACATTCGGGAGGGGCGAGCATGAGAGCCGGACGCCGGCTCCCTCAACCATCTCGCCGCCCCAGGTATAAGGATCGAAATCGACATAGCGGTCCTGACATTCGAGTTCGCCCATGACCAGCGTCGGGAATGGCTGTTTGATGCCCTCCACCAGCTCCTGCACGACGAAGGAGCCTTCCAGCGCGTTTCGGATCGCCGACTGCCATTCTTCCTCGGTACAACTCCAGCCCGGGATCTCGCCCCGTCCGCCGGACCAGTTGTTGGGTTTGAGCGTCAGCAGATTGCGATGAGAGAGCGTGAAGTCGATGAGGTCGATGCGCCGGCCGCGATAGGTCGAGAAGCCCTTGCGCAGGTGCCGGGTCCAGGGGAGATGGCGGCGCAGCGCGCCGATCTCGTCGGAGGTGAAGAAGCGTTCGCAGTCCGGATTGTCGAGGAGCCCGAAGAGGGCCTTCTTGCCGAGCATCTGGACGCGAAACGAGTTGACGACGCAGACCGCCCGATCCCGCGCGGCCCGCACCAGCGGGTGATTCATCCCGTTCTGCTCCAGCAGGTCGTAGGTGACCGCCCCCTTGTAGACGATATTGATGTGAAAATCTCCGACCCGGAGCCAGCCTCCGCGATACTCCAGCTCGCGCGGATCGGCGATGACCGTCGGGTAGCCCTGTGAGGCGAAGTATTCGCAGCAGAGTTCCAGTTCCGCATTGGTCTGAGGCGTTCGCGAATCGATGAGGGCGATCTTCGGGCGGGCGCGGGAGTTCCAGTTCCCCCATTCGTTGTAGCAATCGAGCATGGTCTCCAGGATCTGGCGTTTGACGGGGACCTGGCGAACCGGAAATTTGCGCCCGAATTCGCGGACGACATCCATCTCCTGAAAGATCTCGCTCAGCGTCTCGCCGTAGAGCAGCCCGCCGGGTTGGTCGGCGTTGTATTCGACAAAACTGAAGTCGCCGTGCAAGTCGAAGAAGGCGTCGAAACGGCCGCCGGCCGCCGGCGCCTTGAATCCCGGATCGATGCTGATGAGCTGTTCCTCGGTGGGGGTGAGCCCCAGTTCGGCGCGCAGCCGCTCCTCGCTCAGGAGCGCCTGGCCCAGTTTTTCGATCGCCCGCAGCACCAGGGTCGAATCGCGTTGAATGTAATCGTACTGATCGGCCGTGATGAACAGGGGGCGAAGGACCGTGCAGATCGGGCGCGAGCCGAAGCTGAGATTCTGCCGGGCCGTCGACTCGGCCAGCTTCTCAATCGCATCG
Organism: Blastocatellia bacterium; assembly: GCA_035280505.1. GTDB lineage: Bacteria > Acidobacteriota > Blastocatellia > RBC074 > RBC074 > JAKEHZ01. The sequence continues at coordinate 2,761 of DATEFT010000626.1, read as the reverse complement.
TCTAAGAGCGGGCCGCTGAGCAAGGAGTGATAGTATTTGATGGCGTCTGAGAGCATCAATCAGGCCTTTCCGTAGGCTGTCCAATTCAGATCTTTTAATGGTGGATCGGGAATTTGGCTCGACCGGAGATCTCCGTGAACCGGGATAAAACTTCAAAATACTACCCCCTCAACCTCTTGGTTCCCATTTCCGCGTGCCGTATATTACCATTGGTGCGGGCAGCCTGCGACTTCAGGCAGGATGGGTCGCTCGATCATGCACCACATAGATTTCAAGATCAAAAAAATGTGTACTCGGCAGGCCGTTATTTTCGTCTCCGGCCCAGGGGATGCTTGCCCCTGAACATATAATTGTACTCGAACCATGATCTATTCAATCGAACATTACACGGTGATAGAGCCGATGAGGGAGTGAGGAGAGGATATTTTTATGAGTGGAATGAAATTTCGTTTGCAGTGCGGGGGTTGTAATACGGCTTTTTTCTCCACTGATCGCAAAACTCGCTACTGCCCGAAGTGTATTAAAAAGCGCCCGCCGAAACCGGTGGTCGAATCCAGACCCAGACCTGCCGCCCCGCGACCCGGTCCCGGCCGCCCGAGTCCGCGGCCGCCCGTGGCCAGCCGTGTGGTTCCCAAAGTCGAACGCAAACCGGAACGGAAGCCGGCCAAAACGATCGAGTTGACGGATGAATTGCGCCAGCGGGTGGAACAGCTCTATCGCGAACAGTTTGTCGCGACGGAACTGCCCTGGCGCGAGATGGTCGCCAAGATCTCGGATCTGCTCTGGCTTCATCGAAAAGCCGTCTCGGTCGCGCTGCGGGAGGTCGTCTATCCCAAGATCGAGATCACGCCGGAGACGCGGGCCCGGATCATCGAGATGTACCGCGATTTTGTCGAACGGGGCGTGCGGCCCGAGGGCGGGCGGCGACGGACCATCAGCCAATTGCTGGGGGTCCCCTACGGCCAGACCAAGGACATCGTCTTTGAGTGGTCGCAGTCTCAATACGAACAGTCGCCCACCCAGGAGCTCTCTCGCGAGCAGAAGTTTATGATCGAAAAGCTCTATTGGGATGAACTTCGGGAGCGGCGCCATCCGTTGAGCGAGTTGCCGACCAGCATCGCCGAGCGACTCGGTTACACCACCGCTTATCAGATCGCCAGATGGCTCGACCGGTTACACGATGACGATACCAAATTCGAGCGCGTTCCCGATGTTCCACCCGAGATCGAGCAGGGGATCCAGGAGGCCTACCTGCAGTATCTGTCCACTCCGATGCCGCCGCAGAGCGGCCTGCATGCCACCATCGCCCAGAAACTGGGCGGCCTGACCACGCGCCAGGTCCATAAAGTCCTGCAGCGGTATCGCAAACAGCAGCGGGCGGAGTACCCGTTGCAGTAGGAATTGGGGAAAATTAAGGTCGTCGAACAGCCCGAACCTCAACGAGTCCGCCCCGCGGCCGGTGAGCTTCGGGTTTTTCGTTGTGGGCGGCTGAAACCTTTGGCGGGGAGCTGTCACTAACACGGCGTCACAAAATTTATTACCTCAACTCTGAAAGGATTGGTGTGTACCATGAAGAGATACCTGTATCGGGCCATGGTTCTGTCCTGGCTCGTCTGTCTGGGTTGCTCGCTGATGACGCGGGCGCAGGATTTTCAGCGCAGTTATCAGATCGGCGCCGGAGGTTCGGTGAAGGTGCATAACATCTCCGGCGATGTGATCGTGACCGGTTACAGCGGAGATGCCATCGTCGTGACCGGAACCAAGACCGGGCGCGACCGCGAACAAGTGACCGTCGAAGACCGCAGCAGCGGCAACCAGATCGATCTGGGGGTTCGCTATCCGGAGAATTGTAACTGCGACGCGAGCGTGCGATTCGAGGTCAAGGTCCCGAACGAGACGCGCTATAAGTTTGAGTCGATCTCGAGCGTCAGCGGCAACGTTCAGGTGTCCGGAGTGAGCGGCGACCTGAAGGCCAAATCGGTCAGCGGCCAGGTGACGGTCAAAGGGGTGGAGGGGCCGGTCGATGCCAAATCGGTCAGCGGCAACGTGCTGGTCGGTGAGGTCGATGGAACGGTCAGCGCCAAATCGGTGAGCGGTAACGTGGAGGTCGGGATTCGCACCCTGCGCGGATCCGAGAGCCTGGAATTCGCTTCGGTGAGCGGCAATGTGCAGGCCCGCATCCCGGCGAATCTCGACGCCGAGGTCACCCTCTCGACGAGGAGCGGCGATTTGAAGACCGATTTCCCCCTCACGGTCGAAGAGCCCCGACCGGGATCGGGACGCCGGGCGACGGGGCGGCTGGGGGGCGGCTCCCGCACCCTGAAACTGAACTCGGTCTCCGGCAACGTCAGTCTGTTGCGGATGTAACGGTTCGATCGCGAAACACGCGAAACACGCGAGAGGTCGTTGAGCTCGCGTGTTTTGCGATTTTATCGACCGGTTATGAAGTATTCTTCTTGGATCATGAAAATCACGAGGCTCCGGTTCCAAAGTTGCTAAGATCCGCGGACAAGGGTAAGATCACGCCACCTACTGTGCACGTTAATGGTTGCTTACTTGCAACCGAACAACCATAATACTGAATATTCGCATTCAAACCGGAGTAATCGATCTCGGAGAAGTGGCGCAATAATAAGCGCCAGAACCATCTGGCTACTTATTTATTCAAGGAGAATCTATGAGTGATAAGATCGCACGCAGGGATTTCGTCAAGACCGGTGTCGTCGCTGCTGGCGCCACCGCGATCTTTCAAGGCAATGTT
>DATEFT010000625.1:0-13132 GCA_035280505.1 Blastocatellia bacterium | reverse complement strand
AGCGCGCGGGAGCATAAAGCCTGGGGGTGAAGCGCGCAGCGCGGAACCCCAGGTTGACGATGAACATGATCCGGAGCCCGCGAGAGCGGGCGACAGCCCATGATCTGCCGCCCGTTTCACGGGCTCAGGCCCATCGTTGGCGGGACCTGGGGTTCCGTTCGGCTCCGCCTCACTCCACCCCCAGGCTTTACTCTTTCGCGCGCTCCGCGCGCTATAGAATCTGAATTCGAAAGACTTACTTTTCAAAGTAACGACTGTAAAATTTGAATGAGATGTCGCAGATGGCCCATCCAATCATAAGCTCCATACAATTTGTGTTCGAACGCCTCCAGATCGTCCTCCTGATGAACGACGATGCGAGATGAGAGAAATCCGGGCTTTCCGACCCGGTCCAGGCGCAGACGGGTCGTGAAGACCCGTTCGATCCCGCTCTCTCGAAGCGCGGAGAGGACGCGGTCGTTGTAGCTTTGATAGGTTCCATGCGGGAGCGCGAAGAATCGCGGCCGGAATCCCAGTTCGCGCTCGCAGAGGTGAAGGCCGAGATCGAGATCTTCGCGCAGGGCCGTCTCGCTCAAGACCGACATCAATGAGTGGTTGTGACTGTGAAATCCGAGCCCGACGCCGCCGTCGAGCATCTGGCGGAGTTCGGTCCAGGTCAGCGGTCGCCATAATTCCGGCCGGGCCTGTCGGTGCCGTTTCGCCGAGGCCGGCAAGCTCGAATAGATCGCCGGCTGCTGGCCGCAGATCAGGCTGGTACAGACGAAGAGATTGAGGATCATGCCGTATCGCCTGGCGATCGGCCAGGCCTGGGAATAGATATCGGCATACCCATCGTCAAAGGTGATCAGGACCGGCCGGGGCGGAATCGGTCGCTGCCCCCGGAGGATCTCCGAGTACTCGCTCAATGACAGCGATTGGAATCCGTGTTGTGCGAGATACGCCAACTGGTCGTTGAACTGTTGAGGCGTGACCGAATAGATCGGGACGTCTTCTTCAATCAGCTCCGGCAGGACGCGGTGGTAACAAAGGATCGGGATGGCTTCTCCAAACATCCGCCGCTTTCCCTGCAATTGCCGGGAGCGCCGCGCGGAAAACTTCGCCAGTCGTATCTTCAACAATCTCATTTTAAATATCATCAATGGTTGCGCGCCGAAACCTCGAGCTTAAGAATCGGAGGGCCCCGGCGATTTGAGCCTGATCAGGCTCTTCAGTTTCCGCATTTGCCAACCCTGGAGAAACTGAACGAAATCGGTCTGGTCATATCTGGGCCGCCGTTTCAACCAGGCTTCGGTATACCCGGCAGCCATGCAGAGCGCGCCGACGGCGAGCGGGCGATCGAAGACGTGAAAGGCCAGGCTGGCCAGAGTCCAGAGCGGATGCGCCCTCAAAAAGTAGAGCGAGTGGCCACGACGAAACCATCCTTTGTAAACGTGCCGGTCGGAGGACCCGACCGCGCGCAGATGCAAGACCTGCAACTCCCGATCCTCAAACTTCCCCGTCTGCCATCCCCGGTTCATGGATTGATAGCAATCGATCCCGTCCCAACTGGAATGATTGACCAATCCGCCGATATCCGTGAAACATTCGCGCCGCCAGCATTTGATGGCCCCGTAGGTCAATTCCGGGTTGGCCCGTAATTTCACCAGACGGCCCCCGTGGTCTTCATAGATCTGCCCGCAGGCATTGCCCAGCCGCGGGTTGGCGCTGAACTTTTGCAGGAGCAGCTCAAAATATCGGGGCTGGAGCACGATATCCGCATCAACGCAACAGATGAACTGATAGTCGTTGATCGACAGGGCGTTCAACCCGGCATTGAACGCTTGAACCGCCCCGGCCCCCACCTGCCGGAATCCGCGATCCGTCAGACTGACGACGCGGATCCAGTCATGCCGCGCGGCCGCGACCCGGGCCAGCTCCAAGGTGTTATCGGCCGAACCGTCATCCACGATGATCCATTGCGCCGGGCGCACAGTCTGGCCGATCATCGAATTGATCATGCGGCCGAGATATTCCCCTTCATCGCGCGCGGGCGTAATGACCACATATTTTTCGACCGATAACGGCCCGCCCGAACTTTTCATCGAATCCTGATTAAGATGCCTCTTCGTCATAATCCTCTTTCTCCCGCTGCCTGAACTCCGGCCGTCGCCCGGATTCCGATCGTCCGCTACTGCTCACCGACGTCATGGTCAGAAGGCGGCGCCTTGCCCGTTGGCGGACGGCCGGGCGTCGGCGGCGGACCGCTCACCGCCGTGCGAGCGGAAATCAACGTATTTCATAAACTGTTGCTGGTTGAACAGGTGCGGCCAGAGGAAATGCAGGCAACCCCGGAGATAGCCGACGGTATATCCGGTCGTGCATAAACAATCCATCTCCAGCGCCTGATTGCGGGTCAACCAGCTCAGGAGATGAAGGGGTAGATCGCGAAGGCCGGACACCATCAACCGTTGCAATGCGGTCAAGAGGGTCGCCGGCAGGCGCCCGCTCTTGCACTGGAGGCGGGCCGCCGCCACCCCGATTCGGACGCTGTACCAGCGCAGAAACTGAGGCGTGACGCGCGAGCGTGGAATGACATGGTGGACGCGGGCCCGCGACGCATACCAGAGTGCGGTTCCGGAATGACGGACCCGTTGAAAGAAGTCGGTGTCCTCGCCGCTATCCCGCAGGAGGCCGTTAAACCCCTTGAGCCTCTCGAACAGTTGTTTGGTGATCAGCACGTTGCCGGTGTTGGGCAGCTCTTTACTCGAATCGTACGTGGTGATCTCCCCGAGCTCATGCTCGCCCAGTACAGCTCGGGCCTTAGGTCCCAGCGCGAGGATCGGCGATTTCGGCAACAACAGATCGCGCGACCCTCCGACACAGGCCGCGCGCTCGCGGAGCGCGACCGTCATCAATTCCAAAAGCCAGTTCGGCTCGGCGAGTTGATCGTCGTCGAAGTAAGCGATCCTTTCGCCCCGGGCGTGATGCGCGCCGAAATTCCGCGCCTCGGCCACGCCGCCCGCCCGCTTGTACAGGTATCGCAAAGGGGCTCCGGCGTTCCCGGCCGCCAGTTCGGCGACGACCCGCGCGGTGTCGTCGACGGAACCGTCGTCGACGACCAGGATTTCATAACTGAATCGGCCCTGAGTCTGCTGGCGCAGCAGGCTCTCAATGGCCGGCGGCAGCATGGCCGCTCGATCGCAGGTGCAGACCACAATCGTGACATCTATCTGTTCTCTCGGTAATTCCATGAATGCTCCTCGGGCTGCCGGAGAGTCGGAGGCCCGGCAGGTTGAAAGGTCAATGATTTGATGGAGAGGTTCGCTTCCCCGGTGTTCACAATCGCCGCCCGGGCGATCAACAGATTGCAGATGAAGGTCGGAAAGATCGGAGACATATAGACTTTCTCCGTCGTCATCGCCAGACACATCCAGAGGATCATCATCAATCCGTACAGGCCGCAGGGGTCCCTCAAGACCAGCCAGGAGGTGAAGGACGTCTTCAAATGGGCCGCCAGCATCGCCAGATAGGCCACCAGGCCCAGGAGGCCCAGGCCGAGCGTAATCTCCAGATACCCGTTATGACTGTGCGGCACCTCCCAGCCCTGCCGTTTTGAGATGGCATAGACATGGGCCGGCGTCCAGAAGGAGTCAAAACCATAGCCCAGCCACGGATGTCTGAAGATATAACCCAGCAGATCCTGCCACAGCGGCAACCTGTTGCTGAGCGAGCCGGCGTTGTCTTCCCCCTCGCGCCCCAGCAGAAAGAGGCTGGTCAATCTGGCGGACAGGTCTTCGCTGAAGAAGAATCCGAGCGCACAAGCCAGGATTCCGAGACCGAGCAAGGTGAAGAACTTGTGCTTGAAATCGGTCGTCAAGAGCCAATAGACCAGCAGGACCGTCGCCGTGCAGCCAAATGAAGTGCGCGATTTAGTCAGCAGCAGAAAACCGAACCCGACCCCCGCCAGCAAGAGATATCGTTTTCTCCGCGCCGGCTCCAGATGAGCGAGAGTCAAGGATGCGAGACCGGCGATCGCACAGTAAGTGCCCATCGAGTTGGGATGCATGATGCCCGCGAACTGATAGGCCGAGTACGCGGGAGCCTGCCCGAAGGTGCCTTGCGCCAGCTCCGTGCCCAGGGCCAGGGCGATCGCGCCGTACCCCATGAAGGCGGAGAAGACCACGAGTTCCCGCAGCGTGAAGCGGACGGCAAAGCCAAGGGCCCCGACCAGGACCAGTCCGAAGACGCTCAGCTTTTTGGCCGTCACCGAGATCTCCTCCGCCCAGAAGAGGCTGAGGAAGACCACCGTCAGAAAGGCGGCGAAAGTGAGGCCGGGCCATCCGTTGATCGACAGCCGGTGTCTCCGATTGATCAGAATCGAGCAGAGCCCGAAGGCGCCCAACAGCGGCAAGGCCAGTTGACGCCCCGGGGTTCCCTCCGCCGTCGATTCGACCGCCTGATCGAGGTCATGGTCATCGACGGTGTAGCCCAGCTCATAAGGCGAGGCAAAGGCGAAGATGATGAAGAGAAAGAGAAAAGCCCACCAGGGCGACCTGGAACGCACCGCCTCGGAAGCGACGGATGGCGGCCCCAACCGCGCGTCGAACTCGATCATGCCCGGCCCTCCGTCTTTCGCTTCGCCAATCGCGTGAACATCGCCATCCGGAGCATGGAGCAGGTCAGCGTGGAGATCAGCAGCCCGGCCCCGGCGCCGAGCGGGCCCCACGCCCGGGCCGCCAGCAGACCGGCGGTGGCGGTGACGGCGAGCCCTGCCAGATTGATCTTGACGTTGAGATCCTGCCGTTCGATGGCGGTGATGGCATATGAATGGCCGATCGTGAAGGCCTGCGCCAGGATATTGGCGGAGAGGAGCACGATCATCAAATGCAACCCCGAATACTGATGGCCATAGATCATCGCGGCCAGCCGGCCGCCGAAGAGGGCCACGATCAGACAGAGCCCTCCCACGATCGCCCCCAACCGCCAGGTCACCTGGTTCACCTCCTGCCGCAGCTCCCGCATGCCGCCTCTGGCCCAGGCATGCGCCAGCCGCGGGCCCAGGTAGTTCTGGACGCTCATCAAAAAGACCCGGATGAAATTGATGATCCCCTCTCCGGCGGCGTAGCTGCCGGTCGCGGCGACTCCATGCCACGAGCCGAGCGACCAGGGATAGACCTGTTGGCCGGCCAACTGGGTCAGATTGCCTCCCAGCAACCATTTGCCCATCGCGAAATTGCGGCGGAAATCGGCCGCCACTCGATCGGCGGCGAGGGCCAGGTCGCGCCGGGCCCAGATCAGCCAGCAGCACGCCGCCAACCCGTTGACCGCGCCGATGGTCCAGTAGGCGCTCCCGATCGAGAGTCTTCCGGTCTTCGCCAACCAGGCCAGCCCGCCCAGTTGCAGCAGGGTCACGAGGGTATCGAGCACGGTCACCGTCTTGATCTGAAAGTTCGCGAAGCAGATCCGCCGCGAATATTCCTGCCAGGGCAGCATGGCCGCCACCAGGGCCAACGGCCAGATCGCCGGAACCAGTTCACTCGATTGCGCGGAGCCGGAGAGGACCACTCCGGCCACGATCAAGAGCAGGGCCCCGAGCGCGCTCATCAAGAGCTGATGCACGAGAGTGCTGCCGGTATAGAGCACCTGTTCCGCGCGCGACATGCGAGGGGCGAAGAACATATAGGGAGCCCAGATCAGGACATTCTCCACTTCGCGCAGGTAGTCGATGAGCCGCATCCCCAGGAAATAGATCCCAAACTCGGGGGCCGCGCCGGCTCGCGCGATGATCACCGCGCTCAGAAAGTTGCCGGCGCTGTAGATCGCCTGGTCGAGCATCGCCAACGATCCGCCGCCCGCCGCCCGTCGCCAGAGCCAGGCCGCGGCCCGCCGCCAGGCGGGGGCCGCCGAACCGTCGTCGTCTGGCGTTCGAACGCCGGTCCGGCTCTCAACCGAGGTGAAGGACATCGCCGGTTACTCCTGGTTCGATCGCCGCCGCCTGAGCGGGCCGTTGGCTGACGGCGAGCGCCTGGCGGTAGAATCTATTCATCTGCTCGCCGTTCAGTTGCCACAGAAAAGATCTCGCCCGCTTCAGGGCGCCCCGCGACAGGCGCTCCAACTGATCGGCGTCGGTCGCCAGCCCGCTAATGGCCGCGGTCAACCCGGCGATGAATTGGCGGGGCGTGGTGACCGGGATCTTGATGCCGCACTCCGGGCTGATGATGTCCTGCGCGCCCTGATGTTCGGGGCAGATCACCGGCAGGCCCCGACTGAGGGCTTCAAGCATAACGTTGCCGGAGGTGTCGCGGAGACTGGTGAAGACAAAGAGATCGGCTTGATCGTAGGCGGCGAGGACCTCCGTATAGGGGACGAACCCTTTCCAGTGACAATACTGGTCGATCCCCAGGCTCGCGGCCAGGGCCTGCCATCGCTGTTGCCGGGGCCCCTGACCCAGGATCGACAGCCGGTAACTGATACTGGACGGCACCCGGGCCAGGGCGTCCAGCAGCAGATGGAGCCCCTTGAACGATTTCAGCTCTCCGCACCACAAGATCCGCAAGGGCCCCGTCCCCCGATCTTTCCGTTCCGTCTTCGGCTTGACGTGGTGCAATCCGGTCTCCAGGAGCCGCTCCGGGCGCACGCCCTGAGCGCTGGCGAAGTCATGTTGAATTTGAGTGTTGGCCGCGATGACGGTCACGGCGCGGCGCGAGGCCTTTCGGACGCGCCAGCTCCCATAGAGTTGCAGGAGGTTGATCGCTCCCCGGACCAGTTCCTTGGTGGCATCGACGACTCCCAGCGTCGGAATGAACCGCCAGGGGAGATTCTGGGTGCCGCTCACGGGGCCCCAGACGAAGGGAGCATCGAGCCGCCACAGATAACCGGGTTCGCGGAATCCGGTGATGTTGACATGATGCACCAGATCGAACTTGAACTCGCGGTGTAACTGCACCGCTCTCTGATAAGCGCGACGGTGCCAGGACCACATGGCCAGGTAGTTGTGAGCATAGAGCGTGGGCAGCCGCCGCAACAAGCCGTAGTCGTCGACCGATTCCGGGAAGCAGAAATGCAGGTGCTCGGGGATCCCGTGCTCCGCCGCGTACCGTTTGATATCGGGTTCCGACTCGGGACCGCAGAGAACCCAGGTCTCGAAATGTTTGGCGGTCTCCTGCGCGCGCCCCCAACCGACCGTATACTCGGATCCGCGATAGGGGCTGCAGGCATAAGCCAGCAGCAGGATCCGTGGCCGGCGGGTGACGGGCTGAATTTGATGGTTATGGTTTAAAGTCATCGACGTAACAGAATCGAAAGCGGATAGCTGAGTGAGGCGATCTTCGTGATGGGCTCCACTTTGCTGAGCCGGTTTTTAGGAACGTAGAGGAGGTCGCCGGGGCGCAGGTCCAGATCTTCGGTGAGGTTTCGATCGCTCAGGCTGCGACCGAGATTGAGCTCCCTGGATTCGGCCCATTTCGCGTCGAGCTTGCGGAAGAGCACCACCTGGGAATGCTTGGCGCTCGGCTTGAAGCCGCCGGCGGCCGCCAGCGCCTCCATGGCCGTCAAGGATCCGTGCAATTCGATGCGGCCGGGCCGCTCGACCTCGCCAAAGACGCTGATCGTGGGGCGCTCGAACTCCCGCAGCTTGATATTCAATTCGGGCTCGTTAAGTTTGACTTCGGCTTTGTGCAGGATCGCGACGCGGACTTGATCCAGGGTCAGCCCGCCGACCGCGAGGTCGCCGATCAAAGGCAGCGTGACGAAGCCGTCGGGTTGCACCGTGACGGTGTCGTTGAATTCGGGGGTGTATCGATACTGCACCTCGAGCACGTCGCCGGCCTGAACCTGGTAGCGCGCGGGGGTCCGGAGCGTCGGCCGGTTCTGGGCCATCGAGCCTGAAAACACCGAGGCGGTAATCAGCGCCAGGGTGAGCACAGGTGTGAGGAATTTGGATGTCATCATGGAAATTTGCTTCAACTTTCAATCTCATTGGAGCGCCGGTTTCGACCGGCAACGGTCAGCCCCCGATCCGTTTATAGATCGAAGCCGGAATCGGGTACCGGCGTTTGTTTAAAATGAATCCCAGGACCTTGCCCCGGGACATCTCGATCATGCGGAGGGCGCGGTTGATTTGAGCTTTCGTCGTTCGCCCCGCTTCGATCACCAGCACCACTCCGTCCACCAGAGGCGCGACCATCAGCGCATCCGAGGCCGCGCCGAGAGGCTGACAGTCCAGGAGGACATAGACGAAGGCCTGGCTCATGGTCTTCACGCAGGACTGGAGGTACTCCGGAAAACAGGGGGTCATCTGTTGGTAAGACAATTGATCCCAGGGCGGCGACATGAGGGGCGAGGCCTCTGGAGGCTGATACCGCCAGAAGCCCCGGACCTGAGATTCCAGGCAATGCTCAACGATGCCGTCGGCATTGAGCGGAGGCGCGGAACAGAGGGCCGCGGTCTCGACGAGCAGCGTCGAGTTGCCCGAGTAACAGGCGAGTTCCGCGCCCAGATCGGCGGTCGCCGAACTCGCGCCGCCGCCCAGATGGACCGAAGCCAGCGCGATGATGCGATGCGACCTCTGCGCGTCGGCCTCCGGGTGGAAGATCGTGCGAATCAATTGCAGGTGACGGGCCTGGGTGATCTGGGCGGGCGGGCCTCCAGGCCGCACCGAATTGAGGCTCAAGCGGCCGCTTTCTGACTTTATCAACTTGTCGTGATTTAACATCTGGGATTTGCTTCGGGTGAGTGGTTGGGTTAGCCGTCCTGCCGCTGAAGGGCCGTTCGCGTACTGGAGAGGGCGCGCTGCCCGATCTGCCGATTGAATTCCATCGGACTGAAGAGGGGAATCGTCGAGAGAACCGGAAGCCCGGTGAGCGATTCGAGCTCTCCGGGAGAATGGACCGTATCGCTCAAATAATCGGCGACGAAGGCGCAGCTCAAGGCGATCAACGCGGTCAAGACGCATCCCAGGATCAGGATCAGCAGTCGATTGGGTTTATAGGGCGTGTGTGGCGGCACCGGCGCCTCGGCGATCGCGACATTGGCGATCTTCTTCTGGTCCAGAGCCTCGGCGACCCGCGATTCCTCAGCCTTTCGCGCGTAGAGTTTGTAGTTCTCCTCGGTCTCCTTGATCGTCCGCTCCAACTCCTGGTGTTCAACCGTGACCTGATCGAGTTGCGTGAGTGTCCGGTGGTAGGTATTCAATTGCGTGGCGAGCTCACCTTTCTGCGCGCGCAACCCGGAGCTCCCCGCCTCCAATTTGGCCAGGTCTCCCTCCAACAACTGGCGAACGGGATTGATGTCCGTCTGCTCTTCGGTCTCTTTGTTCTTGAGCGCATTGCCGAGGGCTGTTCGCGTGTCCAGGATCTGCTGGTCCAGCTCTTTGATGGTGCGGTCTTCCGGGCGGAACTTGGTGAGTTGCTGGGTTCGCTTGTTCCGCAACTCGACCAACAGCGTATTGAGGCGTTCCACCGAATATTGATTGGCCAGAACGCGAATCTGGGTCTTGATGCGGGGCGGCGTCAAGGCGATGCTCTGGCGTAATCGCGCGGCCCGGTGCTGATGGTCCTCATATTCCGCCTCCACCTTGAGCTTGGTTGATTCCAGTTCAACCAGTTTGGTCAAATTCAATCGCTTCTGTTCTTCGAGGTCGACCAGCTTGAGCCGCTCGTGCATGGCGGCCAGCTTCGCTTTCGCCTCGCGCAATCGCTTCCCGTACCCTTCGCTTTGCGACTTGAAGAAGTCGTAGGTGCCCGGGGTATGGTGGGTTCGCAAATGCTTGTCCAAATAACTTTCGGCTATCTGCTGGAGGATCATGGCCGGAAGCTCCGGTTTTTTGCTGCTGTATGAGACCTCGATGATGTCCGATTTTTTAACCGGAGTAATCTCCAAACCGTCCAATAACCTGAGGGTCGCCTGCTCGATCGCCGCCGCGTTACCCGGCTGAGTACCTCCTTCCAGCGCGTCGAGTTTGCATTTGACGACGACCTGTTGAAGCAGGTCTTTGCTATGCAGTAACTGGATCTCCGAATTAATCGCTTCTTCCCTGACCGCCGACCGATCCACGCTCGTCGTCGCCTCCGCGCTCACCACGACGTCGGCGCGCTCGTTCTTGACCAGAATCTTCATCGACGACCGATATTGCGCCGGTAACAAGAGCGCGAACGCTAAAGTCAGGGCGAGCCCGACCAGAAAGACGATGCCGATCAGCGTTTTGTGGCGGAATAAAATCGCCAGCATCTGTCGTAGGGAAAAAAGAGGAGATGCCGGTTTCACCGGCCCGAAATCTCGAATTTTCAGATCCGTACTATTCACAATCTGAGGTTGCAACATATCAAGTCTCTCAATCACCCTGTCAGGCATGATTTGATAAATCCGGCTTTTGCACACACCTCACCCACTCGCGGTGAGCCGCGGCCCGAGACCGCTCCAACTACCCGTTCACCGCCGTCGATCGAGACGGTCTCTTCGGGTATCAAACGGTACTCTCACACGGTCACGCGCGCGTCCCCGACCCGGCGGGCAATCGCCGAGATGACGGACTACTCCCTGGCCCTGCGGTCAGGGGCAGACCTTCACCGGAAGATCACCTGGTCCGCGCGCAAAAGTCGGTGCTGTCGGCAAAAATCGGTGGGCACAAATATATTTGGTCGAAGATCGGTAGGGGTCATAGCTCCCGGCCAGTTCCTCATCGCCGGCCTCGTATTGGTTGAGGCTACTTCCGGGATCGAGCGATGCCTTAATGATTTGTAGGTAAATCGAGAGATCAGGCTGAGAACTCTTGTCAGTCCAATAATCCCGCGTCCTTCTCACCTCTCAGGGGTAGACACGACCCCTCTCAGGTCAGAAGATCACCTGTGAGCAGACTGATTATCAACTTTCGATTAATTTTTCGGTCGCGGATCGACGGTGGATCAACTGGAGATAACCGAATTATTACTCGACGCCATTATTTGACCAGTCATCTCGCCTCGCGAACCGACCGGCCAATCTAACTTGTCAATTGGATTGGCAAATTACCGACGTATTATGGCTCAACCTGATGTGTGGAATGGTGGCGGCCAAGGTTCAATCAACTCGGGGGCATACTAGCACGCGTACCAGTAATGGTCAATTATTTTTATGTTAGAATGATACAGTCCGAGTTAGGTAGCACGACCGAGTAGCATACTGCGGTAAGAGAGCCTTTACCACAGTCCCAGCTCAGTGACCCAATCCCACCTCACGCCTGGTAACCTCTTCACTCTGTTTCGCTTTCATCACGATCCGCGTTTGATTGTTCGTGCTCTAATCTCATGGTTCTATCTACAACTGAAGTACTAAAGCAGACCAAATTCTTCGTTCTGATAATCATCTCCACCTCAACCCCGGAATTGGCGACCAACTGTTCGTAGTCTTCAACCGCCATGATGAATAACTGCGAGCGTTTCGCCTTCAATGCCTCCGCAAGCTCGCCGGGCTCCACCAGATGTGCGCAGAATCGATTTGAATACCATAAAAACTGGGCGACCCGGTCAAAGCGAGCCGGGCCGTCGGTATAAAAGATCACCCTCTGGGATGGAGTCGCCCGCGCATCGACCTTCGGCGCGAGCGCGATCAGGTCTTCGGCGCGTCTCATCGGCGTCGGGAAACAACTGATGAACAAGACGGCGGCAATCAGGGCAGCATAAGCGGCCCGTAAGAAGACCGGCCGGCGGATTAATGAGATCAACCTGACGACCGGAGCCGCGGCCAGGATGGCGAAAGCCGGAAAGGCGGGCATGATGTAACGCAACACTTTGGCTTCGGCCAGGCTGAACGGCACGACGACCAGAAAGACCCAGATGATCAACATGAGCGCCGCGCTTTCACGATGGATCGCCCGCTTGAACTGAAGCGCGAGCCCGAAGAGCATGAACGGCAACCAGGGCCAATATAACTTGAGCAGCAGTCCGGGATATTGCAGGAGGCCGAACACAAACAAGCGCGGGTCCCACTCGCCGCCGTTATGAACCTTCCCTCCGATGAAAGATAGATGGCGCGAGAGAAACGGTTCGCCATGCAACGAGTACTGTGAAAAGTACCAGCAGCAAGGCAAGAGCAGCGCGATCGAGAGACCGACCACCAACCGGATCGACCTGAACTGCAGAGCTTGCCGGGTGACCATGAGATGGCCGGCCATGATCGCCACGGGTATCAATCCGATCACGGAACGAGTCATGATCCCCGCCCCGATCGCCAGTCCGCAGAGGATCAGATAGTTTCGGTTCTTCAGCCCCTTCAGATACCAATAGAGCGACAAGGTCATAAAGAAGGTGAAAGGAGCATCGGTCATCGCATGCATGGCGTATTTTATGAAATATTGCGACAACATCAAGATCCATGACGCGGAGATCGCCAACACCTTTCCCCCGCCCAGTTCCCGCGTCAAATAGAAGACCAGCACGATCGTCAGCAAGGCCGAAAGCGCCGATGGAAACTTGGCGGCGAAATCGGAGATGCCCAGCACCTTCATCGAGAGCGCTTCCAACCAGATGAACATGGGCGGATATTCGAAATTCGGATAGCCGTTGAAACGAACGTTCCACCAGTCTCCCGTGATCAGCATCTGCTTCCCTTCATGGGCGTACAGAGCGTCGTCATATCCGCTCAGTCCGCCTTCGTGCAAATGCGAGAAGAGAATGAGCGATGCCAGAACGAAGAGCACCAATAGATGAAATTTGTGATCGGATAATATCCGGTCGATCCTCTCCAACAAACAGACAACAGTTATCCTCATAGCTCAATGATTCGGAGCACCAGTCACAATCTGATTCGGAGGTCCCACCGAGGTGATCGCTTGAGATCAAACACGGAGGTAGAGCAGGCCGCGCGGAATGGCCTGCTCTACCCTGCGCAAGAGATATGCCGTGATCGGAACTCGGTAAACTCAATGAAAAGATGACGGGAGGTCGCCGCGCCGGAGAAGAATGCGGCGATCCGCCGCCGAAACGGCCGCGAGGCCGCGGCGGTTCGCCGCCCGGCTTTTTGTCGCGATCCGGCAGGAGCGAGGGCGACATTTTGCCGCCCCGGCCCCGTGGCCGAAAAAATAGGAAGCCCGCCCCCCGAAATCATGCCGGCCGGGCTTGACGTCAAGTACTTTGTACAATAAAGTGCTCGACGCAATAAGCCAGAAAGCCGGCGGCCC
>DATEFT010000624.1:0-2384 GCA_035280505.1 Blastocatellia bacterium | reverse complement strand
GACCAACACCGGGGGAGGCGTGAAGCCGAAATTCCGGGTTGGATCGAATGGAACCGTTCAGGTCCAGATCTCGAGTGATGTCGACCGAAGATTGAGAGAAGTCTCCTCCCGATACCGGCAGATGAAGATGGAACGCACTATTCTGGAATGGGTTCTGTTGTGGGTCAGTAAGTATTTCAGCCTGCTCCGCAGATCCCGGACCGTCTAATCGAAATGAACGATCGGCGGCCCGCATCCAGCCGAACGCGGGCCGCCATTCCCGACTCGCTTTCAGGAACTTCTCGTATCGCTGCTGGTTCCGCCCGCCGCCGGAATATAAGCCTTCAAGACATAGTCCATCACCATGCGATCCGCGCTGAAACGCCAGCCCAGGGTCCGAATGGCCCGTTTCATGCGGGCGATCCAGTTTCGGGGCAGGCCGTCGCGATCCCGGTCGTAATAGAGTGGAATGACCTCGTCCCGGAGAACCGTTAGGAGCGCCTCGCCGTCGCGAGAGTCGTGGATTTCGGTCGAGGTATGGGTCTCGCCCATCCCGATCGCAAAACCGTTGAGCCCGTCATAGGCTTCGGCCCACCAACCGTCGAGGATCGAGAGATTCAATCCGCCGTTGAGAACGATCTTCTCGCCGCTGGTCCCCGAGGCCTCCAGGGGGCGGCGGGGATTGTTGAGCCAGAGATCGACCCCCTGGACCAGATGCCGTCCCAGGTTGATGTCGTAGTCCTCGAGGAAGAGGATCTTGCCGGCGAAACGCGGATCGCGCATGAGCCGGGCGATCTGCTGCAAGACCAGCTTGCCGGGCTCGTCGTGCGGGTGAGCCTTGCCGGCAAAGATGAATTGGATCGGCACCTGCGGATCGTTGACCAGCGAAGCGATCTGCTCCAGGTCCTGGAGAATCAGATTGGCTCGCTTGTAGGTGGCGAAGCGCCGCGCAAAGCCGATGGTCAGGGCATCCAGGCTCAGCGACCGGCGCAACTGGGTGACGAACTCCGCCGGTTCGCCCCGCTGTTTGGCATAATTGGCGGCCCGCAGGCGCGCCAACTCGATGAGCTGAACCTTGAGCGTCTGGTGGGTCTCCCACAACTCGCCGTCGTCGATATCGTCGATGGCTTCCCAGAAACCGGGCTCGCTGCAATGCTCGGGCCAATCCGGGCCCAGGTGGCGGTCGTAGACCTGGTGCATCTGGGGCGCCAGCCAGGTCGGCACGTGAACTCCGTTGGTGATATGACCGATCGGCACCTGCTCTTCGCTGAGGGCTGGAAAGAGCGGAGCCCACATGGCGCGCGAGACCTGACCGTGCAATGACGAGACGGCATTGGCCCGGCGGGAGAGCTTGAGGGCCAGGACGGTCATGCAGAAATCCTCGGTGTAATTGTAGGCGTCGACCCGGCCCCAGGCCATCAACTGGTCGAGTTCCAGCCGCAGCGCGTCGCGCAGCGGGCCCAGATGCTCCTCGATCGATTGCGCCGAGAACCGATCGTGACCGGCCGGCACCGGCGTGTGGGTCGTGAAGACGATCTGCGAAGAGACCCGGCGCATGGCCTCGTCGGCGGTGATGCCCTCGCTGATCATCCGCTGCCGGACCAGCTCCAGCCCGGCGAAGGCGCTGTGACCTTCATTCAGGTGCGTGACTCCGGGAGAGATGCCGAGCGCCTTGAGCGCCCTCACGCCGCCGACTCCCAGCAACAGTTCCTGGCGAATGCGGGTCCGCTCATCACCTCCGTAGAGGCGGGCCGTCAATTCGCGATCCTCGGGCTGGTTCCCCTCGACGTCGGAATCGAGCAGTAAGAGCGTGTTGCGGCCGACCGCGACCCTCCAGACCCGTGCGGAGATCGAGCCGCTGCGGGTCTCGATCGTGACCGACACCGGTTGACCGTTGGCGCCGATGGCCGGCTGAATCGGGAGCAACCGGCTGTCGACATCGATGTAGTCTTCCTGTTGCCAGGCCTCCAGGTCCAACCGCTGTTTGAAGTAACCCTGGTCGTAATAGAGCCCGATCCCGACCAGCGGAATCGCCAGGTCCGAGGCGCTCTTCAGATGGTCGCCGGCCAGAATTCCCAGGCCGCCCGAATAGATCGGGATCGATTCGTGTAATCCGAACTCGGCCGAGAAGTAGGCCACGGGGCGAGCCCAGAGCACGCCGGCGTTCCTGGCGCCCCAGGTTCGCTTCGAGGTCAGATACTCCTGCATCCGGCGATAGGCGTAATTGATTCGGCTGTGCAGGGCGAGTTGCGAGGCGCGTTCTTCCAGTTTATCGATCGGGATCTGCTGCAGCAGCGCGATCGGGTTGTAACCCAGATCCCGCCAGAGGACCGGATCCAGCTCTCGAAAGAGCCCGGTGGTGTCATCGTCCCAACTCCACCACAGATTCTGGGCCAGCGCGCATA
>DATEFT010000623.1:0-4455 GCA_035280505.1 Blastocatellia bacterium | reverse complement strand
CTCTCTTCGATGTATATGTACGCCTGGAAACAGGGGCTGAAGACCACCTACTATCTGCGCTCGCGCCCGGCCACCGGAATCGCCAAGACGACCGTCCAGACCGTCGCCGCCGCCGAATCGAAGCCCCGGTTGACCGATGCGGAGATTCTGGCCTGTTCGCTGGAGAATCCGGAGAGCTGCGAGGCTTGTCAATAGATCCAGATCGACCGCGAAATATGCGAAATGGATCACTTTTCCGGTGATTCACGATTTGAATCTCGAATCTCTCGACCGCACCTGGTTTTGCCGACGGATCTGAGCGCTGAAGGCGCGGCCTAAAATAGCCAGGGGTGAAACCCCTGGTCGGATCGCGAAATGATCCGCGTCCTGTAGGGACGCCATTAAAACCGGATTCGATCGCGCCCCTTCAGGGCGCGTCATGGATAACCCTGGACCAGGGGGGTCACCCCTGGCTATGATCTTTTGCGCCTTCGGCGCACGAACGGACATTCCAGCATCATCCGGTGTGGTCAGCAGAGCTCAAATTACTAAATATTCTGAGTGTTGAGGTGTTTATGTTACTTGACCCGGGTTTCGATCTGACTTTGCGTCCGATGAAGCATCC
The DNA here is from genome assembly GCA_035280505.1 of Blastocatellia bacterium. Lineage (GTDB taxonomy): Bacteria > Acidobacteriota > Blastocatellia > RBC074 > RBC074 > JAKEHZ01. Next base: position 3,851 of record DATEFT010000623.1, on the reverse strand, counting down.
CGTCTTTTATGAGATGTACCGCCAGGCGATCAAAAATACCTGGACGGTCGAGGAGGTCGATTTTTCGACCGACCTGGTCGATCTGCGCGCCCGCATGACGCCCGCGGAACGGCATCTGATCAATCGCCTGGTCGCCTTCTTCGCGACCGGCGATTCCATCGTCGGCAACAATCTGGTGCTCAATCTCTACCGGCATCTCAACGCGCCGGAGGCTCGCATGTATCTTTCGCGCCAGCTCTACGAGGAGGCGCTGCATGTGCAGTTCTATTTGACGCTGCTCGACACCTATATTCCGGACCACGCCGAACGGGAACGGGCTTTCGCCGCGGTTCACAATATCCCCTCGATTGCGCGAAAGGCGCAATTTTGCCATCATTGGATCGATTCGATCTATAATCTCGACCGGCTCTCGACGAAGCAGGAGCGGCGCGCTTTTCTGCTCAACCTGATCTGCTTCGCGGCCTGCATCGAAGGCCTGTTCTTCTTCGCGGCCTTCGCCTACGTCTACTTTCTGCGCTCGAAGGGCCTGTTGCAGGGGCTGGCCTCCGGGACCAACTGGGTCTTTCGCGACGAGAGCATGCACATGACTTTTTCGTTCGAGGTCGTCCAGACCGTGCGCCGCGAAGAGCCGGACCTGTTCGATGAATCGCTGGTCGAGAGCGTCTATCGGATGCTGGACGAAGCGGTGGCCTGCGAGACCCAATTTGCCGAGGACCTCTTGAGCGGCGGCGTCGTCGGGCTCTCGGCGGGCGAGATGCGGCAGTACCTGCAGTTCGTCGCGGATCAGCGGCTGATGCAGCTCGGGTTGCCGGTTCGCTACCGGGTTCCCAATCCGTTCTCGTTTATGGAACTGCAGGATGTTCAGGAACTGGCCAATTTCTTTGAGCGGCGGGTCTCCGCTTACCAACTGGGGGTCTCGGGGGAGGTCGTCTTCGATGCCTCATTTTAGCCGATCGGATGAAGGAGCCTCATGATGGAAGAAACCACTTCGTTGCTGGCGTCGGGCCGCCGGTTGGGCGTGATCGGCGCGGGCGTCATGGGCCAGACCCTGTTGAAGGGGATGCTCGATGCGCAACTCGTTTCGCGGCGCCAGGTCTGGGCGACGGCCAAGACTCAGGCCAGTTGCGAGAGCGTCGCCGCGGCGCTGGGCATCAACGCCGCGCACGATTATCGAGAGGCCGTTCCGGAGAGCTCGATCCTGCTGATCTGTGTGAAGCCGGCGCAGATCTCTTCCGTGGCGGCCACCCTGCGCGAAGCGGGATTGCGGCCCGAGACCCTGCTGGTTTCGATTCTGGCCGGGGTTTCGACCGAACGCCTGGAGACTCTCTTCGACTCGCCCAATCCGTGGGTGCGGGCGATGCCCAACACTCCCTGTGTGGTCGGGCACGGCATGACGGTCGTCTGCGGCGGCCGCGGCGCCACGGCGGAGCACCTCGAGCAGGCGCAACGCATCTTCTCGTCCGTCGGCCGGTGTCTGGCGGTGGAAGAGCATTACTGCAACGCGATCACGGCGCTGAGCGGCAGCGGACCGGCCTACATGTACCTGGTGCTGGAAGCCCTGGCGGACGCGGGCGTGCGGGTGGGGGTGCCGCGGGACCTGGCGTTGCAACTGGTGGCGCAGACGATGTCGGGCGCGGCGCGGATGGTGTTGGAGACCGGACGGCATCCGGCGGCGTTGCGGGACGACGTGACGACGCCGGCGGGATGCACGATCGGAGGCTTGCTGATGATGGAAGACGGCAAGATCCGCTCGGTGCTGGCGCGGGCCGTCGAGGAGGCGACGCGGATCGTCACGCAACTGGGACAGGCGGCGGACGCCGCCGAAAAGAAGAGAAGCTGAAATCTCACCGCTCTCACAGACGAGGGGCCACCGATTCAATCGACCATCGGCAAGAGACTGAAACTTCGACTGCGGCCTCGCGGCCATGCCGAGCGCGCCATCGGGCAACTGCTCGGCGCCCTGGAGCATTCGGCGGCGGCCGAGGAACTGGCGCGGTCCGCCGGGTTGTTGCAGCGTCTCGATCCGCGAGTCAAAGTGATCGGATTGCTGGCGCTGATCGTGGCGGCCGCCCTCTCGCATCGGCTGCCGGTGATTCTGGGCATCTTCGCGGGCTCGCTGGCCCTGGCCCGGCTTTCGCAGATCTCCTGGGCTACTCTGGCGAAGCGCGGCTGGGTGGGCGCGCTCTTCTTCACGGGAACGATCGCCCTGCCGGCGATCTTCATCACGCCGGGAGCGGCGATCTATCGAGTCCCCGGGTTGGGTTGGCCGGTGACGGCCCAGGGGCTGACCAGCGCGGCCCTGCTGGTGACGCGCGTCGAGACGACCGTGACCCTGGCCCTGCTGCTGGTGCTCTGCACGCCCTGGGCCCACGTGCTCAAAGCCTTGCGCGCGCTGCAGGTCCCGGTGGTCCTGGTGGTGATCCTGGGGATGACCTACCGTTACATCTTTCTTCTGCTGCAGACGGCCCGCGATCTGTACGAGGCGCGGCAGAGCCGCCAGGTGGGCGCGCTCGACCGGCGCGAAGGCCGGCGGTTCGCGGTCGCGGTCGCGGGCGTGCTGCTCGACCGGAGTCTTCAGCTCAGCGGCGAGGTCTATCTGGCCATGCAATCGCGCGGTTTTCGCGGCGAGGTCTACTCCCTCGACGACTTCGAGCTGCGGGCGCGCGACTGGGTCGCGCTCGTCCTCTTCATCGGGTCGGCGGCGGCTGCCTGCTGGCTGGGCTGACAATTTTGCCCTGACTCCGCCGCGGCGCCCGACATTTCCGACACATCCGCCAGGCTTCTCTCCGACAGTCCTTTGATTCCGCCATTTACCGGCCGAAGCCCATGGCACGCGCGTTGCGGTCTATCGGCTTTGAAGGACGTGAGACATGTTCCAAGCACAGGCGTTCAAGGTCGCGAACTGCGCGCTGCTGTCCGGGCTCTTCCGCAGGGAATTGAGTGATCTCTCGCAGATTCACCCGGAGGCGGTGATCGCCTCGAGCCGGGATCTGGGCTGGCACAGCATTCGGGTTCTGCACGTGCGCTATCCCAATTGCGAGCTGGAACTGCCTCCACTCGAGAACCATTGCGTGATCCTCTCGCTGGGGCCGCACGGTTCGCCGCCGCACTCCCTGAGCCCGGACACGCTCGCGATCGTTCCGGCCGGCGCGCCATTTCGCCTGCTCACCAGCCGCCCGCAGGAGGCTCTGCACCTCTACCTCTCTCCACAGTTCGTGCAGCAGACCGCCGAGATCTGCCACTTGAATCACGGTCAAATCGCGATCGAGCCGCAGGTCGGAATCAGGGACGAACATCTCAGCTCCCTGGCCATGTCTCTCTTCCACGAACTGAATGAGGAGAACGCGGCGGGCGAACTCTATGCGGATTCGGTGGCCTTCGTGATCGCCCTGCAACTGATCAGGCGATACAGCTCCCTGAACGGAATCCGGATCAGCAAAGGGGGGATGGCCCCGCAGAAGCTGCGCCGGGCGATCGAATACATCGGAGACCATCTCGATCAGGAGCAGGGGATCGCGTTGCCGATGGTGGCGGAAGAGGTCGGGATGAGCTACTACCACTTCTCGCGGGCTTTTAAACAATCGATGGGACTGAGCCCGATCAATTACGTCACCCGTCGGCGAATGGAGCGCGCGCAGCGGCTCTTGATCGAGACCGAGATGCCGATTGCGGAGATCGCGTTGAAAGCGGGGTTCTCCAGCCAAAGCCATTTTACGACCTCCTTTCGCCGATTGGCCGGAATCACTCCCAGCTCCTTCCGAAAACACCGGAAGATTTGAGAGCTGAGACCGCGAAACACGCGGAATACGCGGAATACGCCGGATCGACCTGTTTCGCGTATTCCGCGTGTT
>DATEFT010000622.1:0-6840 GCA_035280505.1 Blastocatellia bacterium | reverse complement strand
GAAAAGTCGGACTTCTCAACCGAAAATCGAAATGAAGCGAGAGATCGGCTCAAGGCCGAGGTCTCAAAGATCGTCGACAGCCTTAAGGAACTGCTTTCCAAATGGGGCTAGTGCTCAGGAAAGCAAGTGCTTTGGAATTTGAGAATCAAACCGCGAAAGACGCGAAATCATCCAGCTTTCGCGTCTTTCGCGTCTTTCGCGGTTGAACAGAACTATTCCTTTCCAGCCCGAGCCTTGCCCCGGACGGTCTTCGCCAGGGTCAGCAATTTCGAGCTGATCTTCAGTTGCGCCTGTTCCGCGACGTCCAGATTGACCTCAAAGAGCACGCGGTCCTCTTCCGTCAACAGGTTGATGATGCCGCCCTGTTGGGTGAACTGGTCCATCTCGCCGACCGTCAGGATGCTGGATCCTTTGAGGCTCTCCAGGATCTGGGTCAGGTGCCGCTGTTCATATGAACTGATATAGAGAATATGGCAGGTTCTCAGGTTCTGCCCCCACTTCAATCGTTTAATCACCAATTGACGGCCGCTGACGGTCTTGCCGTCGATCACGCTCTCGATGGCCTTGCTGAACGACTCGTTGCCCATGACGCCGATGATCAGGGGCATCTTGCCGTCGCTGTGGCTGAAGGCTTCGACCGGCCATTCGACGAATTTGGCGAAGTTGAAGAGGAAGGCGGCTTTGACCTGATACTCGTTCGGAATCTGGGCCCGAGCATTAGACAAGCAGCTCGCCAGGACCAGGCTGAAGACGAGACTGACAATCAGCTTGATGAATTGAATGACCCAGGCGCGATTCACGATCCCTTTCCCCGTGACGAGCCCCGCGCTATCGGGATGTGACCTGACCTTCAATGCCTTGGTGCCGTCGTCCCGGAGTTGAATCGGTAGGTGAGTTTCAACCGCATGTTACGGCCGTTCTGTTCGATCGTATCCTGCCGATGCTCTTCGGCGCCGGGGTCTCCGTATCTTTGATCAAACAGGTTATAGACGCTGAAGGAGAAGTTCAGCCCCTTGATCAGCTTCTGATTGAAGAGGGTGACGTTGGAGAGCCAGACGGCATCGGTATGGGCGCCGGCCAGCGTCTTTCGCTTGCTGGTATATTGCAGTTCCAGCCCCATAAACATCTTGCGCTTGACCAGCGGCACGATCAGGTTGAATTTGCCCAGATGTTTGGGCGAATTGGTCAGGGTTTCGTTGGTCTCAATGTCTCGGGTATCCTCCAGGGTGTAGCCGATGCGCCCTTCGAGCCCGCCGGCCAGCTTGGTCTCCAGCTCCAATTCCAGGCCCTTGGAACGGATCCGCTCCACGTTGTTGTAGACCAGAAGACCATCCGTGTCGATCTGCTGGCTGATCAGGCCGTTGATTCGATAGAGATAGCCGGAGGCGGACAGGCGCATATGCTCCCCCAGATACTGCTCCAGCACCACCTCGCCGGTCTTGATAGTCTCCGGCTTCAAGTTCGGATTGGGCCGATAAGCGGGACCCGCCGTCGCATAAAGCTCATAATTATTGGGCGCCCGAAAGGCCTCGCCGTAAAGCAGCTTTAAGCTGGTCTTCTCGGCGGGTCGGTAGATCAACCCCAACCGCGGCTTGGTCGTCCCGCCGAAGGTCGTGTAGTAATCGTGCCGGATCCCGACGTTCAAGGTCAGATTTTCACGGATCGCGAATCCGTCTTGAACGTAGAAGGCCACGTTGCTCGACTCGCGCCGATCATCGAGATACAGCAGATATGGTTCTCGATCGTAATTGAGCTGTTCCTGTTTCAGATTATCCCGATATTCGGTGCCCAGAGTGACCTTGTGTTTGCTCAGCAGCAACTTGGTGAGCTGCAACTCGCCGGACCACCATTGCCCGCTGCCGAAATCCTCATTGACGACGAATCGCGGAGATTGGCTCTCGCCAAAATCCGTGACGTAAGTCCCATGATAGTAGAAAGTATCGTAGGAGACGCGCGCCAACAACTCCAACTGATTGCCGAAGAAGTGATGATACTGCAAATCCAGATAACCACGCCGGTCCAGGGTCCGGTTCCGCCGGTCACCCAAACTCGTACTGAAGGAGCCGGTCGGAATCGCCTTCTCCCTGGCTCCGTACACGCCGCGCAGATTGAAATCCCGATAGGCCAGGTTCGCGAAGATATTCTTCGAGTGGTCGGTATCGACCCTCTCGGCCAGGCCGTTATTGGTCGAAGGGTCGTCGTACTCCTGATAAAACAGGCGTCGCTCTCCCTGGCTGTCGTAATAGGAGCCGGAGAAAAGCAGCTCCAGGCCGTTCTCAAAACCCCGCCCATAGCTGACGCGGCCTTTGTAGGTCCCCAGGCTCGCGGCTTCGGTCGACGCCTCCATCCCTTTGACGTCCTGACCCCGCCGGGTAATGACGTTGATCACCGCGAAAAAAGCGCTGGTCCCGTAGAGCGATGAACTCGGGCCGCGGATGATCTCGATCCGGTCGATCAGGTCGATGTCGATCGGCAACTCCGTGCCGATCAAGACCGAATCATAGAGGTTCACGTTCAAACGATGGCCGTCCACGAGCACCAGGACGCGGGTGTTGTAATCGCCCGGCCGGGCGAATCCGCGCCCCCCGAGATAGCTGTAGTTGCGATCATATGAGACATAGAATCCCCGCACGCTCCTCAAAATCTCGGCCAGCGTGCGATACCCGTACTTTTTGATCTCGTCGGCCGTGACGATGCTGACCGAAGAGGGAGCCTCGGTGACTTTCTGTAGATATTTAGAGGCGCTGTAGACGGAGTTGACTTCGATCTTCCTCAAATCCTCAAGACTGGCCTCGGTCAAATCGGGGACCTTTTCCGGTTCTTGAGCGGCCACCTGACGGCCGCCAATCACCACCAGGGCCGCGGTCGCCCAGACGCACAGAACGATCTTCAGCAAGGCAGTATGATGAAAACGGCGATGGAATTTTTGATTACCGGAAGAGAGCCGGAGGCGAATGCCAAACATGTATATCTTCCCCCAATGAGGTTTCAGCAGTTCATTCTTGCTCTCCTCATCGGCGCCGCCGGCCGATCACTTAAGGCCCAAAAGCCTTTGAAGCTGTCGGGAATCCACTGGGGGAACATAGTACCCGCGAAAGACCCGAAAGACGCGAAATTTCCGGCTTTCGCGTCTTTCGGGTCTTTCGCGGTTCATCTATCGTGCAGTAAGTTTCAATCTGACCCAGCCGAAGGGGCTGTAAGCGCTGGCGGCACCGTTCATGACCAGTCGTCGCGATTTCGGATACTCGAATTCGAGGCGATCCTTGGCCAGATTCAGCCCGCGGCGGATTTCTGAGAACTCTTCGCGGCGAATCCGTTTCTCGAGCAGCAGGCCGATCGTCAGTTTGTGCCACCCCGATCCGTAACCGAGTGAGAAGTAGCAGGTATCCGGCGGCGCGTCTTTGATCTTCACGCTCAACTCATCATAGAAGCTCAGGGCATCCGTGACATCGCAGTAGTCGGGGTCATAATCGAGTCGCTCGAAATATTCGATCTCCCACTGACAGAGGTCGGCCGCAAAGTTATTGACCGCTCGCAGAACCTTCTCCGGCGTCAGTTCGCTCTGGGTCGGACTCCACCCCAGGACGCGCTTCGCCGGTTCGGCCGTCAACAACCTGTCATCGAACGAAAGACGGCCGTTGAAACTGAAGTTCTCATCGATCGCTTCACAGAAGATCCAAGGGCCATGGAACCGGGCGCGGAACCGGTCATTGACCGGCGAAGCGTCCGCCCGCGCCTTGATCTGCGCGCTCAGCAACCGCTCGGCGACCAGCAGCAGAACTTCGTCCGGGATCAGGGATTCGCTATCGCCGATCTGCAGCGTATGGAAGAGGTCCAACGATTCGTCCCGGTCCCGAGCACCTCGCCGGTCCTGATCGCGTCGAGGCGGAGCATGAAAGACGCGCGAAATGAGCCGTTGATCCGTCGCCCGGTCATATCCCTGCCAGGCCAGCCCCGAGACGGCGTCGAAGATGCTCGGCGTGTTCCGGCACTGTTCGTAAGCCCAGGCGGTCTTGAGAGCGCCCTTGATCGATGAACCGGGGATGTAAGGACGATGATCGACGGTCTTGGTCGCGAGCCAGACCTCCGCCCGGCCGTTCCGAACCTCATCGGCGAGAGCATTCAACGAGTCGAAGTCCCGGGTGTCGTTGTGCAGCGGGGCCACCGCATATCGCCGAATCTCGCCGTCGGCCAGGACCTCCGGGTCGACCAACTCTCCCATCTCGATCCGCGCCAGGTCTCTCGCCGATTTGGCGGCCAGTTGCTCAGTGAACTGCTCAGCCGCATCCGGATACTTGGCAAAGAGGCTGGGCAGTTCCGGCACGATCAAAGCATCGGAGACATGGTATTCGAGAGGGGTCATCATCTCCCCCGCTCCAATGTGCAGGGGCGAGAGGGTCGTGAGGCTGTAGTCGTAGAGCTTGGCGATCGATTTCATGACGTCACCTCCGGTCCCGGCGGCGCCGACAGCTTCATCGGCACGGTATAGGCCAACCCGTTGATCCGCAGCCGTTCGCTCAACCCCGCGCGCGGAGCCTGCTCCTTGAAGAGCGAGCCGTAAAGCCGGCGTTCGCCGTCCCTCGGAAAAGTCGCGCCTTCGGCGAACATGACGAGCGTCGGTTTCCGGACTGGCGTCGCCTCGGCCGCCAGGCCCGACTCGATGAACCCCTTGCGCCGCTCCAGGCGGGCGAAACAGTCGTGCTGGCGGCTGGCAAAATGCCGGCGATCGGCCGGGCTCGGATGGAGTAAGGAGAGCAAGACCAGTCGTTCCCCTTCCTGAGGCCCGAACGTCGCGTCTCGATCATCGAATTCGACTTCGCAATGACCGCGTCCGACGCTCACGTCGCCGCCGAAACCGCGATCGCCCAGAAAGCGCAGCGCGGCCTTGAGCGTCTCGACCACTTCCGGCCAGGGCTCCATCAGGAAGAAGAATCCCGTCCGCTCTTTCGAACCGGCCCGCGCCGAGGCGAAAGGAGCATGGAACGACCGTTCGCCCGAACCGGAATCGCCGGAATCGGTTTCTGCCGAGAGGCGATCGATTGAGTGGCGGGCGGATTCGCCGGTCACAATCAGCGAGTCCAGGTTTCGCACCGCTCCGATCTCTTCCGCCTTCACGACCGCTCCGGCGTGCAGCCGATATGAGCCGGCCGGATTCGTCAAAAGTTGTGTCCAGAGCTCGAACTCTCCCAGTTCGCCCCTGGCGAGGGCCTCGAAGACGCTCTGCGACATCCAGGGCGCACTGTTCAATTTTTTGAAAAGGCGATGGGCGTAGCGGTCATCGAGCGCCGGATCGAAGTTAGAGGCCAGCAGCGGCCGCGGCAGAAAGAGAGTCCGCCGGGCCTCGCGCTCGTCGCCGTTCCCGGACTCGACGAAGGGAAAGAGCGAGCTGATCAAAAACGGCGGCGAGGATTGCGCCGCGATGGCGTGATCGAACTGTTCGAGCAGGCGGAGCAATTCACCTTCACCATACAGCAATCGAATCGCCCAGGCGATCGCCCCGAAGAGAGTATCGGAACGCGGAGCGCTCTGAGCGAACGGGGCACGCGGTTTGAGATAAACGATCATGCCGATGGTTCCCCCGGCTCCGCTTGCGTCTCGGCCACCTCCGGAGCCGCCTCTCTCGGAGTTGCATCTGCCGGAGCCGGCACTTCCGGAGCCGGCACTTCCGGAGCCTCCGCCCTGGGAGCCTCCGCTTTGGGAGCCTCCGCCTTGGGAGCCTCCGCCTTGGGAGCCGGAGGCTGGATCCGGGGCCTCGGCGCCGGTCGGATCTGGTTCCACAGTTCGGCTTTGAGCTTGTTGACCGCCTCTTGCGAGAATTGATCCAATGGAGTCAATTCGCTCAACTCGGTCTCATCACCCGAGGGCTGGGAAGCGCCGGATTGGTAATCGACCAGCGTCCTGATCACCGTGGAGCCCAGGTGAAACCGGACCTGCCCGTAACCGCGCGAGCCGCTGCGGCCGAGCGCCGAATCCTCAACCAGCCGGAGCGCCCAGAAGACGCGGTCCAGAAGGTCGACGTCATGGACCCTCAGACCGTCCACCTCATAGATTCCGTAGACCAGCCCGAAATTGAACCGCGAACCGACCGGCACGCGCTCGACCTGGCGGGGACCGGACTCGGCCCTCGACGTAATCCGGTTGAGGCTGATCTCGGTCTTGATCTCGACCTTCGGGAGCCCCTGTTCCGATTCCAACCGTTGCATCAGTTCTCTGGTCACCATGTCCGGCACCGCATCCCGCACGAGCAGCCGCGTCGGTCCGGCCCGCCGCTCCCGCTCGGCCGAGGCTCCGAAGATTCTCAGGATCTCATCGTCCTGCGGGTGGGGCGAGTTCTCATAGACCCGGCCCTGCGGATCGATCCGGCCCAGCGCCCACTCCATCAGCGACCGCATCTTGCCTTTCAGTGAGGACCCGGGAATATAGGGGAAATCGTCGATCGGGTTGCGAACCACGGAATTCTCGATTCCGCCGATCTGAAAGCCGCCGCCTGAACCGCCGATGTGCAGGCCGGAGAGGCATTCGATCTTACCGCGGATCATCACCGATGCTTTAAATTGGCTCATCTCTTTTTGCCTCCTTGATGGCCCCGGTCCATTTCGATCTGATAGTAGAAATAGGCATAGAAGGCTTCAAAGAAGCGGGCAAAATGGTGCAGAGAGTTTCTCAACGACTGCTCGTCCCGGTTCTTCAGGACCTTCTCGACCGCCGCATCGAAGAAGTCCTTGAAATCTTCGCTGACGGCTTTGCGCGCCACGGCATAGGCGATCTGGGCCTGCACGGTCCGCAACTTGACTTTGAAGGTCTCCGGCGCGCCCTTCTCGATGGCTCGCAACAGAGTAT
>DATEFT010000621.1:0-3452 GCA_035280505.1 Blastocatellia bacterium | reverse complement strand
TTCAAGGATCATTGTATGCCATCTCTCTGAGGGCAGCGAAAGCCAGCACTCGGTGGCGAGAGCTGGCTTTCATTCGAAGCGCCGCTGATTTTTCAACCGCCATCGGATGACCGGAAGCAAAGGTCGGTCCAGACAGGTGATTTTCAACCTTTGCGGCCGCGCTTGCCACTTCTAGTTTTAGATTTACTGTTGCCATTAGTTGTCGTCTTGGTGCTGCCGGGAGCCGCCGTACTGGTTCCTGTCGCCAGTTTGGCTCCGGTGCTGGCCGTGGTGATCGGGGCGGCCGGCGCGCCTGCGTCAGAGGTGTCCGATTTAACCGGGACCGGCGGTCCCGCCACGGTCGGATCGGCCTCGAAGCTCTTGATGTAGGCCGGAGCCTTCTCCGGCGCATCGGTACGGAATTTCCAGAACGCGTTGAACAGTTCGGACGCGGCATCCTTGTAGCTCTTGGTCTCGGGCGTCGTCGCCGTGGCGATCACTCGCGCGTGCTCCGGGATCAATTTGACGTCCAGCAACTGGTTGACCTCTTTGAGCAGATCCTTGCCGGTGTCGCCGGTCTTCTGATCGTCCGAGAGCGCGTCATATTTCGCGCGCAAAGCCTCGTACTGCTTGCTGTAGATGTTGGCGCGCAGAAAATAGGTGAACGGATCCTTCCAGCCCGTGCCGTCCTTGCCCCGGACCTGCGTCGCTTTGGTCAAATAGGCGAGCGCCTGTTCCGGGTCGCCTTTGGTCTCATTGATATAATAGCCGAGATACTGGTTAAGATTGGCTTTGACTTGGTCCCGGATCGGGTCGACATAGTCGCCGTACTCTTTCTTGTACTTCTCCGGAGCCGACGTCGCTTTGTCGAAAGCGGTGATCGCCTGCTCGGAGTAGATCTTCACCCGATCGAGATTCTTATAATTCTGGGTCATGGCCGGGATCCGGCCCGCCAACGCGATCTGTCCCACGACAAACAGGTAGTAGGGATTCTGTTGATCCGGTTCAATCTTGATGAACTCCTCGCCCGCCGAGAAGAGCTTCTCGAGCTTGTTCGAATCTTGCGGCGGAGTATAAAACGCCCTTAATTCGGTGTTGAATTTCTCTAAGGACTTGTTGTACTCGTAATTCTTGATGTTCCGCTTGGCGTTCTCTGCATACTGACTGCTCGCGTACTTATCCACCAGCTCTTTCGACTGCTGGTAGCATTTGTCATTGTCTTTTTTGGTATAGCAAGTGTCATACCAGGTGCGTTCAAATTCAGCCTGATCTTGCGCGAAAATGGTGGTGTGAGAGCCCACCATCACGCCCAGAAACATTGCCGCGGAAATTATTAGGCTAAACTTTTTCATATCAGATTGATCCTCCACAGTCTTCAGTCTTCGGTCTTCATTCAGAATTCTTTCAGCTCTCAGAATTCTTCCAGCGTCTCAGAGTCGCCAGTCATGACGGTGCCTGACTTGACCCTTTTTGTTCTCTAGAATAACCAGCTAGCTGCGCTTTGTATTTGACACCGGAAACCCCCGTTCTGTTGCGGGATTCCAGAACTTTTCTACTGCCTCCGCGCTTTCGATCCTTCCAACTGTGGGCGACTTTTTCGATCCACGATCAACGAGGAATACGAGAATTGGAATCTGTACGGAGCTATGGTTAATGCTGTGCCAACGGTTCTTCCAAGAACTTGTCAGATGATAAGGTATTGTGCATGATTCGGATGCTTTGTCAAACTGCGTGAAACCGATATATGTCTTCTATCTGGCTCCATTTATATGTCTTCATTATCCAGCTATCTCAAAAACAGGCAAGACTCAATTTTACAACTAATTAAGGAATTAGTTGAGCAAGAGAGCACCTCGCGCGAGGAGGCGCGCCTGAACGGATTGGCGCGCGCGGTGGCGGCCCATCTGGAGGGGCTGGACGGGGAGATCGAATTGATCCCGGAGGCCGGATATGGGACCCATTTGCGAGCGAGATTTAATTTGGGGCATGATCCAACTGCTACGCCGCTGTTGGTGATCGGCCATCTCGATACCGTCTGGCCGGTCGGAACGCTGGCGCGATTGCCGTTTCGGGTCACGGACGAGGGGCGGGCGCATGGACCCGGCATCTTCGATATGAAATCCGGCATCGCGATTGCCATCGAATCACTGCGGGCCATCAAGTCGTTAAATTTGACGACGCTGAGGCCGATCCACCTGCTGTTGACCTGTGACGAGGAGATCGGCAGTCAGACCTCACGGCCGTTGGTCGAGGAGGAGGCGCGGAACGCCGCGGCCGCCCTGGTGCTCGAACCGCCGATCACCGGCGGGATCGTCAAGACCGGCCGCAAGGGCATCGGCGGGTTCACGGTCCGGGCGATCGGCCGGGCCGCTCATGCGGGCCTGGATCCGGAGCAAGGGGTCAATGCTATCGTCGAACTGGCGCACCAGACCCTGCGGCTGAATGCGCTCAACGATTATCAGCAGGGCGTGACCGTCAGTGTCGGGCTCGCTCGCGGAGGGACGGCCTCGAACGTGATCCCGGCGGAGGCGACGGCGCAGGTCGATCTACGGTTCTGGAGACCGGAAGACGGAGCGCGGATCGTGGCCGCCATTCGCCAACTGAGCCCGGTGCTGCCCGGGTCGCAACTGGAGATCACCGGCGGCATCAATCGCCCGCCGATGGAGCGATCGGAGCGGAACCTCGCGCTCTTTGAACACGCCCGGGGATTGGCGGCGGAACTGGGATTTGAGCTCCGCGAACAGGCGGTCGGGGGCGGGTCCGACGGGAATTTCACCGCGGCCCTGGGCGTCCCGACTCTGGATGGCCTGGGGGTTGACGGCGCGGGCGCCCACGCCGAACATGAGCAGATCTTGATCGCCGATCTTCCGCTCCGCGCGGCGTTGCTGACCAGGCTTATGCAAACAGTCTAGAGATGTGGAAATTATGGAACGCATTTATCGGGATCCGGTGCACAACATCATTGCGCTGTCCGAGGACCGCGCGGATGACGCGTTGCTGATTCGGCTGATCAACACTCCGGAGTTTCAGCGGCTGCGATACATCAAGCAACTCGGCCTGGCCTTGTACACCTACCAGGGGGCCGAGCATTCGAGATTTACCCATTCGTTGGGCGTCATGCATCTGATGACCCGGGTGCTGGATCATCTCGGCCGTCGTTACTCGATCAGCGACGAGGCGCGCGTGGTGGCTCGCACGGCGGCGATTCTGCATGACGTCGGTCACGGTCCGTTCTCCCACGTCATCGAAAAGGTCCTGGAGCAGAACCACGAGCGCTGGACCATGCGGATCATCGCGGACCCCTCGACCCAGATTCATCAGGCGCTCGCCGACTTCGATCCGGGCTTGCCGGAGAAGGTGATCGCCGCCATCGACCATCGCTATCGGCCCGATTTCGTCGGGCAACTGGTCTCGTCGCAACTCGATGTCGATCGCTTCGATTATCTGCTGCGCGACAGTCTCATGACCGGCGC
>DATEFT010000620.1:0-6742 GCA_035280505.1 Blastocatellia bacterium | reverse complement strand
CATCAACAACTGGGCCATGACCGCGTTGTTATCCCCCGCCTTCGAGATGTGGCAGTCGGTACAGACCTTCGTATCCGAGGTGCCCACCGTGTGCGGCACAAAGGTACTGAAGGCCGTCCCGGCGTATCCTTCGGAGGAGATGGTCTGCTGTTGCGAATAGAGCCACTCGCGGTTCTGGTTCTGAGATCCGACCAGGATCGCGCAGGTCGAACGACTCGGAGCGACGCGGTGACCGGTCACCGTCCCGTCCTTGCCGAGCATGAAGACATCGTCTCGCAGGGTCTGGAAGTTGTACTGCGAATAGTTGCGCAGACTCTCCTTGCCCTCGAAGTGCAAAATGTCCTTCTGCTTGTTGGCCTTCATCGGCAGGTGACAACCGAAACAACTGGTTGTAAACGAGGTATGGCACGAGTAACAAGTCATGTTGCTGTTGGCGTGGGCGAGTTTCTTATCGTCCGCGTTGTTGTCGCCCCAGGTCTTGTTATCGCGCTGAACCGTCTTGGCCCAATCCGAAGCCGAACTGTAATCCTTCTTGCCGGGAGTTACGGTGTCGACCGTCTGGACCACGCGCCACCACTTGCCGGCTTCGACGATCGAGTTCTGAATGATCTCGCCACCCTTGAACTCGACATCCTTACCGTCCGGAGTCTTCTTCTTGAGCGGACGCTCGGCCGTTCCCTTTTGGAACATCGGGATCAGACGGCCGCGATCGTCACGAACCTTGATCTTGGTCAGATCGCTGGAGACCGTGATGACCTTGCCTTTGTACCGGGCAGTGCCGGCCGAAGGTCCGGTCAGTTTGAGCGTGGCCGCCGTGTTGATCGTCCCGTGACAATCGACGCAATCGATCTGAATCGCCGCCCGCGGCTCGTTGTAGATGTTACCGTTACCGTGAACGTCGGTGCTGACGTGGCAATCGGCGCAGTGCATGCCCATCTTCTGGTGCACGTCTTCCATGTGAACGGCCTTCTTGAACTTGTCCGGATCGTCCGGTTTGATCTTGTTGCCGTTCGAGGTCAGCATATTGCCCTTGCGGTCCGTCTTGTAGACGTTCCGGAAGACCCAACCATGACCGTGCAAGTCGCCGAACTGAGTGTGCTGAGCCTTCGGATTGATCTCGGTCCAAATATTTTGGAGGAAGGTCCGATCCTGGCCCCACTTGCCGCGAACGGCTGCACCCTCAGGATTGCGCTGTTGAATCTCTTCCATCTGCTCGGGACTCAAGGCCGGCTGCTTCTCAGGGTACATCAAATGCCCGTCGGTCTCGTTGTCCCACCAGGTCATACCGAAGTATCCGAGCACCATGTTGCCGCCCGGATGCATATGGCAGGTCATACACTGGCTCGACGGAATTCCGTTGGTCATCTGGTGCTTGATCGGATGGCCCTTCTCGCCCTTCGGAATCGTGGGATCGGCGGTCGAAGTGAACCCCATGTTCCCATACTTCGCGAAGCTGCTCGAATGTTTGGGATCGCGATCGTTGGCATAGATCACGTGGCAGGCCGTGCAACCTGAGTTGCGGAAGTCGCCCGGATTGTCGTTGGTTCCCGGGAATGAGAGCAGCGGGTCGAGCAGTCGCGTCCTCTGCAATCCCTGGAAGACCGGGTCGGTTCTCAATCTGGTCCCGAATCCGCGGTCGCTCAATTTATCTTCCGGCTTGCCGCCCAGCTCGAATCCACTGGGGCTGCCGACATCCGAAGGCAGGCCTTTCAGTTCGCCGCCGCGTTCGAACACGCGCAGGACGTTGCCCGGCTGCATGATCTCGAACCGAGGCAGCGGCATCAGATAGGGCAGAATTCCTTTCATCAAGGTCTCTTCGGGCGTCGGAGTCGGCCGGGTCAGAACCATCTGGCTTCGACCGTCCTTACCGTAGCTTTCACCAAAGCGAGTATCCTTGAGCGGGTAGGCGCCGTTGTTGTAGAGCGCCGCGCCCCACAGCATTCCGCCGTGGGTCATCATGCTCTTCTTCATCCAGATCACTTCACGATCGTGGCATTGACCGCAGGCCAGATCGGCGGCACGGAAATCGCCGGGATTGATGAAGCGGATGTAAGAATCCTTCTCTCTGTTCCACTTGGCGAAGACATTCTCAGGAGTGTTCGACTCTCCAATCTTGAAGAGCTCTTGTTGGCTCGAGAGAACGTGCGCCCGATCCTTGTCGATGAACTCTTTGGCGTTACCGCCGTGGCAATCCGTGCAGGAGATGCCCAGTTCGTCGTCACCGTCGAGGTGCATCGACTCGGAGTTGATATGGCAAACCACACACCCAGCACTGCCAGCCAGGGCTTTACCTTTTTTAACACCCAACATCTCCCGCTTAGGTGTTGGCTGTTGCTGTGGTGGAGTTTGTTCTTTTGGTTTAGCCTCCTGAGCGGCCTGACCTTGTTCATGGCCAAACCCGTCCGAAGCCTTTGATGAGGTAGCCTCGGTCTTAGGATCCGATACCAGCAAACTCACCACTAGGGCAAAGACGAGGCATGCCAGAAAAATTATTTTTATTTTCTTGACTCTACTCACTTGGTTCATAGCTCTGACCTTTTTTAAATCACAGCAAGTTTAACTGTGGGGGATTGCGTCTATTACAGGCGCTGCAGTAACTACACCCACGAATCGGTCGCGAGGGCCAATGCCCAAGGGGAGAAGAGGCAACTACCTCGGAGGTGTTGATAAAACTTCAGTCTGCCCGGCCGGGCAGACCTCAATCCTGGTTGCGGTGAGAGCAGCGAAGCAAATCGGTCAGGACCCTGTCGAAACTGTCCAATCCCCTGTGGACAGGAGGCGGCAAAATCTTCGCCGATTTGCTACGCTGCTCGCGCACAACCCGGATTTTAGTAAGTCAACTTCATTGTCAAAAATGTGGCGAAAAGTGTCGGCGAATTAGAACCACAACCTTGCGGAGTTCCGCTGCAATTCGATTTGAAGATGTCGGTGAACCCGCGTCCCGGCCTGAGGGTCGAAGTCCCCCCGGTGAAGATGATGTTCTCGCTCAAGAGCGGCCGATAGATGAAACCGACTCCCAGATCATGTCCGATCTCGCGACGGATATTGGTCTGGTTGAGCAGGATCTTCAGGACGTTGGTCTCGTTCATGCGGATGTAGTTATAGTTGATGAACCCGCGCAGTTTCGGAGTCAGGTCCGCATCGATCCCGGTGTTATAGAGCGTCAGCCCGGGGTTGATGAAGTTCT
Source organism: Blastocatellia bacterium (assembly GCA_035280505.1). GTDB lineage: Bacteria > Acidobacteriota > Blastocatellia > RBC074 > RBC074 > JAKEHZ01. The sequence goes on along the minus strand of DATEFT010000620.1, from coordinate 3,555 downwards.
GTTGACCCTCGATCTTGCTGGTCCGAAGGCTCGGGATGAAGCTGAACGGCTCGACGAAGGAGATCGTCGGAGCGCCCGAAAGCTTGATGCCCTGGGAGTTCCAGAAGCTGAACTTCCCGCCCGCGAAGTTGGGATGATCGAGAATCGTGTCGAACCCTCGCGCCGTGCCGTCATACGGATTGCTGTCGCCCGAGGTATAGAACCCGGCGATGCGATACCGGAGGTAATCGAAATCGATCGAGAACTCCGCCGCCGCCATCTGGGCATTGATCCTCTGGCGTCCGGTCCGGTTGACCGCACGATTGAAACCGAGCGAGTTGAAGGCGTCGGTCCCGATCGCCTGATAGAAGGAGTGAGTGATGTTGTAGCGTCCGAAGTGGCCGTCGCCGTTGACACCAATATATCCGCTCCGAACCTTGTGGGTTCTGGATCCCTGACCCGAGATCAAGGGACGGATCGGAACGTTGTTGCTGTCGAGCTCGAAACCGGTCGGTCCGAAGTTGTCGTCACCACCACGACCGTTATCGTTGCTGTAGGCCAGCAGCCCCTGCATCGTGTAGCCCAGGACGAAAGTATCCTGGCGATAGACGTTGGCGATGTAGACCTGCTGATCGCGGAAGTTCGTCCGGCTGGGTTGGAAGATGTTAAGCTCGCTATTGGTCTCCTTCTCCAGCATGTTGAAGTGCATCAGGTTGTACTGATACCGGTTGTTGTGGAAGTTACCAAACATCCGGGCTCCCAGGTTAGTATCCTTAAAGAGGAAGCCGCGGAAATCAGCATTGAACTCCTGCATTCCGACCCGGATCGAAGTGGTATCGTATTCGGGCGATTGACCGCCCTTGCTCCCCGCACCGCGCAGGAAGGGGAAGAATTTCGGGGTGTCACCCATGCGATACTCGAAGAAGACTTCGTTAATCGCCGTGAAGTTCTTCTGCCTCTGAATACCTTCGCGGAAACTGATATTAGTAATACCATTCTCGCGCGCTCCGAGATAGTTGATGTTACTCGCCACGCTGACCTTCATGCGCCAGTCGACCGGCTTGAAGGAGGCGGCGCCTTTGAACATCTCGACGGAGGCGAAGAGATAAGAGTTGACCTTGTCGGTCCGACCTCTTCCGAAGAATTCAAAACCACCCGAGTTTCTGGAGGAGAGAGCCTGGGAGGTCGGCACGGTGTTGATGTTGGCGGTCGATTCGATGGTGAACTGAACGTTCATGAAGATGTCGTTCCCCATGATCGGATAGTCGCCCTTCAACACGTTCTGCCGGTAGGGATTGAAAACATTTCCCTTGCGGAAACGAGGGTCTTCCGGAACACCCAAACGCCAGCGGTCTTTGACTTCCAGAAAATCGGCATCCTCGGGGATCGTATCCCGAGCATCTCTCGATTTAGGAACTGCTCCCAGCGGCTTATCATCAGGCAGCTTGAGCTTAGGTTTGACGCCCTGCTCTTCATCGGGTTGAGGTGGAGTCTGACCCGAGGGTTGTTGAGTTGAAGCAGGAGCTTGACCTTGAGTTGAGGCCCCGGCAGATGATGGTGTAACTGAATCCTTAGGCACCATGGACAAGCTGGAGAGATCGGTTGGGAGCTGCCGCGACAACCGCTTCGCCATCTGTTCCGCCAACTGATTGGCCATCTGTCTCGAATCTTCCGAGGTCTGTTGTGCGCTGGCCACCGCCGCGCATAACGTTAAGAGAATACACATTGAAATAAGACTAATTCGCACTTTTCCGCCTCCAATAAATGTTGGCCTCATACTTAGGGGAAAACTGGCGACAGAGAACGAAGTAAGCACAGGCAACGCCGGGGCATTAGAAAACCAGAATGAGATCGGCTCGACAATCCACCAGACCGTGACCGGGTCTGAATTTCCAAGGTAGGTAGGTTAGTATCATAGCTCTTCGAGGGAAGTCAATCGGTGTTTTAATTAAACTTCCTAATCAAGCTAATGAGAATGGTCTACTTATTTTTCGCTTGCAGACATCTATAGTATAAGGTTATATTTTCGGCCGTTCTCCCGCTTGAAGCCAATCTTTTAAACCGCGCCCCGAGGTTCAAGAGTATATTTCGATAACATCTCAGAGGGTTACGAAGATGAGTCAACACTACGGGCTAGTCAATCGTATTACTATTTCTGCGTTTGTAGCCATCCTCTTAATTGCCGCGATTGTGACGCCACGTCTTTACGGCCGAGTTGGAGCCGTCAAAGCAACTGCCGTACAGGCAGGTGTCACGACCGTCAATTCGGCCAGCTACTCTGGTCTAACCGCTCGTGGGTCGATCGTCGCCGCTTTTGGAACGAATCTGGCCACTATGACTGCAAGCGCAACTTCACTGCCGTTGCCCACCAATCTGGCAGGAACATCGGTTACGATTGTAGATGCCAACGGCACGTCATTCCCCGCGCCGCTGTTCTTTGTTTCAGCGTTGCAGGTCAACTATCTGATCCCGAATAATGCGGCAGTCGGAGCGGCCACGGTTACGGTCGTGAGTCCGATCGCCACTCAGACCGGATCACTGAACATCCTCAATTCCGGAGCTGGAATCTTTACCGCCAATGCCAGCGGGACCGGCGTGGCTGCGGCGTCCGTCTCTTATGACGGCGGCCGGAATTTTCAGAATATCTTTGGCCCGATGGCGAACGCGGTTCCCGTCATCGTCTTTCCGCCCTTCCGGCCGACCATCCTCTCGATCTTCGGCACCGGATTTCAGAATGCCAGCAACGTCAGCGTGAATTTCGGCGGCATCGTCGTGCCGGTGACGGTCAACGGCATGCCCGTTAATGCGATGAGCTTTGCCGGCGCGCAAGGCCAATTTCTCGGACTCGATCAGATCAACGTGCCGGTTCCCTCGAATGTGCAGAGCGGGATGGTGTCGGTGACCGTGATTGCCGATAACTCGACCAGCAATTCCTTCACGGTCAACTTCGCCGGTGCGACTCCGGCCAATCAGCCGAACGCCCTGAGCGTGAGCGATGTTCAAACCCTCCTGGTCCAGGCGGCGGTCAGAGCGCAGCAGCTCGGTCGGCCGAGCACGATCGCGGTCGTCGATCGCGAAGGCAATCCGCTGGGCGTCTTCCAGATGAACGGCGCGCCCACCCTGACGACCATCGTTTCGCCCGGCAAAGGTCCCGATCCCGATAGCCTGATAAATCTTCAGGTTCCGTCACAGCTCGCGGCCATTTCCAAGGCGGGCACGGCGGCGTTCTTCAGCACGAACACCGGCAGCGCGATCAGCAGCCGGACGGCCAGCTTCATCGTTCAGGAGCATCTGCCTCCCGGCGTTCCGGGTGTTGAGCGCGGCGCGCTCTTCGGCGTGCAGTTCTCCCAGCTCCCGTGTTCCGACGTTCGCCAGGCGGCTCTGCCGCTTGGACTCGCCGGTGACCCGGGCAGCGCGGCGATCTACAAGAATGGCCAGATGGCGGGCGGAATCGGGGTCGAAAGCGATGGAATCTACAGCTTAGATCTCAATCCCAATGACGATGACCAGCCCGTCGATGAAGATGTGGCGGTGGCGGGAACGCGTGGCTTCGAAGCTCCGACCTTCCTGCGCTCC